>NZ_JBFUHR010000004.1:0-314825 GCF_056402295.1 Pseudomonas sp. P4_B3
TAGCCGCTCAATGCAGCGAGCATCTGGCCAGTCTGGTTGTTGTCGCTGTCGATGGCCTGTTTGCCAAGGATCACCAGCTGAGGCTGTTCCTTGTCGACAACAGCTTTCAACAGTTTGGCAACAGCCAGGGAAGTCAGGTCTTCGGCGGACTCGACGAGGATGGCGCGGTCGGCACCCAGAGCCAGCGCGGTGCGCAGTTGCTCTTGAGCGGTGGACGGGCCTACGGAGACGACGACGATTTCAGTCGCAACACCCTTCTCTTTCAGGCGTACGGCTTCTTCCACGGCGATTTCGCAGAACGGGTTCATCGACATCTTCACGTTGGCGAGGTCGACGCCGGAACTGTCCGCCTTGACGCGAACTTTCGCGTTGTAATCGACGACGCGTTTCACAGCTACCAGGATCTTCATGGGGCAGTGTTCACTCGAAAATAGTTGTTCGTTGCAATCAGATGGCCCCGGCGGCACGCATTTCTTCAATGCGCTCCGTCCCCAGCCCCAATTCCTTGAGTAGCTGTTCGGTGTGTTGGCCTAGGCCCGGCACGGCATCCATACGAGGCTCGAACGCACTGTTGCTACCGGGCGGGATCAGGCTTGGAATGGGGCCGGCAGAGGTTTCGACTTCTCGCCAACGGTCACGGGCCTGAAGTTGCGGATGGTCCCAGACACCTTGCATATCGTTCACCCGAGCGTTGGCGATGTGCGCATGGTCCAGGCGATCAATCACCGCATCGAAGTTGAGCGTGGAGAACGATTCAATGATCAGTTCCCGTAGCGCGTTTCGGTTCTCGACACGTTTGAAGTTGGCGGAGAAACGCGGGTCTTTGGCCAGCTCGGGTGCAAGCAGTACCTTCTCGCAAAACAGCTGCCATTCACGCTCGTTCTGCAAACCCAGCATCACGGTGGTGCCGTCACCGACAGGGAAGGGGCCGTAGGGATAAATGGTGGCGTGCGCAGCACCGGCGCGAGGGGGCGGTGGTGCTCCGTCGTAGGCGTAGTACATCGGGTAGTTCATCCACTCGACCAGGCTTTCGAGCATCGAAACATCGAGGTGGCTGCCTTCACCGGTGCGTTCACGCAACAACAGCGCGGACAGGATGCCGGTGAAGGCGTACATGCCGGCCGCGATATCGGCAATTGAACAACCGGCCTTGGCCATTTCTTCCTCGCCCTGGCCGCCGGTGACCGACAGGAAGCCGCCTTCACTCTGGATCAGCAGGTCGTAGGCTTTCTTCTTCTCATAGGGGCCACCGGCGCCATAGCCTGAAATATCGCAGACGATCAGGCGCGGAAATCGCTGATGTAACACCTCAAATGACAGCCCCATTCGCGCGGCCGCACCAGGCGCCAGGTTCTGCACGAGCACATCGGCGGTGGCCAGCAAACTGTCCAGCACCTCAGTGGCCGAATCTTGCTTCAGGTCGAGGGTCAGGCTTTCTTTCGAACGATTGGTCCAGACAAAGTGCGAGGCCAGACCGTTGACGCGTTGGTCGTAGCCCCGGGCGAAATCGCCTGTGCCTGGACGTTCGACCTTGATCACCCGGGCGCCGAGGTCGGCCAGTTGTCGGGTGCAGAAGGGCGCTGCAATAGCGTGCTCAAGGCTGACGACGGTCATGCCATCGAGCGGACGGAGGCCTTTGGGCTGGCTCATGATGTTATCTCTCTTGTTATCAGAAAGAGCGCGGCAGCTCGAGCAGGTGTTCGGCAACGTACGACAGGATCAGGTTGGTGGAGATGGGCGCTACCTGGTACAGCCGGGTTTCACGGAACTTGCGCTCGACGTCGTATTCGCAGGCGAAACCAAAACCGCCGTGGGTTTGCAAGCAGGCGTTGGCCGCTTCCCAGGACGCTTTCGCCGCCAGGTACTTGGCCATGTTGGCGCTGGCCCCGGCATTGATGCCGCTGTCGTATTCCTCGCAGGCACGCCAGCGCATCAGGTCAGCCGCTTCGATTTCGATGTGGGCTTCGGCGATGGGGAACTGCACGCCCTGGTTCTGCCCGATAGGGCGCCCGAACACCACGCGATCGCGGGCATAAGCACTGGCCTTTTCGATAAACCAGCGACCGTCGCCAATGCATTCGGCAGCGATCAGGGTGCGTTCGGCATTCAGGCCGTCGAGGATGTACCTGAAGCCTTTGCCTTCCTCGCCGATCAGACTGTCTGCGGGGATCTCCAGGTTGTCGAAGAACAACTCGTTGGTCTCGTGGTTGACCATGTTGGCGATGGGTTGCACTGTCATGCCATTGCCGATGGCCTCACGCAGGTCGACAAGGAAGATCGACATGCCTTCGGACTTCTTTTTCACCTCGGCCAGCGGCGTGGTGCGTGCCAGCAGGATCATCAGGTCGGAATGCTGGATTCGCGAGATCCACACTTTTTGTCCGTTGATCACGTACTTGTCGCCGCGTTTGATCGCGGTGGTCTTGATCTTGGTGGTGTCGGTGCCGGTGGTGGGCTCGGTCACACCCATCGATTGCAGGCGCAGTTCACCGTTGGCCAGTTTCGGCAGGTAGTAGCTTTTCTGTGCCTCGCTGCCATGACGCAGCAGGGTGAACATGTTGTACATCTGCCCGTGAACGGTGCCGGAGTTGCCGCCACAGCGGTTCACTTCTTCGAGGATGACCGAGGCTTCGGCCAGCCCGAGGCCGGAGCCGCCATATTCGACAGGAATCATCGCGGCCAGCCAGCCGGCGTCGGTCAGGGCTTTGACGAAGGTTTCCGGAAAGCCTTTTTCTTCGTCGATTTTGCGCCAGTAAGCGGCATCGAATTCAGCACACAGGGCGCGCACGCCCTCGCGGATGGCATTGAGTTCTTCAGAGTTGCGGTCAGTCATTATTATTCTCCTCAACGCGTCACGCATGGCATCGGCCCTGCGTGACCGGGTCCGGGTAGGGCGCAATCAGATCGGGTTGAAACCCAGCGCGGCACGAAAGCGATTCTTGATGTAGTGACCATCACGCGGTGGCAGTACACGTGGCGGGTTTTCCGCCTTGATCTTGATCGTTGCGAGCTTGACGCCATCGCGGGTAGCGAAGCGTTCGCGCAGATTGTGTACGCCTTCCATGTCGCGAATTTCGTCGGTCCAGCTGAAACCGCAGGTCTTCGCCACCTGGTCCAGGGAAATACCGAAACCGGCGTGGCTGACTTGCATGCCGGTCTCGCCAAAGTGCCCGTTATCGAGTACGGCGATGGTCAGGTTGGCGGGTTTTTGCAGCGAGACGGTGGCCAGAGCACCGAAGCCCATGAGCAACTCACCGTCACCGGTGATCACCACCACAGACTTGTCCGGCTGAGCGTTGGCCAGGCCGAGGCCGACCGTGATGGCGCTGCCCATGGCGGCCCAGAGGTAGTAATTCAGATCATTGTCACCGGCGGCCATGACGTCATAGGACGCCGAGCCCAGACCTGTCACGACCAGCACATCTTTGCGGTCGGCCAGCAAGGCCTTGACCACTTCGCGGCGGCACAGGGTGTGGTTTGCGCTTACTTGACCCATTTCTTTTCTCCAATCAGGCGCTGGCCGAGCAGCAGGGCAGTGGCGGAATCACCGTTGAACGCCATAGTCGCGGCACCGTGCAGCAGCGGGGCGACATCTGTAGGGACGTCCGCGCGCCAGGTCATGACCTTCATCAGGTTCAAAGAGGCTTCGGTGGCCTGACCCATCGGGTTCTGCCACGCGTTGAATTCGGCCCAATCGCCGCGCATGGTGACCACCATCAACAGCGGGAAACCGGCACACACCTGAAGTGCCAGGGTATTGATGCAGTTACCGACACCGCTCGATTGCATCAAGAGGGCACCCCGTTCACCGCCGAGCCAGGCGCCGGCGAGGTAGCCGATACCTTCTTCTTCGGTGGTGAGGACAACGGCCTTGATGTCCGGGTCGGCATACGACATGCGGATGGCCGCCGAGTGACCTGCGTCCGGTACGAAGACCACGTGTTTGACGTCGTGGGCCTTGAGCACGCGGAATACGTCCTCCTGCCAATCCTGTCCCACGGTTTGTTCAGCTTCTGTTGACATGCCCATCTCCCAAGCAGTGCTGCTTTTGTGTTTTCACCCATTCTGGGAGCGCTGAAGGAGAACGACGACTACCGTTTTTGTCTTTGAGATATGCCCGTTTTGTATAGCTGGGCGGTGAATGCGTGGCGCAGCAGTGAGCGGCGATAACCACGAATTATGGGAAAGGGAAAACCGAGAAATTGCCGTTGGAGAAAACGCGGACTTTGAGCGCGCCGCCATCGCATTTGGGCATATCTGGTAGAGCGCGATCGGCTCTTATTGGGGGAGCAGCACTAGCGTAGTTTCCGGCTACGTCGGTACAGCGCGTAACCGACGCAACCACAACTATAAGATCCGAGGGTTGCACCTATGTATGACAGCCTCCTGCAGTTGGCTTGCCCCGTCCTGTCCTCTGTCCATGATCTGTTCCACCCGCATCCATCCTCGGCCTGCCGATACAGGCACTTTGCACTTGCCTTTTTCATTCCGTAGCACTCCGGTTGCACTCCAGCTTTTCATCGCCATTGCGTGATCAAGCGGACGTTTGCCCACGCTACTTTCCAGAAAATTCGAAAACAGGTGCGTTATGAAAAACAGGCTACCGGCTGCGGCAGGCATACTGATCGCCATGCTGCTGGGGATCCTTATCGGCTACATGATTTTCCTCAACTTCCCGGACAAAGCGGCGGCGACCCGAGTCGCCGGTTACATCTCGATCATCTCCGACATTTTTCTACGCCTGATCAAAATGCTCATCGGCCCCTTGGTGTTTTCGACGCTGGTGGTGGGCATCGCTCACATGGGCGACGCAAGCGCCGTGGGTCGGGTCTTTTGCAAGGCGTTGGGCTGGTTCGTCACCGCGTCTTTGATTTCGCTGTCGGTGGGGTTGGTCATGGCCAACCTGCTGCAACCCGGGCACAACCTGGGCTTGCCATTGCCAGAGGTGACCAGTGCGACCAACCTGCAAACGTCGGTGTTCACCCTCAAGGATTTCGCCACGCATTTGGTGCCCAGGTCTTTCGCCGAGGCCATGGCCACGAACGAAATTCTGCAGATCGTGGTGTTCTCGCTGTTTTTCGGTGTGGCGTTGGCTTCTCTGGGCAAGAAGGCCCAGGGGCTGATCAATGTCATCGAGGAGCTGTCCCAGGCGATGCTGAAAGTCACGGGTTATGTGATGAAGCTCGCGCCGCTGGCGGTGATGGCGGCCATGGCCGCGACCGTGGCGGTCAACGGGCTCTACATTCTGGTGAAATTCGCGGTCTTCATGCGCGACTTCTATTTCGGGTTGATCGTGCTCTGGGCGATGCTGGTCTTTGCCGGTTGGATGTTCCTGGGGCGGCGCGTATTCAAACTGGTGGTGCTGATCAGGGAGGCTTTCCTCCTGTCTTTCGCCACGGCCAGTTCCGAGTCGGCTTACCCGAAGATTCTTCATGCGCTGGATCGTTTCGGGGTCAGGCGCAGGATCTCCAGTTTCGTCATGCCCATGGGGTATTCCTTCAACCTCGACGGCTCGATGATGTACTGCACGTTTGCCGTGCTGTTCATCGCTCAGGCCTATGGCATCGAGATGTCGATCGGCACGCAGATCACTATGTTGTTGACGTTGATGCTGACCTCCAAAGGCATGGCCGGCGTGCCACGCGCCTCGCTGGTAGTGATTGCCGCGACGCTGACCCAGTTCGATATTCCCGAAGCCGGTTTGCTGCTGATTCTGGGGATCGACACCTTCCTCGACATGGGCCGCTCGGCGACCAACGCGGTGGGCAACTCCATCGCCACGGCGGTCGTGGCCAAATGGGAGGGGGAGTTGGTGAGTGAGGACGAAGCAGACCGTCATGCTGCTGGGCAGCCTATCCAGAATGACAGCGGAGAAAAACCGCTGACGGTGTGACCTGTTATCGGTGTGTCTTCAAGATCAAAGGGGGAGCATTCACAGACGTGGCTGCTCGCCCTTTGTCGTTCGCCAAGACTCTGGACGCACAAGCAAAAAAAGCCCTCACATTGCGCTGTCGTGGGCAGGCAGTGAGGGCAAAAAGGGAAGGGGTTGTCAGGCGAGGGTCAGGACTTGCGTTGCAGGGTGTGGTAACCCAGCGCTGTCCTGGCTTCCTTGAGGGATTTGCCTTCAGCGATCAAGGCACGAATACGCGATTCCACCTCTTCGATTGAGCGGGCACAGGCCGCCACCTCATGGGCTCGATCCCGGGGCACGATCACCACGCCGTTGGCATCGGCGACCACGATGTCTCTGGCGCACACGCGGGCCTGGCCGATAGACACCGGCTGATTGACGGATTCCACTTCGACCCGATCCTTCCCGGTGCGCATGAAGCGGCCTTTGCTGAACAGTGGGTAGCCTTCACCGAGTGCCTTGCTGACGTCCCGGCAGACACCGTCGATAACGGTCGCCGCGATCCGTTTGCTCCCGGCATATTGGGTCATGATGTCGCCCCAGACGGTGCAGTCGGTGCGCCCGTCATTGTCGATAACCACCACGTCGCCTTCTGCCACATCATCGATGAAATCTCCGACCGTTCCCGGCGGGCAACTGGCGGTGACGTAGCTCACGGTGTAGGCCGGCCCGACCACCACTTGCCGATAATTGTCCAGGGGCATGACGCCCAGGCACTGGCCAGGCAGACCCAGTTTATCCAGGGCATCGGACACGCCAGGCGTATCCAGGCCTTCAAACAGGGCAACCAATTCTTTGTCTTGGGGGGACATGTGTAACACCTCGCAGTGATGACAGAATCGTTCAGACAGAAGCCGCTCAAACGAGCGGCCCGGTTTTATTCGGAATGCGCTTCAACCAGGGGTGCTCAATCTCGCCCGTGGCTCGGAAATGGTTAGCAAGAGGATGAAACTCATGAACGATCCGATCGCCAGCCAGGCAAACACATAGTTCCAGCCATAGTTATCCAGCAGCAGCCCGGTAATGAACGGCGTCGCCGCCGCGCCCAGTTGACCGACCATGTTCACGACGGCGTTGGAGATGGGGAACGTTTTTTTTGTGGTCAGCCCCATCGGGTAAACCATGTAGGAAGAGAAACCCAGGCTGAGAACGGCACCAGTCAACAACAGCAGCAAGCCGTAGGGAATCGGTTCGGCAGGCGAGTTGATCAGCAGGTACATCATCAGCGACGTACCCAGCGCAGATAGCAGCATGCCGGGTTTGCGCCGCCCACCCATCAGCCGATCCGAGCAGAAACCACCCAGCAGGTTGCCGAGTACGGCGCCCACCCATGGCGCAGCCGACACCAGCCCCATGTTCATGATCGAGAACTGTTTTACGGTCATCAGGTAGGTTGGAATCCAGGCCAGCAGTACGCTCGATACGCCCAGTTGGAAGCAATAACTGGTGGCGCAGCCCCAAATGTTCCAGGACTTGAACACCTGCCGGTTGGTTTCCAGGGGCGTTTCATGGCGGGCACGTATGACTCGGTCGAGTTTGCTCACCCAAGCAGGAGTCTGCTGGGGACGGGTTTGTTGAGTCGCTTCAGTGCTGCCGGTTTCTTCGATGATGTAGCTGAGCTCGGCTGCGTTGACGAACCGGCTTCGGGAGGGGTGGTCGGTGACCATGAAATACCAGACGACTGCCAGTGCGATGCCGGGCACGGCAAAGAAGTAGAAGATCTCTCGCCAGCCCCATACCGAAATGATCACGGCACACAGTGGCGGCACAATCACCGGCCCGAACTTGACGGCGGACAGAAAGATCCCTGACGCGGTGCCTTTTTCCCGCGCAGGAAACCAGTTGTTGATGGTCGTGGTCATGCTGATCGGCAGTGGACCTTCAGCGACGCCAAGGCCAAGGCGATACAGTTTGAGGGCCAGCAATGAACTGGCTGTACCCACTAGCCCCGTCAGCATTGATGTCAGCACCATGGCGCCGGGCAGGATCCGGCTGACGCCGAAACGGCCGAAGGCAAAGCCGGAAGGAATCTGTACCAAGGCATAGGCCAGTAGAAACAGGCTCATTAAGCCGCCGGCCTCGGCATTGCTCATTTCAAACTCTTTACGAATAAACGGTAGCGCGACGCCCAGGTTGGCCCGGTCGGCGGCTGCGATGGTGTAAATCAGAAAAATCAGGGCCGCGACCACCCAGCGGTAATTGCTGCGCACGGCGGGTTTTATGACTTCAGGCATAGACATGGGGCGGACCTTATTTTTCTGTTGGTGTTGTCCGGCCAAAGTAATGATTGTGAATCTGCAAAAAAAGCGACAAATACTCCTCTCAACAGATCACTTTTATTGATGAAAAGGTTTGAGACGCAGGCATAAAAAAACCGGGCTGGAGGCCCGGTTGGATGGTGTTGAGAGGTCCCTGCAGCAAGGCGATTACGCAGTGTTTTTCAGTTCGCCAGGCCAGCCTTTTCCAGCACCTTGTCCAGCCATGACTGATCGATGGCGCCAGTGGCGATTTCGGCTTTGACCTGCTGTTCGTGCGCGTCATGCTCGCGCGCCTTGACCAACACCTGCTCGGCATGGTCGGGCGAAAAGGCAACCAGCCCATCCTCGTCACCGACAATGATGTCGCCCGGATTGATGATCATCCCGCCGATTGACACCGGGACGTTGATTTCCCCTGGGCCGCTTTTGTAGGGGCCGCAATGCACCACGCTGCGGGCATAGCACGGTGTGGCTTCAAAACTGGCGACATCGCGGACGGCGCCGTCGACGACGAAGCCGACACAGCCGCGTTGCTGGGCATAGAGCTTGATCAGCTCACCGATGACCGCGTTGGCCGCGTCACCCTGGGCGTCGATCACCAACACATGCCCCGGTTCGATCAGCGTCAGGGCCTTGTAGATGTAGAGGTTGTCACCGGGGCGAGTCTTCACCGTCAGGGCGGTGCCCACCAGTTTGCCGGTGTGGTTATAGCGCGTCAGCCCCCGGGCACCGATGTGACGCCCGAGGTTGTCGCTGATATGCGGCGTGACGACGCTCTGAAAAGCGTCCAGCAGCGAGCGTGGCGCCTGGGGTGGAGAAGGGTAGATACGTGAACCGGGCAATGACATAGCGACCTCCATGAACGACTGAACCCTTGTGGGCTATGCGTTCATAGTAAGAAAGGTCGCTCGGCACTATTAGCGATATTTATCTATGTAAAAGCATCGCTTTTTTTCTTGTTTCAAGAGCTAAATCACCATGCGGCTGAAATCACAGCAATCTGCCGCCAGACGTGCAACTTCGACACTGAGGCCCTGAAGACGATCGGAGCGGTGCACGGCGATGTAGTGGATGGGAGGCAGCGCAGGCTCGGTTTCGATGACCAGCAGCCGGCCCTGGTCCACCAATGGCGAGAGACACTGGCGAGGCAGGTAGCTGATGCCGACACCGGACAGGGTCAGGCCCAACTGGGCGATCAGGTAGTTGCTTTTGATCGTACGGTGGACCCGGACGTCATTCTGGGCAAACCAGCGCTCATAGATCAACCCGGTGCCGGAGCCGCCGCCCTGAGTCAGGACGGTGTACGAGGAAATAGCCTGCATGTTCATGATCTCGTTACCCTGATGCAGCGAAGGTGCACACATCCAGGCGTTCTCCACTGAACTCAGCGGCGTGCTGACGAAACGCGCGTCGGCAAAGATGTCGGGAACGATGATCAGGTCGAGCTGATCGTTCTCCAGTTTGGCCACCAGTTCGGTGCTGAGCTCGACCGAGGGTTCCAGTGCCACTTTGGGATAAGCACTGCGAATACCCTCGACCAGCGCCGGTAGCCAAGTCATGGCGGTCAGCTCGGTGACGCCGATGCGAAAGCGCCTGACCAGCACTTCCTTGGAGCTTATGCGTTCAAGCAGGTAATCGCGCTGGTGCAGAATCTCCGTGGCCTGCTCAAATAGCTCCGTGCCTTTTTCCGTCAGGCGCGCACTGCGTTTGGAACGATCAAAGATCGGCATGTCGAAGGCATCTTCCAGCTCCTGAATACGCTTGGAGATGGCTGACTGGGACATGTTCAGTTTCATGGCTGCGGATTCGAAGCTACCCAGTTCCACAATCCAGTAGATGGCTTCCAGTTGCTTGAACGTGATCATGGTTCAGGCTCGATTGAAAAAAAGTGATCGATTGTTTACCAGAAGCATCGAGTTAACGCAGCTGATAAACAGCAAAACCCGGCCATGGCCGGGTTGGTTTTTCAGCGGCGGATTAACGCAGGCTGGTACAGAACGAGCGGATGGACTCGCAGGCCTTGCGCAATGAAGCGTCATCCAAGGC
The DNA here is from genome assembly GCF_056402295.1 of Pseudomonas sp. P4_B3. NCBI lineage: Bacteria > Pseudomonadati > Pseudomonadota > Gammaproteobacteria > Pseudomonadales > Pseudomonadaceae > Pseudomonas > Pseudomonas sp. P4_B3. The sequence goes on from NZ_JBFUHR010000004.1 coordinate 10,216, forward strand.
GTAGGCAATGCGAATGTAGGGGCCGAGGCCAAAAGCGCTGCCATGCACCACCGCCACATTCGCTTCGTCGAGCAGTGCATGGGCGACATCTTCGTCAGTGTGCAGCACTCGACCGCCCGCCGAGGTACGACCGATCAGCCCCGCACAGGAAGCGAACGCGTAAAACGCCCCCGCTGGGCTGACGCATTCAAGACCTGGTGTGGCGTTCAAAAGCTCCACCATCAAATCGCGACGCCCCTGGAACGCGGCGCGGCTTTCGTGGATGAAATCCTTGGGGCCCTCCAGTGCGGCAAGTGCCGCCTGTTGCGAGATCGAGCTTGCGCCGGAAGTCTGCTGCCCTTGCAGTTTTTCCATGGCCTCCAGCAGCCAGCTTGGCCCCGTGGCAAAACCGATGCGCCAGCCCGTCATGGCATAGGCTTTCGAGACACCGTTCATGGTCAGGGTTCGTGGCGCCAGTCGTGGTTCAACCTGGGCCAGGGTGTGGAACGTTTGATCGTCAAAGATCAGGTGTTCGTAGATGTCATCGGCCAGAATAAACACATGAGGATGTGCCAACAACACCTGCGCCAAGGCGTGAAGCTCATCCCGGCTGTACACCGCCCCCGTCGGGTTGGACGGCGAGTTGAGGATCAGCCAGCGGGTCTGAGGCGTAATCGCCGCGGCCAGCGCCACGGGCGTCAGCTTGAAACCGGTATCGGCATCGCAGGTGACTATTCTGGTTTCACCTGCGCACAGTTGCACCATCTCCGGGTAACTGACCCAGTACGGCGCCGGCACGATGACTTCGTCACCCTCATTGAGGGTCGCGGCCAAGGCGTTGTAGATCACCTGCTTGCCACCGTTGCAGACAAGGGTGTCTTGCCAGGTAACGTCCAGGCCGTTCTCACGGCGGAACTTGGCGGCCACCGCTTCTCGCAGTGAACGTACACCGGCGACCTGGGTGTAGCGGGTGTGGCCATGCTCGATGGCGTGAATTGCGGCCTCCCGTACGTGTTTGGGCGTATCGAAATCAGGCTCGCCGGCGCATAGCGAAATGATCTGCGCACCTTGCGCCCGACGTTCTGCCACCCGATCCATGATGCGATAGGTCGCTGATGGCCGCGCGCTGGCCAGGCGTTGGTTCAGCCGTTGGATATCAGCGCTCATGCCCGGGTTCTCCACTCTGTGAGGTTCATCAGTTCCAGTGTCGTGCGGCCGTCAGAGAGCGCTTTCATCATCTGCGCCTCCTTACTCGCCCTTGCTTCACCTTCGGTCAGTGTGCGTGCCGCATCCGCCTTGGGAATGATGATCACTCCGTCATCGTCGGCCACCACAAGATCGCCCGGTGCCACCTGTGCACCATTGAAATTGAACGCTTGGCCCACGGAGGGCGCACTGGCCTTGACCGTGCCTTTCACCGAAATGCCGCGGGCAAAAACCGGGAACTGGCGTTTCTTCAGGGCGGCGATATCACGTACGCCGCCATCAATGATCAGGCCGACGACGCCAGCCGCTTCGGCCGCCACAGTGAGCACCTCGCCCCAGTAACCGGCGATGAAACTCCCGGTGCCCACGACCAGCACGCTGCCACGGGGCACACGTTCCATCGCCAGGTGCAAGGCTAGGTTGTCACCCGGCGAACATTCCAGCGGATAGGCGGGGGCGGCGATGAAGGCGCCATCCCAGATCGGGCGGATCGCACTGTCGACGGCGCAGGGCAGATGGGATGCCTCATACAGTGTCGAGCTGCCCAGCACTTTTGCCCGTGCGTGAAAATCCAGGGGGAGGGGGAGCGTGGTCATCAGACTTTCCTCTGCAGGCTGTGGTAACCCAGTGCGTCGCGGGCTTCTTTAAGGGTTTTGCCTTGAGTGATCAGGGCGCGGATATTGGCCTCGACGGATTCGATCTGGCGGGCAACAGCCGCGACTTCACGGGCGCGGGCTCGTGGGACGATCACCACGCCATTGGCGTCAGCGACCACGATGTCGCGGGCACAGACCCGGGCCGAACCGATGGACACCGGCTGGTTGACCGACTGAACCTGCACTCGGTCTTTACCGGTGCGCATGAAGCGGCCCTTGCTGAAGATCGGGTAACCGTCGCCCAGCGCTTTGTTGACATCACGACACACGCCGTCGATGACCGTGGCAGCGATCTGCCGAGTACCGGCGTACTGGGTCATGATGTCACCCCATACGGTGCAGTCGGTGCGGCCGCCGTTGTCGATGACCACCACGTCGCCCGGTGCCACGTCTTCGATGAAATCACCCACAGTGCCTGGAGGAACGCTGGCCGAGACGTACTGCACAGTGAAGGCAGGTCCGACGACGACCTTGCTGTAATTGTCCAGTGGCGCCACGCCGAGGCATTGGCCGGGCAGCCCGAGTTTGTCCATTGCATCGGACACGCCTGGGGTGTCCAGGCCTTCAAACAAGGCGACCAGCGTTTTGTCTTCAAGATTCATCAGGCGTGCTCCACGCGGATCGCTTCGAACTGGGTGTCATGCATCACCTCGGCCACCGAGCGACCGTTGCGAACGGCTTCCACCATGCCGTCCTGCCGGCGGGCGATCCGCTCGCCGAGGTCGAGTACCTTCTCGATTTCAGCCTGGGGAATAAACACCGTCCCGCAGGTATCGGCGATCAGATAGTCATCTTCACTGACGTCGACACCGGCCACGGTGATTGTTACGCCCGCATCAATCTGCACCACCCGATTGCGCGCGCTGATCATGGTCACACCGCGGCCGTAAACCGGGTAGCCAATCGCTTCGCTGCCGTCGATGTCGCGACTGAAACCGTCGATCACCGTGCCGCGAACGTGCTTGCCGGCTGCGGCGTTGGCAAGGATGTCGCCCCAGCAGGAAATACCTTCGATTCCGCCGGCGATCACCAGTACGCGATCGTTGCTGGCAATCTGTTCAACCACCGGGGTAATCAGGTGCACCGTGGGTGCGCTGTCGAATTTTGGGGCGAGCATGACCGTACTGGCGCGGCCGACGATTTTCGGGCAGTTCCACAGCGGGCGCAGCCCCACGGTGGCACCCGGCAAGCCGAGGAAATCGAGCGCATCGGACACCGTGTTGGTGTCCAACGCTGCCAAGCGATCCAGCAAACTCTTGTTAGTCATGGGAGAGCCCCTGTGGTGACGGAGGCGCCCAGTGTCAACGAGGCAGTTTGATAGGTATATTACTAATCACAGAAGCATTAGATACGTTAAACCTATGGAATGATCATGATCAATTTCCGCCTGATTCGTCACCTCTGGTTATTCCTGGCCGTGGCCGAAGAACAGAATTTCGGCCGCGCCGCCAAGCGCCTGGGAATGTCCCAGCCCCCCCTGAGCGAACAGATCCAGGTGCTGGAGCAGGCTCTCAAGGTCAAGCTGTTCGACCGTTCGCGACGCGGGGCGAAACTGACCCCCGTCGGCGCAGCGATCCTGCCGGCAGTGCGCAAATTCGCCGAACAACTGGAGCGCCTGGAACTGGCGGTGGAAGAGGCGGTGGCTGGGCAGTCAGGGATGTTGACCATCGGCGCGATTTCCACGGCCATGTTTGATGTATTGCCAGGCTTGATCGAGCAACTGAAGAGCGATTACCCGCATCTCACTGTCTCTGTGCGGGAGATCGACAGTGTCGAAGCGGTTCCTGCGCTGGAAGCCGGCGACATCGATCTGGCTTTCGCCCGCCTGGACGGCGACCTCGGGGCCTCGATCAAATCGTTGCCGCTGACCGAGGATCGGCTGGTCGTAGCCTTGCCCATTGATCATCCACTGGCTTCGCGCAAGCGGATCAGCCTGTCCAGTTTGTCCAACGAGTCGTTGGTGATGTTTTCCCGCAAGGTCAGCCCGGTCTACTTCGACAACCTGATCGCGACCTGCCGGGCCAGCGGATTTTCCCCTCGGGTGCTGCATGAAGTGCGCTCTGTGGCTTCGCAAATTGCGTTTGTCAGCTATGGACAAGGCATTGCCCTGGTCCCTGCCTCACTGAAAAAACTCGCGCCCGATAATGTGGTGTTACGACCGCTGAGCAAACCACTGAATGTCGTGACGACCGCCGTGGCCTGGAATACGGACAGGGCCAATCCGCTGGTGGAAGAGTTGGTTGCCCGGTTTCGAACCCAGTCCTGATAGGTTTGACGTATCAAAGCGTTCCCCAATCAGTCATTTACAGTTGGCGCGATACCCTTGAAATTGTGCGCCATGCGGCAATCTATTCGTTCAAGGAGTCATCCACGTGTTCTCGCAAGAACCCTTCATTCAAACGAAGCTCCCTCTAACGGTGGAGGGTGTCGAACTGAACATCGCCGCCATTCACCGCGCTGGAACCCTGGCGCCCATCGTGTTCCTGCATGGTTTTGGCTCGACCAAGGAAGACTATGCCGACATCGTGCAGCAAGCCGCATTCGCCGGACATCCTTTCGTCGCCTACGATGCGCCGGGTTGCGGGGAAAGCCAGTGCAGTGACCTTTCCAAAATCACCATTGAATTTCTGATGAGGACGGCACTGCAGGTGCTCGAGCATTTTGGCATTGAGCGCTTTCATTTGGTCGGCCACTCCATGGGTGGACTGACCGCATTGATGCTCGCTCATCAATACCCGAACAGGGTGCTCAGCTTCGTCGATATCGAGGGCAATATCGCCCCGGAAGACTGCTTCCTCAGTCGTCAGGTGGTCGACTATCCGGCCGCCGATGGCGAAACATTTTTTGCCGCCTTCATCGAACGCACCCGACGTGCACCAGCCTATACCAGTGCGCTCTATGCGGCGAGCTTGAAGCACAAGGTGCGTGCCGGTGCGGTACGAGGGATATTCCAGTCGATGGTCAATCTCTCCGATAACGCCGACCTAATGGGCAAGTTTCTCGGATTGAAATGCCCGCGCATGTTCATGTACGGCGATCAGAACGCGTCACTGTCCTATCTGCCGCATATTCAGGCCGAAGGTGTGCGGTTGGCGCAAATTCCTGAGTGCGGGCACTTCCCGATGTACTCCAACCCGATTGCAATGTGGCAGCAAATTGCCGATTTTCAGAAAAGTACTGCGCAATGATGCCAAAAGGGCCCAACGGGCCCTTCCTAATCGTGCCGCTGTAATGGTCAGACTCTGGCAGCGCTCGGTTTTGAACAACCCTTGAGCCCCGTACGCTCCTCGATCTCACCGGAGCCGCTGATGTACCCGTAGCGAGACAAATTTGGCATCAACATCGCGGCGATGAAGGTGATGGTCACTACTGCTGCGACATAGAAGAAAAAATACTCCTCGATACCCTGTGATCGGAGCGACAAGGCCACGTACTCTGCCGTGCCGCCGAATGCCGCATTGCCGACGGCATACGGAAAGCCCACGCCCAGCGCACGCACTGCCGGCGGGAACAATTCGGCTTTGACGATCCCGGCAACCGGGGTGTAGAGCGACGCAATGGCCAAGCCGCCAAACACCAGCAGGAATGCCGTAAACGGGTTACTGACCGACTGTAGTGAGTAGAGCAGGGGAATCACCAGCACCATGGCCAACCCGGAAAACATCAGCATGTGCGTCTTGATCCCGATACGGTCGGCGAGCAGGCCAAACAGCGGCTGGCAGAGCATGAAGCCGACCAGGGCCGCCGTCATGATGAAGCTGACCGTTTCCGGGCTGAAACCGGCGGAGATCACCAGGAACTTCTGCATATAGGTGGTGAAGGTATAAAAATACAGCGAACCGCCGATGGTGAACGCCACCACCAGGGCAACCGCGCGTTTGTGTTTGAACATGCCGCGCAGAGAGCCGGCATCTTTGCGGTTCATGTCTTTCTTGTTGGCGGTTTCATGCATGGCGCGGCGCAGATACACCACCACGATCGAGCTCAGCGCGCCGATGAAGAACGGAATCCTCCAACCCCACTCGCGCAACTCTTCTCCGGTCAGGGTTTGTTGGAGAATGACTACGGTCATCAAGGCCAGCAGCTGACCGGCAATGATGGTGAAGTACTGAAACGAGCCATAGAAACAGCGACGGCCCGGTGTCGCGATTTCGCTGATGTAGGTGGCGCCGGTGCCGTATTCCGCACCGACGGACAGGCCCTGAATCAGCCTGGCAACCACGAGCAGAATCGGTGCCGCGACCCCTATGGTTGCGTAGGTGGGCATGACGGCGATCAGCAGCGAGCCGGCGCACATCATGAACACTGAGATAATCATCGAAACCTTGCGGCCGCGAGTGTCAGCGATCCAGCCGAATATCCAGCCACCGAGCGGGCGCATGAAAAAACCGACGGCGAAGACGCCCGCAGTCGCCAGTAGCTGGCTGGTGGTGTCGCCCTTGGGGAAAAACGAAGCGGCAAAATAGATGGCGGTGTAGGCGTAAATGAAAAAATCGTACCACTCCACCAGATTGCCCGAGCAGGCACCCATGATGGCTTTGACGCGGTTCGGCGCTTTCATCGGCGCAGCTTCGGTCGCGTGGTTTTCGGCGTCTGTGATTGATGCGGACATGCTGTTCACCCTTTCTTCAAGGCGAGGCGATACGAGGAACACACTGATGCGTGTCCGACGTGACTGACTCGATGGGTTGTTGGGTTTAACGAAGAGGCGCGAACCCGCTCACGGTCGGGTTTCTTGAAGAACAGGGGGAGGGAGGATGCACGAGTGTGGCGAGCGGTATGTGGACCGGGGGAGTCGGACAGATCAGGTAAGACGAAGCAATGAACATCATGGCGCGAGCCCTCGAATCTTATTCTTGTAGTGAGTCGAACGCTCTTTGGCGCCGACGTTGATTGCACGCTACCGCAGAGTCAGGAGGGTAATAAGCCGTCAGGCTGGCCTAACTGATATACCTAAATTCTATAGCTTGGCGTGCAGCCCCAGCGGGCCGGGGGATACAGCCGGCCCGGAAGTTGCCAGGCCTCGCGACACGTGGTTTGCGGGGCGCTCCAAGGTTCGAAAATGCGATTACACTCACAGCACTTTCGACGCATATCGCGCCGAGCCCGATGCTGACTGGCCTGGTAATGGATGTCGTTCAACTCAAGACCCTGATTCATGTGGCCGAGCTAGGCAGTCTCAGCAAGGCCTCCGACCGACTTCACATCGCGCAACCGGCACTTAGCCGGCAAATACGATTGTTGGAAAAAGAGCTCGGTACCTACCTGTTTGATCGACATGGGCGAGGAATGGAGATTACCGATGCCGGCCGTGAAGTGCTGGCACATGCCACCCGAATCATGGAAGAAATGGAGTCCATTCGAAGTTCTGTTGTGGGCGGAAAGACCTCTTTTCGGGGAACGGTCGTCATCGGTACGACGCCGACGGTGGCGGAAATTGTCACCGTTCCGTTGGTACGCAAGATCAAAGAGGCGCACCCGAATCTCGCCGTCAGGTTTTCCTCGGCCTTCAGCGGCTATCTGCTGGATTGGGTTCAGCGTGGCGAATTGGAACTGGCGATTTCTTACGATCCCCAACCCCTGCATACGCTGCGTATCGTGCCGGTGATGATGGAGAATTTGCTGCTGGTCGGCCCCGCCAGCGCCAACCTACGGCTTGATACGCCGGTGTCGTTCGAGTCTTTGGCTGAGCAGCAATTGGTATTGCCAAGCGCTCGACACAGCCTTCGCGTGATTCTGGATGATTGTGCGCGTGAAGTCGGGATCAAGCTCAAGACCAGCGTTGAAGCCGACTCCTTCGGTGCGATGATCGACCTGGTCCGCAATGGCTTCGGTTTGACGGCTTTGCCTTTGGCATCGATTTACGCGCAAATCGAATCTGGCGTGCTCAGTGCCGCACCCTTGGTCGACCCCATTCCCATGCGCAAACTCGTCCAGGTTTTTCCTGCTGACAGACGGGTCAGTCCGGCTGCCAAGTTCGTCGGGGATGCCTTCATCGAAATTGCTGCCGACCTGGTCAATCGTAAGATTTGGGCTGGGCACATGCTTTGAGCCAACGGATTCGTTGGCTAGATGAATCGTTCGTTTAAACGTAATTGCTCAGCTACTCACTCTATCCGCCTTTCTCACCACTGATGACATTGTCTTGAATCAACAAACGCGACTGCCTGGCGTATTCGGCATTTTTATTTTGGGGATGCTGCAAGTTCTGGTCTGGGGAGGTTCGTTCTTCCTGATGGCCGTCATGGCCGATCCGATCATGAAAGAGACCGGCTGGGCCAGCCAATGGGTATATGGCGCGCTGTCTCTGAGCATTCTGGTTTCCGCGATGCTGGCGCCATTGACCAGTCGGCTGATCGCCCGCTACGGCGGTCGCCCCATCCTGGCCAGTAGCGGCCTGGGTGTCGCCATCGGATTATTTCTGATGGCCAGCTCGACCTCGTTGCCGATGTTTCTTTTGTCTTGGGCAGTGATTGGCGTCGGCATGGCGCTGGGGCTGTATGAAGCCCTGTTCGCAGCTTTAGGTTCTCTATACGGGGAGCGGGCGGGCACTGTGATTACCGGGGTCACGCTTATTTCAGGGTTCGCCACAACGCTGTCATGGCCCGCGGTGGCGCTGGTCATCGAGCACGTTGGCTGGCGCACGACGTGCGTGGCGTATGGGGTGTTATTGGTCATTGCCGTGGCACCGCTTTATCTCTGGGTGCTGGCGCGTGGCGTGGGGCCACTCGCCAAAAGCCATGCAACGGGTGATGAAAACCTCTCAATCGACCTGCGGATCTACCTGTTGCTCACGCTGATTTTTGCGTTAGGCGCAGTGATCATGACGGCGATGTCGGTCCAGCTGATTTCATTGTTGCAGGGGCAGGGTTACTCGCTTGCAGCCGCCATCGGACTGAGCGCGTTGCTGGGGCCGAGCCAGGTAGGATCACGTGTTCTACAAGTTTTTTCGCGTAAGCGACACCCGATCTGGACGACGTTGATCTCCGTGGTATTCGTGGCAATCGGTCTGCTGTTTGTGACCATCGCACCGGCAATGACTGCGCTGGGGCTGGTGATCTATGGCGCGGGTAATGGTTTGCGGGCGATCGTTCGAGGACTGCTGCCATTGGCCCTCATGTCGCCCGCCCATTATGTTTTGCTGATGGGGCGCATGGCTCGGCCTTCGCTCATAGGACAAGCCTTGACCCCCCTAGCAGGCGGTTACTTATTGCAGACCTGGGGCGCTGGCGGTGTGCTTGCGGGCCTGAGTGCGCTAGCCGTATTGAACGTGCTCTTGGTCTTGCTGCTCATTCGACTGATATGAAAGGAACAGCGCTGACCCGGTGACAGAGTCAGCCATGCACGGCCGAAGGCCCCGACACTGTGGCCGCGTTTATCGGCGAGCCGCTGATGGGCACCGGCGGCATCATCGTTCCACCGGCCGGTTACAGGGCGGGTGCCGAACTCGTCCATGAAACCGCCTGGACCTGATCTACCCCCGGATTCGCCGCCTCGACCACGCCATGGTCGCGGTCAACGGCGTCAAGTTCACCGGCCACCCGATCCCGTTCGGTGGCATGAAAGCCTCGGGGCTAGGCCGCGAAGGCGGCACCGAAGGCTTCGAAGCCTTTGTCGAAACCACGTTACGTGGTACAGGCTGACTCACCGCTCCTCTAGGCTTCGCTGCCGCATCCTGGCATGGGCTCGATCGCGTCGCATGCGTAGCCAATGATGCGCGGCTGCTGCCGCACCAATGCAGGTGTCTGGCGCAACGTGCCAACCCCGGCCTCGCCCGCACCGGTGGTGCTAATGAAGACCACAGCGGTGACATCTTGGGTAGTAATAGGTGCGAATTACAAATATGCAGCCGATGGTAATTCTACCGAGGCGTCAGGAATCGCTGGATAAGTTTGTGTATTTGTTGAGACGCTATGGTCGGGCTCAATGCTCGCGTCGATCACGGGTTGGCAATGCCGAGCTTCTGCGCCACTTTCAGGCACAGTCTTGCACTCAGCTTTTGAAACCGTGACCCCAAGCGACGATTAGTTCAGCGTGTTGTCAATTGTGGCGTTAGGAATACTCTTTATGGTCAGTTCCAGTTCATCCCAGTCGATGCAAGACTTCAGTCAAAACTTGCGCCTTCTCTGCGGATATTATAAGTCGGTGGCGAAGGTGTGCCGCTCCCTTGATATCAACCGCCAGCAGTTCAACAAATACTTGGGGGCGCAAGCGACTCCCTCGTCCTTTACCCTGCGCAAGATCTGCACTTTTTTTGGGGTGGATGAGGAGGAAATATTCTCCGAGCATGAATCCTTCCGCGCTCTGCTCAACAGGCAACGCACGGCGCGAGAGCCGGACAGTGCGGTACCAGCCGGTTTTTTCCCGAGCTCCGCGCAGGCGTTGTCGAAGTACCAGGGTTACTACTTTGTCTATTTGATGTCGCCTGCCGCGCCGGGGGAGGTGATCAAGTCGATTACCCGCTTGACCCGCTCCGGCGAAAAGATCCTGAGTAAAACCTACGAGCGGATGAGGCTGGGCGATGACCAGCTGAACAGTTTCGGCATCAATAAATATCGTGGGTTCTGCTTTGCCTCATCGGATCTGATTTACATCGTCGAGCGCGAGTACCTCTCGTCCCGGGGCTATATCTGGTCAGCGCTTTATCCCTCCTACCGCAGTCGTTTCCGTTTTCTCAACGGCTTGGTACTCGGCGTTTCGGGTGACAATTTCCGCCGTCCTTTTGGTGCCCATATTGTATTTGAGCACCTAGGCGAGTCGATCGACCTGCGTAACGCTCTCACCAGTTGCAGCTGTTTTCCGATTGATGCCCCTGAGATTCCCGACGAGGTGAGGTCGCGGCTGCTGGTACATCCATCAGAAGGTGAGTTCAACCTCGTCCCTCCGCTGTTTTAGTCTTTTTTTAAAATTGACGCTAGGTGACGCTTTGGGGCGTCACCTGGCGTTTTTTTCTTCGTGCTCGCGAAATTGAGCTGGCTGTGCGGCAGATCGATAATGCCATACACCACTCAGAAGTCAGTTTCGTTAACGGCCAATCACATCATTCATTCCAGTTGAATGAGTGCCTGTTTCTACAAGTGATCCGCTGCGCCCGCCATAAAAATAAGAGGAACACCGATGAAATTCAAAAGAACATTGATGGCGGGGTTGATGGCGCTGTCCATTACTGCGCCATTGACCAGTGGTTTGGTGTATGCGGCAAACAATACCTTGGTTGTCGCTGATCGAGCCTCTTTCAAGGATTGGGATCCAGCTTCGGCTTTTTCGGAGGAAGTGCGGGTACTGGGCAATATCTACGAGACACTAGTTGTATATAACGCGCCAGGCAGTGCTGAGGAGTTTTCCCCCGGGCTCGCCACGTCCTGGGAAAGCAGCGACAACGGCAAGACCTGGACCTTCAAGCTGCGGCACGGCGTTAAATTTCATGACGGTTCGGCCTTTAATGCCGCAGCGGTCAAAAAGTCCATTGATTACGTCAAGGAGCTGAAACAGGGCGCTGCGTTTGTATGGAACGGTCTGGATACCGTCGAGGCCCTCGCTGACGATACGGTAGTGCTCAAGTTTAAGAGTCCCACTCCGGCCAATTTGATCGCGGCAGGTCAGTATGCCGCATACATCATTGCCCCGGCGGCGGTGGAGAAAGGTCATGACTGGATGATGGCTCCCAACGCCATCGGTACCGGTCCCTACAAACTTGGGCAGGTCGAACAGGGCCAGCAAGTGGTGCTTGAGCGATTCGATGGCTACTGGGGAGGTTGGAAAGAAGGGCAATTTGATCGGGTTATCGTGAAGGTCGTATCCGAAGCCGCCACTCGTACCCAGATGATCAAAAATGGCGAGGCCGGTGTCGCTTGGGATATCCCTCTTGATCAGCTCAAGGTGTTGGGAGAGAACCCCTCCATCAAGGTGAGCACCGCGTCTTCGTGGAAGAACTTTCAATTTTTGATCAATACCCAGAAGTACCCTACGAACAACCTGGCATTTCGTCAGGCGCTGCAGTACCTCTGGGACTATGAAAGTGTCACCAAAGATATTTTGCATGGCTACGGCAGCGTTCCCAAGGGGCCTTTGCCCACCAGCATCTGGGGGCATGCCAGCGTGCCTATGGCCTCTTACGATCTGGATAAAGCCCGACAATTGTTGGAAGCCTCCGGTGTACCTAAGCAGGACTGGAAGGTCTCGATGCAGTACATCAGTGGCATCTATGCAAACGCTGCTGAACTATTCCAGGCGACGGCGTCTCAGGTTGGCGTTGAGGTGGAGTTACTCCCCGGCGAGTGGGGTGTGATCTGGGATAAGGCAAAGAAGCTGGATACCGCTCCCAACCTGCAATCTATGGCTTGGTGGCCGACGTATCCGACACCCAGCGATTGGCTTTTCAGTGAGTTCCATACAGAGAAAACCACGCTATTCAATCTGTCTCACTACAGCAACCCAAACTTTGATCAGTTGATCGAAGAGGCGGCGGCGTTAGAAGGCAGTGATCGGGCCCAATCCACTGAAAAGTACGTGCAGGCCCAGCAGCTACTGGCCAAGGACGCTCCTGCGATCTGGTACGCCGACGTGCAGCAGATACGTGTCTCCCGCAAAGACATTAAGGGTATGGAAAAGAGCCTGAATCCTGCTTATGAGGCGATTCTCTATTACAACTTGAATCGCTGAATGCTGAGTCGTCCTTGATGAAGTGGTACGTGTAATACCTGATTTGCCATGTAAATCGATAACCAGGCAGTTAGTTAATTTGCCTGGTCATTCCCTCAAGGGTTAATCCGCTTTTGGGGTTTTTATGTAGGGCGTAAGAAGTCAGGGTCAAGTTTTTTAGCCACAAGGGGTATTCCAAATGGCGAAGTATATAGCTCAGCGATTGATAGTGATGTTCTTCATTCTTTTGGGAGTGTTGACCATCACCTTCGTTCTGAGCCGAGCTCTTCCGGGTTCCCCGGTAGAAATGATGCTGGGAAACCACCCCACGGTGGAGCAGATTGCCGTCGCACGGGAAAAACTGGGGTTGGATAAGCCTCTGCCGATCCAATACTTCAATTACATCGGCGATCTTCTGCGAGGTGATTTTGGCACTAGCCTGCGCACCGGGCGGCCGGTGGTGGAGGAAGTGGTCAGGCGGGTTGGCGCGACTTTTGAACTGACATTCCTGGCGATGTTCTGGGTGGTGGTGCTGGGGGTGCCGATCGGTGTCATCTCAGCGGCGCGGCAGAACTCAGTGGTCGACAATACGGCTCGAGCGGGGTCCATCGCCGGGACGGCGTTTCCAGTTTTCATCCTGGCCATGGGCTTGCAGTTGCTGTTCTACGGCAAGCTCAACTGGCTGCCCCTGCAAGGACGTATCGATGCTTCCATTCTACTCGATAGCCCCTTTGAGCGTGTGACAGGCTTTTACCTGATCGACACGCTGCTGGCCGGTAATTTCCAAGCACTGTGGAGCGCCATCAAACACCTGACGCTACCCGTGCTCACCCTGGTCATCGTGACCTTGGCCACTGTCACCCGGATTACCCGCAACATGATGGTGGAGGTGCTATCCGAGGAGTACATCCGTACGGCCGTTTCTTACGGTGTACCCAAGTGGCGCATCCATTACGCCTATGCCCTGAAGGCGACAATGATTCCGCTCCTGACAGTGGTGGGCCTGACCTTCGGTTACCTGCTCGGTGGTGCAGTAGTTGTTGAGTTCGTTTTCGATTGGCCCGGCCTGGGCGGCTTCGTGGTGTTTTCGATTGCCCAGAATGATTTCCCCGCCGTGATGGGAGCCACCCTGGTGCTGGCCACGACGTATCTGTCGATCAACCTGATCGTTGATCTCTTGTATCACCTTGTTGATCCGAGGTTGCGAGTCCAATGAGTATCCAAGACGTATCCCTGTCCATGCCCTCGCGAGCCCCATCGTGGCGTATCAAGGCCCTGGCGTTTGCCTGCGATAACAAGTTGTTTGTATTCGGCGCGCTGTTATTGCTGCTGATCATCCTGGCGGCAGTCTTCGCCCCCTGGCTTGCACCTTATGAACCGAACAAGATTGTCTTTTCCCAGAAATTGCTGGCACCCAACTGGGCACACTGGATGGGCACCGACGAGTTTGGTCGCGACATTCTTTCACGGGTGCTTTATGGCGCACGCACTTCGCTGATCATCGGAGTGAGCGTGACTCTGATTGCGATGCTGATCGGGATTCCGATCGGGCTTGTTTCCGGTTACTTCGGTGGTCGAGTGGATACGCTGCTGATGCGTTTCACAGATGTGTTCCTGGCCTTTCCACCGCTGTTGTTGCCGATCGCTATCACCGCTGCGCTGGGATCGGGATTGGCCAATGCCATGTTAGCGCTCGCTGTCTCCTGGTTTCCCTGGTACGCGAGGATCATGCGCGGTGCGGTAGTACGGGTTCGGTCAGAAACCTATATCCATGCCGCCCGTTCCATGGGCGTCAGTCACTGCCGTATCTTGCTTCGCCATGTACTGCCCAATGCCACCACGCCTGTGATCGTGCAGGGGTCCATGGACTTTGGTTACACCATTCTCGCCGCTGCCTCGCTGAGCTTTATCGGGCTGGGGGCCAAGCCGCCCATGATCGAATGGGGGCTGATGGCCGCAGCGTCGCGCTCGCAGTTACTCGAGAATCCCTGGACGGTGCTGTTTCCCGGAGTGGCGATTTTTGTCCTGGTGCTGGCCGTCAACCTGGTAGGTGACGGGCTGCGCGATGTGCTTGATCCAAAGAAGGGGATGCGCTGATGATCGACGAATCCTTGCAGTATTCGACTATTGAGCGTCTCGCCGCTGCGAATAACGACGCAGCTCAAGACCTGGTGCTGGAAGTGGAAGGGCTGACGGTGTCCTTCCCAGGTTTGTTCAAGACCGTACAGGCCGTACGCGGCATCGACCTTAAGATAAGGCGCGGCGAGATCCTCGGGTTGGTGGGGGAATCGGGCTCGGGCAAGTCAATGACGGCCATGTCCTGCCTTGGATTGATGCCTGAGGCCGCTCGGCTGGGAGGCAGTGTCAGGGTCGCCGGACAGCAGGTCAACGGCGCGTCGGCGTCGCAGCTGGCGGTTTTGCGTGGCGGTGGCGCGGCGATGATCTTCCAGAATCCGATGAAGGCGCTCAACCCGTTCTTCACCGTCGGGCGGCAGATGATCGATGTCATCGGCTGCCATCGGCAACTGAGTAAGGCAGAAATCCGCGCCGAGGCGCTGAGCTCGCTGGAAGCGGTGAGCATGCCCGACCCCTCTCTAGCGCTAGCCAAGTACCCGCACCAGATGTCTGGCGGTCAGTTGCAGCGCGTGGTGATTGCGATGGCGCTGGCCTGTCGGCCAAAACTGCTGATCGCCGATGAGCCGACCACGGCGCTGGACGTCACAGTGCAGGCGCAGATCATCGCCCTGCTGCGCAAACTGGCACGGGAGCAGGACCTGGCGATTCTGTTTATCACCCACAACCTTGGGGTAGTGGCTTCGCTCTGTGACCGGGTGGCGGTGATGTATGCCGGCGAAGTGGTGGAGAGCGGTCCGGTGGGCGAGGTGTTCAAGCGACCTGCACACCCCTACACCCTGAAGTTGATGGGCACCGTGCCCAAGTTGGGGCAGGGACCCCAGCCCCTGGGCTTCATCCCGGGGCAGGTGCCGAACATGGAGGCTCCCCCGGCTGGCTGTGCCTTCAACCCACGTTGTGAACGCGCCACCGGACGCTGCAATCAGGCTGCGCCGAGGGTTGTCATCGGCAAGGAGCACTGGGCAGCTTGCCACAACATATTGGTCAAGGTGTGAGGCTTCTTTGAAAGGTAAACGGCTATGAATAACAACAAACAGCCCGCACTGTTGAGCGTCAATCAGTTGCACAAGACCTACGCCAGCCGCGATGGCCTGGTGACCGCCATTGACCACATCAGCCTGGAGGTGCAGGTCGGTGAGACGGTCGCGCTGGTGGGGGAATCCGGTTGTGGCAAAAGTACGGTGGCCGCGACCTTGCTCGGTCTGCTGCCAGCCGATAGTGGGCAAATTCTGGTCGAAGGTCGGCCGCTGCCCACTGATGCCAGGGCGCGGGGCAGGAGCTTGAGTATGGTGTTCCAGAACCCGTATGCCTCGCTGAACCCAAAAATGACGATCAAGGCGATTGTTGCCGAGCCGCTGAAGGTTGCCTTTGGTTTGCGCGGTAGCGCCTTGCACGCGCGCATTCTCACGCTGCTGGGAAATGTGGGGATGGGCGAGGAGCACATGGAACGCTATCCCCATGAATTCTCCGGTGGCCAGTTGCAGCGTATCGCTATCGCCCGGGCCCTGGCGCTGGAGTCAAAACTGCTGATCCTCGATGAGCCTACGGCGGCGCTCGACGTGTCGGTCCAGGCCCAGGTGCTGCAACTGCTCAAGACGCTGCAGACCGACAATGGCCTGAGCTACCTGTTCATCAGCCACGACCTTGCGACGGTCGAGTATCTGGCGCAGCAGGTGCTGGTGATGTACTTGGGGCGCATCGTCGAGGCCGGGCCTGTGGAACAGGTGTTCGGCCGACCGCGTCATCCCTACACTCGTGCGCTGCTCAATTCAGTGCCCTCCATCGACCCGGAGCGCCGTGACCAGTTGCAAATCCTGAGTGGCGAGATCCCCAGCCCCTTGAACCGGCCTGCCGGGTGCCACTTCGCGCCCCGTTGCCCGCGGGCCAGTGAGCGTTGTCGCCGAGAGGTGCCAGCCGAGACCCAGGATCACGGCCACCGCTTTTCTTGCCACCACCCTCTGAACGATGAGAGCTGAACCCCTATGTACAATAAAAAAGACATGACCGCTCCCGGCATTGGTTATCAGGACCTAAGTTTGATGCAGGGCTATCCGCCGCCCCGGGA
The DNA here is from genome assembly GCF_056402295.1 of Pseudomonas sp. P4_B3. Lineage (NCBI taxonomy): Bacteria > Pseudomonadati > Pseudomonadota > Gammaproteobacteria > Pseudomonadales > Pseudomonadaceae > Pseudomonas > Pseudomonas sp. P4_B3. The sequence continues at coordinate 26,896 of NZ_JBFUHR010000004.1, forward strand.
AAAGCAAGTCGGCCTGCATAATTGGGACAGTCCGCCCTATAACCGCTGGTCGTTCCAGCACATCAGCCAGTTATTTCCGGTGGCCGCTATTCATCGCAGTCCCGGGCCGGTCACCGAACTCGAGCGCAACGAACGCTCACTGGACGACGTACGTTTCCAGCGGGTCGACGGCGGACAAACCGATCTGGCGACCTTCTTGACCGATAGCTACACCGATGGTTTTTTGGTGCTTCATCAAGGCAAGGTGGTTTCGGAGCAGTATTTCAACGGTATGCAGCCGCACACGTTGCATCTGTTGCAATCGGTATCCAAGACCGTCGTCGGTAGCCTGGTCGGCAGATTGATCGGCCAGGGCAGAATCGATCCCCAAGCGCGTGTCAGCGACTATGTGCCCGAGCTTTCGGCAAGCGGTTATGGCGACGCTCGGGTACAGGATCTTCTGGATATGCGCACGGGAGTGAGATTCAGGGAGGACTACACCGATCCTGATGCTGAATTCATTCAGTTGGATATCGCCTCGGGTTGGCGTGAACGGGGAGAGCGAGAGTCACCTGACAGCATTTATGGTTTGTTGAAGTCGCTGAGTAAGGACCGTGAGCATGGCCACTACTTTGAGTACCGCTCAGTGGATACCGACATGTTGGCCTGGGTTTGTGAGCGGGCTTGCGGCGAGCGGCTGCCCGTTTTACTGAGCCGGGAAATCTGGTCAAGACTGGGGGCAGAGCAAGACGCGAATATCACCCTCGATAGCGTTGGAACTGCATTGGCCGATGGCGGGATGAGCGCCACGCTGCGTGATCTGGGGCGCTTTGCCCAAATGTATCTGCAGGGGGGACGTTTCAACGGCCAGCAGATTGTTCCAGAGGAGTTTGTGCGTGAATGCGGCCGTGGCTCCACACCGGCTTTTGAGGTTCTCTATGGCTTTTACGTCAAGAGCTTTCCTGGCGCGGCATACAGTAATCAGTGCTGGGTATTGGACAGTGAACTAGGTACCTACTCGGCGCGCGGAGTATTTGGGCAGAGTATCTATTGGGATCCGGCCTCTGAAGTGGCAATCGTAAAACTTTCCAGTTGGCCGGACTTTATCAATCCAGAGTGGACGTTGAATACCTTCCGTGCCTGTGCGGCAGTAGTTGAAGAACTGCAACGCAGCTGACGCGGGAGTATGAATGACCGCGGCTTGTCAGACACCTCCCAGCCTTAATGAAGAGGTGCCATATACAGGCTCTGCATAGCTACACCCAGACCCTGCAGGCCGCCGGCGGCTGACCCTCCCGGCCCGCACCTGGACGCTGTTAACAGCCTTCGTCCTGGCGGGTCTTACCCCTTTTATCCAGACCGCGCTTTTGCCGTGGCCGGGATAGCTGTTGCCAAAAATAAGACCTAGAGAAGAGACGGAGCGACCATGAACTTGAATACAACCCGGGCCTTGCGCTCATTGACCCCACTGGCGCTATTGGGCGCCCTTTCCAGCCCTGCGATGGCGATCCAGGTTACCGATAACCTTGATCTCGGTGGTGCCGTCCGGGCGCGTTGGGACTATGACCCGGATCGCGACATCCAGACGTTCAACTTCGACACCGCGATCCTCAGCGCCAAGTACAACTCCGACACCTGGATTGGCGAAGCCAAGTACCGTTTCTACGGTCGAGCCTACCCTTACAAGTACACAAATAATGTCGGTGACGTCCAGTTCGCCGAGTTGGCGTGGATCGGCTACAAGTTCAACCCCGACCAGCAGGTCCAGGTCGGCCTGAACCAGCTGCCGTTCGGTTTGCAGCCGTACTTCGGCAGCACGTTCTATCAAACCCTGGGCAGCGTCATAGGACTGGAAGACATCGAAGAAGTCGGTGCCAAGTACATCCAGCAAAGCGGCGACTGGAATGTTCAGGCCGGTTATTACCTGCGCCCGGCCTGGCAGGGCAAAGGCACCAGCAACGGTGAAACCTACTCCACCGTGGTCTCCGAAGCGGACAGCTATGTCACCGACGGCAGTAACAACCAGGAACGCAACACAGTGGTCCTGCGGGTGGCCAAGGCGCTGGACCTGGGGCCGTGGAAGTCTGAAGTCGGGATCTCCGGCCTGACCTCGTCCCTGGAGAACCGCGACACCAACAACGATGGCCGGCGCAATGCCATGGCGGTGCACTACATCGGCAAAAACGGTCCGTGGGGCGTGCAACTGCAAGCCGCGCGACAGCAGATGTCCCCGCGCAACCCTGGCACCGATGAACTGGTGACTTTCGGCGGTTACGACGGCACCTTCAACGTCGCCAGTCGCGGCAACTTGTATGTGGCGGATTTGAGCTACGACGTCAGCGGCAAGTACCTGTTCGATCAGATCAGCGGTGTGAAGCTGTACGCCAACTACAGCGCCTTCGATAAGTCCGCGGACGATTTCAAGACCTCGCAACGGATGATTTTCGGCACCTCGTTCTCCCTCAGCAAGCTATGGATCGCCACGGAATGGTTGTACGGCAAGAATGATCCGGTCATCGGTGGCGGCAGCCTTACCCAGAGTCTGGGGGCTGGTGGTAGTAACCAGTGGGAAAACCAGTTGTACATGAACATCGGTTATTACTTCTGATCCGGATTTTTTGGCAACAGCCTTAAAGTCCTCTTCGCGAGCGGGCTCGCCCACAGGTTTAGCGCATAACCTGTAGGCGAGCCTGAATTGGTCAAGTAAGTCCGGACACCGATTACGGTGTTTATGCCGCTTTTTGCTCCATGGCTTTTGGCGACAGGTAGTTGTTGTAGCTGTGGAGCCTGGTGCGGTTGCCTGGGTATTTAATTTGGGTTTCTACACGGCCCTTGGTTTAACGAATCCTCTCTCACTTCGAGGCAAAATCATGACGGATTTGCTTGCACAACAAGATGTTAAAAATCACCTCCATCCTTATACGGATGCTCGACTTCTTGAAGCGGATGGCCCCCTCATTATCGAGCGTGGAGAAGGAGTTCATGTTTATGACAATCAAAATAAGCGATACATCGAGGCGATGTCAGGGCTATGGAGTGTAGCACTTGGTTTCAGCAACCAGCGGCTGATCGAGGCTGCCGAAAAGCAGCTACGTACACTGCCGTTCTATCATGTGTTTTCCAGTAAGGCACACCGTCCCAGCATCGAGCTCGCCGAAAAATTGGTGGAGATGGCTCCGGTGCCGATGAGCAAAGTGTTTTTCACCAACTCCGGCTCTGAGGCAAACGACACGGTAGTTAAGCTTTTGTGGTACCGGAACAATGCACTGGGGAAGCCCGCCAAGAAAAAGTTCATCAGTCGGCAGAACGCATATCACGGTACCACTACCGTAAGTGCGAGCCTCACTGGGCTGCCAGCAAATCAGCGCGGCTTTGACGTTCCCCTGCCGGGCTTCCTGCATGTCAGTTGCCCGCACTTTTACCGATATGGTCGAGCAGGTGAAACAGAAGAACAATTCGCCGATCGCCTCGCCCGAGAACTGGATGATCTGATCATCAAGGAAGGCCCTGAGACGGTCGCAGCGTTTTATGGCGAACCGCTGATGGGAGCGGGGGGTGTGATCATTCCGCCGAAGACCTACTGGGAAAAGATCCAGAAGGTGTGCCGCAAGCATGACGTCTTGATTGTCGCGGACGAGGTCATCTGCGGTTTCGGTCGAACCGGCAGTATGTTCGGTTGCGAGACCTTTGATATCAAACCAGACGTCATGGTGGTATCCAAACAGCTGTCGTCCTCCTATCAGCCCATTGCAGCCATATTGATTAACGACGCTGTTTACCAAGACATTGCCGACCAGAGCCATTCGATCGGCACGTTAGGGCATGGCTTCACTGGTAGCGGGCACCCGGTAGCTACTGCAGTCGCCCTGGAGAATCTTAAAATTATCGAAGAGGAGGGCCTGGTTCAGCATGCTGCTGAAATGGGGATTATCCTTCGCAAAGGGCTTCAGCAGTTTGCTGATCATCCAATGGTTGGCGAGGTTCGTGGTGTGGGGTTGATTGCTGCCGTTGAGTTGGTAGCCGACCGGCACACAAAAGAGCCTTTTGAGGCTGTTGGCAGACTCGGGCGGTATCTGTCCTCTCAGACCCAGGAGCGTGGAATGATCAACCGAGTCATGGGAGATGCATTGGCATTCTGTCCTCCGTTGATCTCAACGGAGAAGGATATCAATGAAATCCTTGGAGTTTTTGCGGCTTCTTTGGATGCGACACAGCACTGGTACCTCAAACACACTGCACAGTAGTTAACGCCAATCACTCCAGACAGAGCCGGAATGCGGAGTCCTCCGACCTGCCGCTTCGTATTCGCTTTGTCCTTTGGCCAAATGAGGCTCCAGACGGCATCCCTAGTCAGGATGGAGTCTCATCAGGACAAAGCACCTTTTCATGTCCGTTAGGGATTTGCGCGGCCGGGACCCGCAGGAGTAACTTTGTTCTGATCGCCCCACCGATAGCGATAGAAAAAGCTGACCGACGCACCGTCATAACGGACTGAGATTCGACCGGCGAGATTGCCATCCTCCCTGAGGATTCGGCCGGCATCATTGGCGGTCAGCGACTCGAGTTCTGTGATGGTGATTTTGGCCATGAAATGGGTTTCCCCTACTTTTCCCCCCACAAAAACGTCGGCTCTTAATGGACGTTACTAGACTCTCGTAGAGCAGAACACCGCTGGAACTCAAGTAAATACTCGCTTAAAAAAATCCAGAGTGAAATTTTGGGATCTTTCAAGAAGTATGAAAAAGGAGATGGGGTGCTAGGGGGCGAGTGTTCGAATCACTCCGTCCCGACCATATAATTCAAGGGGTTGCGAGATTTTATCTCGCGACCCCTTTTTATTTTTATTGGTTTTTACCCCTACAAAACGACTGGCTCTGGGTGGAATCTTCAGCAGATATCAAGGCCGGAATGTGTCCTGGGGGAGGGCTATGGTCCCTGCTTTATGAGTGAATTGACGACTGTTTTTGGGATAATCCCTGTCGCATGTTAACGGTGCTATTGGCCGGTTTCTGCCTTACGTTACCGGCCGAAATTAATTCGGCTCCCGCCGTGGATCGACGCTGGTAAGCGATCGGCGATCGAGGAACTAAACAGTTCTGACTGCCAAAGCTTTTTGCCGACGATACAGAATCGTCGTCGCCGTGAACCCACACAGCGCCGCGAACATCAGCCAGTAGGCAGGTGATGCCTTGTCGCCCGTGGCCTGGACAAGCAGTGTCGAGATTGCCGGGGTAAAACCGCCAAACACCGCGGTGGCCAAACTGAAGGCCAGAGAAAACCCGACTACCCGCACGTTTTGTGGCATGACTTCGGTCAATGCCGCGACCATGGCGCCGTTGTAAATGCCAAAGAAGAATGAGAAGTACAGGAGAACAGCGAGCAGTCGTTCGAAACTCGCCGCCTCTGCCAGCCAGTGCATGGCGGGATAGGCGGTGAAGATGCACAGCAACGATATCGCCAGCAAGAGTGGCCGACGGCCAATGCGGTCGGAGAGGGCGCCGCCGATAGGCAGCCAGATAAAGTTGCTGATGCCGACCAGCAGTGTGACCACCAGGCTGTCGGTGGTGCTCAGGTTCAGAACTGTCCTCCCAAACGTCGGTGTGTAGACCGTAATCAGATAGAACGTGGTGGTGGTCATGGACGCCAGCAAGCCGCCCGCCAGTACGGTGCGCCAGTTGTCACGCATCGAGCGAAAAACTTCGCGAGTTGTTGGACGATGGCTGCGAGCAGTGAAGGCAGTGGTTTCTTCCAATGAGCGGCGAATAATGAAAATGAACGGGATGATCACGCAGCCAATGAAGAACGGAATACGCCAGCCCCAATTGGCGATTTCAGCGGCTTGCATCGTGGCATTGATCGTGTAGCCCAACGCAGCCGCGACGACGATCGCCACCTGTTGGCTGGCCGATTGCCAACTGGTGTAGAAACCGGTGTGACCGGGGGTGGAAATTTCCGCCAGATACACGGAAACACCGCCCATTTCCGCGCCGGCGGAGAAGCCCTGGAGCAGCCTGCCCAACAACACGAGAATCGGTGCCGCCACGCCGATGGCGGCATAGCCCGGCACCAGGGCGATCAATACGGTACCGGCGGCCATGATCGACAGCGTCACGATCAGCCCCTTGCGACGGCCCACCTTGTCGATGTACGCCCCCAGCACAATGGCGCCTAACGGACGCATCAGGAATCCGGAGCCGAATACTGCGAAGGTCATCATCAGCGACGCGAACTCGCTGGTGGCTGGAAAGAAGGTCTGGGAGATGTAGGTCGCGTAGAACCCGAACAGAAAGAAGTCGAACTGCTCGAGAAAGTTACCGCTGGTGACCCGCAAAATGGCGCCTGATTTGGACCCCTTTGCTCGGGTTGTTGCCGTTGTCGTTTTCATCATGGCTACCGTTATGCTCACTATTGTTTTTGGAATGAGTGTTTTAATTGTCAGTCGCTGCCGGCGTTGATCGGGTTGGGTTGACGCTTCTCGATGGCGTGTTTGAGCAGCGCTGCGCTGCGGAATATTCCATGGGCAAATTTGCTGTAGGGCATGGTCAAGAAAAACGCCATGACCAGGCCGAGATGGATAGCCAACATCAAGCCCAAGGCGCTGGTTTCACGCAAAGCCAGTAGCGCCAGGCCGCTTGCGCTGACCAGAAACAGCAGCGCGATGAAGCCGCGATCCATGGGTTTTTGGTTCTCATCGCCGTGCGCAGGGTTGCGACGCAGGTTCAGCCAAAGAAGACCCGCGGGGCCGATCAGCAGGCCGATGCCACCGGCAATACCCAACATCACCGGCAAGCTGAAGATCGGATAAGGCGCCGACCACTTCAGCAGATAGTGAAAGAGCGTGGCGACACCGGTGGCGGCGAAGCACAGCATGAAGCCGTAGAAGGTGAGGTGATGGAATCGGCGTCGCCACAAGGTGAATTGATCATCGGCATTGTTGCAGCCCTCGCCATGGCCGCCGTCCAGATATTTGAGCTTCGCGACGTTGGCCGTAGCCTCCAATGCAGCGGACGTTTTCAACGGCAGTGGCGCTGCGACCGGTGAAACGTTGCGCCAGAAGCGCCGTACACCCAGGGTCAAGGCAAGTACCGCAAAGCCGAACACTGAGCCAAACATCAGCGCCAGGGTGTTATGCGGGAAAATCTTGTAGAAGTCGCCCGCGGGAATGGCCGTGAACAGGTTGCCCATGAGCATCAGGGTCAGGCATAAAAACAACGCCAGTCCCCCACCGGAAGCCAGCGCCAGGGTCAGGCCGTTGCGCTGATACAACTTGCCCATGGCTTGCGGCCAGGCGTATTCGGCGTAAGTATCCAGGCGCACTTTGGCCATGGCTTTGGGTATGTTGACGTCGAATTCGTGTGGGGCGGCGTACTGACAGGCGTGCAGGCACGCGCCGCAGTTATGGCACAAGTTCGCCAGGTAATGGATGTCGGCCTGAGTGAATTCCAGGCGCCGGGTCATCGCCGGAAATACCGCGCAAAAGCCTTCGCAATAACGGCAGGCATTGCAGATGGTCATCTGCCGCTGGACTTCACTTTCGTCAAGATTCAACACCGGGATCAACCCGCCCGACGCTTGGGGATCAAACAGTTGCATGTCGAGACTCCGTGTTTGCAGATGAAACGCCAAAGCCCACCGAAGCGGCCGCCTGCACACCGGCGATGCGGCCAAACGCGGTACCGATGGCCATGCCGATGCCGGCGGTGTAGCCCTTGCCCAGAACATTGCCGGCCATCATTTCTCCCGCGACGAACAGGTTGGGGCTCGCGTTGCCGTTGAAATGCACGGCAGCGGTTTCGTCGGTGGCGAGGCCGAGGTAGGTGAACGTGACACCCGGTTTAAGCGGGTAGGCGTAGAAAGGTGGTTTCACCAAAGGCCGCGCCCAATGAGTTTTGGCGGGCATCAGTCCTTGGGTGTGGCAGTCGTCCAACGCCGTGTGATCGAACGTGCCAACGCGGCAGGCGCGGTTGTAGTCCTCGACAGTCTTGACGAATTTTTCTTGAGGCAGCTTCAACTGGCGGGCAAGGTCTTGCAGAGTATTGGCGGTGGTGCCGGGAAAGACCGGCGGCATGAAGCGGCCGATGGCTTGTTGATCGATGATCGAATACGCCTGCTGACCGGGTTGTCCGGCCACCAGACGCCCCCAGATCGCATAACGTTTTGGCCAGAAATCCTCACCTTCGTCGTAGAAGCGTTCGCCATCACGATTGACCACCACACCCAGAGATACGCAGTCGATTCGGGTGCAGATGCCGCCGTCGTAGAGCGGCGCGCGGGCATCAATCGCGACCATGTGTGCTTGCGTCGGATCGCCGATCACATCTGCGCCAAGGTCGAGCATGCGCCGTAGCAAAATGCCGGTGTTGAATCGGGTGCCCCGGATCAGGAAATTGTCCGATGGCCATTCACCACGCTCATTCTGGCCCCAGGCTTCGCGCAGCCATTCACGGTTGGATTCGAAGCCGCCGGCCGCCAACACGCAGGCCCGGGCTTCGATGCGTTCTGCGGCGAAACGCAGACCATCGACCTCATGTTCGCCCACGTGGGCGGCGACGAATTTCCCCTCATCCAACTCGATGTCGGTCACTTGCGTGTTGTAGCGAACTTTTACACCCAGGCGTTCGGCGCTGCGGAAATACGCATTGACCAGCGCTTTACCGCCTCCCATGAAAAACGCATTGGTACGCGCCACGTGCAGCGCGCCGGACAGCGGTGGCTGAAAATGCACGCCGTGTGAACGCATCCAGTCGCGGCAAGATGACGATGCCCGAATGGCGATGCGAGCAAGCTTTTCATCCGTGAGGCCACCGGTGACCTTCAACAGGTCTTGCCAGTATTCTTCTTCCGGATAGGCATCGATCAGCACGTCCTGCGGTTCGTCGTGCATGCACCGCAGATTACGGGTGTGTTGGGAGTTGCCACCGCGCCAGATTTTCGGAGAGGCTTCCAGCAGCATCACGCTGGCGCCCGCTTCTCGCGCCATCAGAGCGGCGCACAAGGCAGCGTTGCCACCCCCTATGATTAAGACATCGATCATTATCGCTCCTCGATTTGCAAGGAAGCGGGAACGAAGTGCTCCTTGCGAGTGGGGAGAACGATAGGGTGGGGAAGGAGTGGCCGAAAGGCTGCTTTTGACGCGGGGTGTTTAGTTTTTCTAAAGGCTTTGTCGTCAGGAGATGTCCGGGGTTGAAGGAGGATTACGCGTCTACCCCTTCTATCCACGTAGCTCCAGGCCACTGTTTGTCGACGACCAACTGTCGCGCCACGTCGACGATGACCAACCGCGTTGCCAGCGCCGCCGGAGAGAGTTCGTCGTCAGCCAGCGTCGCCAGAAGATTACGTCGGCCCACATGGGGATCGGCAATCCTGATCAGTGAAAGTCCGGACCCGTCTTTCAATGCAGCGGCCGCCCCCGGTTGTATCGTCGCCGCATGACCGGCCCGAACGGCGTTCATCAAAACAGCGAGACCGTCGACTTCCATAATGACATTGGGTGTTAGCCCGACCCGCTCGAACGCGCTCATCAATGCCGAGCGCAATCCATGTTGCGCGCTGGGCATCACCAGCGGCAGGCCGCCAAGGTCGGCTAACTGCACGCTGTCACCAGAAGGCGCTTGTGGCAGGCTGGGCGAGGCAATGACAAACAGCTTTTCATCCAGCAGCGGAGTCACGCTCCAGCGTTTACCCCCTTCGAGCTGGAACAGGATGGCCAGGTCAATTTGCCGTGCGTTGAGCTGCGCCGCCAAGTGGCCGGAAAGCATTTCCACCAAATGCAGTTGTATGTCCGGATAACGCGCACGCATTGCGTTGATCAACGGCAACGCGAGCACCGTCGCGGTAGTCGGTGGTAAGCCGACGCTGACATAACCGCTCATTCGCCCGCGATGGGCGGCCATGATTGCGTTTTCCGCCTGGCGTAGCGTCAATTGGGCATGGTGTAAAAACGCAAATCCGGCGCTAGTGGGCGTCACGCCGGTAGAGGTTCGATTCAGGAGGCGGGTGCACAGTTCGCTTTCCAGCTTGGAGATTTGCTGACTGAGGGCTGACACACCAACGTCCAGTTCAAGTGCCGCACGCCCCAGGCTGCCAAGCTCGATGATTTTTACGAAATAGCGCAGTTGTCTCAATTCCAATGTGGCTGCTCCCCGCGAATTTGTTATTCAAATACCTGAACGTTTGCCACGCAAGTTACGAAGCCCGAAGAGGCAGCATTGTCGCAGGTTTGGGTTGACCGTTGAGCGCGTGCGCTTTGTCGAGGACTGGTAGCAGTTGACCCGAAGCTGTCATCGAGACTGTGGCCACTGATCCTGTACTTCATACCAGGGCGCCTTGGACGTCACCTCTACATGTTGCTGCTTGTCGGTAGTAAAGGTCGTGTCTAGCGAACCCAGCGCTATAGATTTCCAGTCTGCGTATCCACCCCGGCTTTGCGACCAGAACAGCGACGACCCGCACTGGCCGCAGAACTGACGAAGCACTGATTCGCAAGAGCGGTAAGTCGTGATGCACTCCGCGCCCTGGATGATATGCAGGTCAGTTCGCAGCACGCTGCCATAGCTGGCAAACGCTGCCCCATGACTTTTACGGCATTGGTTGCAATGGCAATGTGAAACCGCTTTGGGGCGTGATTTTATTTCGTAACTGACGGCGCCGCAGAGGCAGCTGCCTTGGAAAGTGCCGGTCATTTTTTGAGGTGGCCAGGTAACTAAACGGGTCAATTTAAACGTTGGCACGAGGAGTGTCGAATGACTGCTCCTGGCCGATTCTGTTGAAAAAGTCGGCCATGGTTTGCGCATCGGAAAAGTACGCGTCCGAGATTGAAATCTTTACTTTTGGCAGAGGCTTCCGGACTCGGATTTCACGTAGCAGTGTGCAAAAAAGGCGTTTTAACCAGTCAATGACCAGGCTGTTTGGGCGAACCGACTTTTTCAACAGAATCGGCCAGAAGCGGTCAGTAGCTCAAAACACTTAAAAACCACTGGTTGCTAAAGTAATCAGGATCCGAAAATAGCTCACTCGGTCGAAGGTACGGATGCTTTGCTGCCCAAGCGGATTAGTTCATTGGAGAAACACAGGCCGACGATGATCAGTGCCGCTCCCGCGTACAGGCTTTCGCGCGGTACTTCATTGAGCGCCACAAACGCCAGCAGGGCGGCGAACAGCGGCTCGGTCAGTTCCAGCGCCTGCACTTGGGATGGCTTGAGATACTCGATGGCCTTGGTGGTGCAGAAGAAGCCAAGGATTGTCGGCAGCGCGGCCAGCGCTAACAGTGCGGCGATCGCCAGCGGCGACAGCTCGCCGATCACGAAATCAACGGCCGCGGCCGGCATCAGCAGGTACAGGCTGCCAAAGAACAGCAATTGCCGGGTGAAGTGCAGTCCCCCCGACACGCCCATCCGCTTCATGGCAACCGAAAACGCCCCATAGCCGCAGCCGGCCATGGAGGCTAGCGCAGCACCTTGCAGGGTAAAGCCCTGCTGCAGGTCGGCGCCGAAGATCACCGCGATCCCGGCGATAGCCAGTGCGGCGCCCACGGTCGCGTTCGCGGTGATGGCATCCTTGAGAAAAATGCGCCCCAGAATGATCGAGGAAATTGAGGCACTGGCCATCAGCACCACCACCACACCTGCTGCAGCGTAATGTCGATAGGCGGACGTTTCGAAGTGGAACAGCAAAAAGATGCCAAGGAACGCGCAGATAGCCGCCTGAGTCCATTTGGTCGTCGACGCCGGGCGCTTGAGGAAAAGCAGTAAGATCGAGAGAAGCATGCAACCCAGTACGGTCTTGATGACGGCGACACTGCTGGCGGTGAAGCCATTACTCATGAGTACTTTGCTGAGTACACCGATCGTTGCGTTCAGTGCCGCAGCGGAGAGTGCAAACATGACGCCTTTGCTGAAAGTAGATTGCATTGATGACGATCCCTGTCGCTGAATTGTCGTTCGATAGAATGCCGCCCTACATCGACGGCGCAAAGTTTGAGGATACGAAGATCCCACCAACCCCAGTATTTATTGTGGGATAAGCTGGATCGCCCAGTAGGATGCTGTCGACCTTCTTGAAGTTCCCGTACGAAATGGCGGAAAAAAGTTGGTGGATCAGGTGGCGTTCACTCCCAAGCATCGCTGTGAAGTAGTGCTCAAGCGGATGATTGAGGCGATTGAGTGTTAGTTAAACATACCCCCAAGCTAGAGGCGATTATGCACCCTGCTCTCCCAGCATAGGATCAACATGACTCGACAAGGGCCGATTTCAAGCACGATGGTTGCACTTCTAAGTTGATGAGTCCGCATTACTTACCTTAGGAAAGTCCATTTAATCGGGGCTAACGACTTTGTCGCCCCCAAGGGAGAAGTCAGAGGGCTTAGCCCTTGGTTATGCAATATGAGTTGACGAACGTTGCAGTGTGCTGCAAAGACTGACGTATATCCGGTTTGGCTATTCCATACCTGTTGGCAAATTGCTCGACCGCCGCTGTATCAAAACGAGTGGTCTGGATAAAGTCCAAGGCTTCGGGTTTTGTATTCAAAATCCGCGCGACGGGAGGAATACTCAGTAGCAACTTCAGCAATCGGAGTGAAATGTAATGCTTGGGAGACTTTAAGCCCAAAGGTTGTGCCACCTGTACCAAGAGTTCTCGCAAATTGGGAGTTTGGTCATCAAGCGCCAGCAGTTCCTGACCCACCATGGCAGGATCAAAAGCACAAACCGCCACCAGTTCAACCAGGTAATCCACGGTGACCAGTGGCAGCCAGTGCTTGGCGGTACCAGGCACTGCAGTCAGCTTTCCCTGCACAAGGTTGCGTATCAGCTCCACTAGCGGCTGACCGTCAACGATATGCCCCGTGCGGCTGTGGCCACAGACCGTCGCGGGGTGGACAACGGTAATCTCCCCACCCTTGGCGGACATGACCTCCAGGGTCGCAAAATGCGCCTCCAGCTTGCTCGCCTCGTAACCACCGACATGCCGGTAGACGGCAGGCCAATTCGTCAGCTCCGGATTACGAGGATCAATCCCGATGCGTTGCAGATGTTCATGATTTTTCAGCATGTAGCCGCCGATCATCACTAACCGGCTTTTTTGCTCAGCCGCCAACAGCGCCACGCGCTTTGCCCCTTCTACGTTCACCGCACGAGATTGCTCCACTGAAAGTCCCCAGGCGAAGTGGGCGCCCAGGTGGAATACGACGCTGGCGTGCCTTAGCACTTCTCGATCAGCAAGACTCAGCCCCAGGTTGTCCCGTTCCAGATCGCCAGCTACGGCAAATACCCGGGTTGCGCACCCGCCCAAATTGTCGATTTGCTCCCGCAGTTCAGCTAGTCGCTCCGGGCGACGCATCAACACCCGAATGGTGTGACCTTTTGCACTCAGGTACGCCACCAAATGTTGACCGATGAAACCGGTACCCCCCGTGACAAAGCACTCCACGCTCATTTCCCTGTTCCTTGTTTAAGGTGAGGAACCAAGCGTAAACTATCAACCCAACTCTATGGTCAAGCGGTGTTTTCATGAAAATCGGCGAACTCGAGGCCCGCAGCGGTGCCAGCCGCCATACGCTACGTTACTACGAGCAAATCGGCCTGATCTCACCGCAGCGGCGAACTAACAACTATCGCGATTACACAGCGCAAACTCTGCAGGATCTGGACTTTATCCAGCGCGCGCAAAGCATGGGGTTTTCCCTGGGGGAAATAGGCGAGATTCTGGATGCGCAGCGGAACAAGCTGATCGATTGTGCTGACGGCGCCAAGCTAATTGAAAAGAAGATGGCAGAAGTCAAACAGAAAATCGCCAACCTCCAAAGTATTTATCGGTATCTGGATGAAGAGCGTGCAAACCTCGAAGCCAGTGCTGCCAAACAACTTGAGCTTCAGCAGTTGAACAACTCTTCCAACTGAACGGTCAGCATCTAGAGAGCGGAAGCTGCAGCCTGCTTCAAGTTTCAAGCCCCCTTATGCATTTTCTAAAGCCTTCTGGCCAGGCCCTGGACAGCAAACGTCCGCCCAACAGACCTTGCGTGGTTAAACGGGCGCCCATCTATGCGGCAGCAACTCGGTAATCTGTATCCGTCCGGCGGTGTCCTCTAGCCCGCCCTGAAAAGCTATGGTATCCGTCCTTTGGGCGAGTCGGCGAAACAGAGTGACTCGTCTTCTCACCTGCTACACCGGAGCACGCTAAACCTAGGTCAGATTCAACCCGCCGTCTGAGAGGAGTATTTCGCCGGTTAAGTAGTCCGACTCGACCAGCATTACAACAGCTTTTGCGATGTCGTCTGGGCTAGCGGCCCTGCGCATAGGTGCACGAGTTCGCCACAACTCTTGAGCACCTGTCCACTCTGCGGTCAGAGGCGTGTCGACCAAGCCAGGCGCCACAGCGTTTACGCGAATTTCTGGCCCCAGCGATACCGCGAGCAAGCGGGTCATGTGATTAAGCGCAGCTTTGCTTACCGCATAGGGAATCGATGCACCCTTAGGACGGATACCGGCATGCGAACTGATGTTTACGACGCAACCTGCTCGACGGTCACGGGCGGCATCGCGTAATGCCGACTCGGCCAATGCGACTAGGTGGAACGGCGCCACGACATTAACCTCGTTAAGTTCGTGCCACACCGTCGAGTTGGCCGAGGCAAGGTCGCAGTGCGGAATGACTCTGCTAATACCGGCGTTATTGACCAATACGTCGAGCTGCCCCCACGCGGCGATCGCCTCGTTAATAAGCCTGACCCTGTCAGCTTCGAAAGCAAGATCAGCTTGCACGTAAATAGCCTGCTTCATTTCGGCAACCATAGCGCGTCCCGCATCCGCAGAATTTCGCGAATGGAGCACCACCGCATAGCCTGCACGGCTTAGTACACGTGCAATGGCTGCGCCGATACCGGAAGTGGATCCTGTAACCAACGCGACGCGTAATACGTTATCGATTGTCGGATTGGGTTTCATATGGATATCTCGAATTGGTTGCTAAAAAGCCATCACCGTAGCACCAAGCGGGCAACGTCGGCGTCAGGCGGTCACGATAGGCAGGTATCCATTTTCAAATCAGGTTGGCGCTTATTCTGCGGCGCAAAGCTACGCTTTTCATTGAGACGTCCGGCTGTACGTATTCTTGGACGACTTGGGCTTTAAAAGGTTTGGGGCAAGAAGTTCTCTGACGCATGGAAATCCTGGCGATAATGGCGAAGGTGTCCACGTACTTTTAAGTGAAAAACACCGCCTTTGTCACAGCTATCGGCTAGGTTTATGCGTCCGACACCACGCCTTGCGTGATGAAACCGGTTGCCACTTATGCGGCAACAACTGATCGACTTCACTCGCCCGCTGCGTCGGCAGGCGCGTGAACACGCCCTTTAAATACGCATACGGTTCATGGATGTTAAGCCGTGCCGACTGGTTCATCTGCAACACTCCTTCTGCTTACACAGAATTTAGTTGTGTTGCATCGACCGGTTGAATCCACAGGCCGTTTGCTGCCTTTTGTGGCTAAAGCTTTCGACCACTAGCCGTCACTCATCGGTGGTGACTAACAGCCCCCTCCTCATCTCACGCCACCGCAGCCGCACTCGTTCTGGAGCGCCGGGCAAAAGCCAACACCATCAGCAGCCCCAGACCCGCCATCGCCGCTCCGGCCAAGGAGATCGCGGGATAACCCAACCCAGTATTGATCACCGCTCCGCCCAGCGCCGCACCAATCGCGTTACCAAAATTGAAGGCACCGATGTTCACCGCCGAGGCCAGATTGGGCGCGTCCTTGGCAGCTTCCATCACGCGCATCTGTAGCGGCGGCACCAGGGCGAAGCTGGCGATACCCCATATCAGGATGGCGACGGCGGCCGGTAGCGGCCAACGCATCAGTACGGTGAACGCCAGCAAGACGAGAATCAGCACGCTTAACGAAACGACCAGGGTGCGATCGATCGATCGGTCGGCGGCCTTGCCGCCCCACATGTTGCCCAGCGTCAACCCTACACCGAACAGCACCAGCATGGCGGTGATGTAGGCAGTGGAAGCGTGGGTTTCGCTGCTGAGGATCGGCGCGATGTAGGTGAAGACGGTAAACATTGCACCCGAGCCGACTACGGTCAGGGCCAATGCTCCCAGCACCGGGCCTCGGCCCAGTACCCGTATCTCGGCAAGTACACCCACGCCCTGCGGCGCCGGCAGATTGGGCAGGGCGAACCACAACGCGGCCATAGCTACTACGCCAAGACCGGTAATACCCCCGAATGCGGTACGCCAGCCGAACAGTTCGCCAAACCAGGCGGCCAACGGCACACCGCCGATGGTCGCCAGGGTCAGGCCCATGAACATTGCCGCAACCGCCCCGGCACGTTTCTCCGGCGCGACCACGCTAGCGGCGACGATGGAGCCGACGCCAAAGAACGCACCGTGGTTGAGCGAGGTCACCACCCTGGCGAACATGAGGCTGTAGTAATCGGTAGCCAGGGCTGACATCAGGTTACCCAGGGTGAAAATCGCCATGAGTCCGATCAACAGATATCGCCGGGGAATCTTGCCGGTGGTCAGGGTCATCAGCGGCGCGCCGAGCAGTACGCCCAAGGCGTAAGCACTGACCAACAGACCTGCGGCGGGAATGGAAACGCCCAGATCCGCAGCGATTCCCGGCAACATGCCCATGGGGGAAAACTCAGTAACGCCGATGCCAAAGGCACCGATGGCGAGTGCGACAAGTGGTGGATTGATACGCATGGAAGGCTCCTTATCTATGCCGCCAATGCTACGATCCAACCTTTTGAGGCGGTAGATAGCATTTTCGGCAATCACCTTTGCGTAAGGGGCACAAGTGGACTTCAATGGCAGGTCAGGTGAAATGAGCGTGTTCGCCACCGTGGCGCAGGAAGGCAGCCTGTCGGCCGCCGCGCGTGCATTGGGGCTGACACCCTCGGCGGTCAGTCGCATCATCGCACGGGCCGAACAACGTCTTGGCACCCGCCTGCTGTTGCGCACCACACGAGCGATCACCTTCACCGCCGAGGGCGAAGCTTTCCTGCGGGGTGCCCGGCGTATCTTGGCCGACATGGACGAGGTTGAAGAAGCCATTGCCGATCAGGGCGTACCGAAGGGCCGATTGCGGGTTAGCGCCGCCCTTGGCCATGGACGGCTGGCCATCGTTCCTTTGGTGGCAGCATTCAGCGCTCGTTACCCGAACATCGTCGTCGACCTCACGCTCGGCGACGAAGTGGTCGACATTCTCGGTGGCCAGGCGGACGTGGCGGTGCGCTTTGGTCATCTGCCAGACAGCCCGCTGACCGCGCGCAGGATCGGCGACACCGGCCAGGTAGTGGTGGCATCTCCCGAGTATCTGCAGCGGCACGGCACTCCCCAGGAACCGGAAGACTTGCTAAGGCACAACTGCCTACGCTTCAACTTCCGGCGTGCCGAACCGAACTGGCCGTTCATCCGCGACGGAAGAGAGTTCTCCCTGAAGGTCAACGGCAACATCGAATGCAGCAGTGGTGAAGCACTGGCACAACTCGCGAGAGTAGGTGCCGGCATTGCGCGCATTGGCGAATTCAGCGTGAGCGAGGATCTGCAGCGCGGCCAACTGATACCGCTGCTCGAAGCCTGGAATCCCGGCGACCAGGAACCGATTCATGCGGTGTTCGTAGGTGGCTCGGCAATGCCGGCGCGGGTGCGGTTGTTTGTGGACTTCTTGCTGGAACATCATCGGATGTAAGCAGTGGGCGTCACCTGATCCTTGTGCTCGCGATTCTGTTGGCATCAAGCAAGTATTGATCGACCTATCGTTGGGCGCGCTATCAGTGAGTGGTCTGTCTGACTGGAACAATCGGCGCCAAGGTATTGATGCCTCGTCTGCACGTCAGAGATGACCGAGATTGGCCTATCTCTGACGGTCGTATAGATGGCGAGTCATGGCAGCAGCAACTGTTGAGATTAGAAGCCGCCACAGACACCGTGGGCCTTCTGCCGAGAACGTATTTCCAGGGAAATGAACGTTTACCCGATTTGTGTCTATAAGGAAGAAGTCATTCCGGCGTCATCAGCACTGCTAACGTCATGTTGATGAATTCCTCGTTCTTGCTGATCGTTGCCAGCGCGCCGCGCACATTGCCTCCAATCTCACCCGAGCCGCGCTGCTCGACCCACATCGTCAGCTCCATGATGGCGGCTTCGAGAGCCAACTGTTTTTGATTGATCTTGAAGAGTAGGGAAGGGAGTAGGTCTGCGTTCGACATCGTGATTCCTCCGTGAAAGAAGTCAGCGTAGCAGGAGGGCTAACTGAGGGTGGGAGATAGAGTCACGGTGCGCACTCGGCTTTATCAGCTACCTTGAATGCTCAGCATTCACTGGGGTGCATGGAGCGTTTCACTCGGCCCTAACCCTATAGCGTCGGCACTCGTAATCTGCTGCAAGTGAGGGTCTATAAAAACCTAACACCGGCGAAGTGGTAGAAACCAAAGGCGGCAATCACAAAACGCTGAAAGAGTGGAAAGCAGAACACGGCTCCGCGACTGTTGAGTCCTGGCTGACCAAGTGATTTTGGATTGAGTACAAACTAGGGCCCTCGCGGGCCGAAAAAAAGCCCGCGATGGGGAGGGCGGGCTGAGAATCACAAAAGGAGCTAGATCTACCGTACGCCAACGGATGTGAAAGTATTGTAAGACGAGCTAGCTACTCTAGGGCAAATGTATGAAGTCAACTGCGTGGCGCACCATGCTCTACCATCGCTCGCCATTCCTGCACGCTTGGCCTTTCTTGAATCTGGTTATACCAGGCCCAAAGCTGTCTTTCAGGATGAGCTCATTCCGGCGTCATCAGCACCGTAAGCGTCCGCGGAACACACCTTGCCTAGTTAAACGGTCGCCCATTTATGCAGCCGCCAAGAGCGCTTGCCGGAGCGTCGCGACAAGCGGCTTGGGGTCGTCCTTGCGCCAGATGGCATAGACCCTGACCCGTGAAGGAAACCAGGACAGCTCGCGAAATATGACGCTATCTGCAAGAAAATCCCGAAGACTCGCCTGGACAAAGGTAATGCCCAAACCTGAGGCCACCAGCCGCAAGGCTGCCAGCAGGTCATCCGCCTCTACCTTGATGTCAGGCAAGAAACCGCAAGCGGAACAGTTCTCAAGAAAACGCTGGCGGGCCGCAGGATTTTTTGACCGGGCCAAGGCAACCCAACGCTCCCCGTTCAAGTCTTGAGGAGCAATGCTCGCTTGCGTGGCCATAGCATGTCTTTTTCCCAGAACAAGCAGTAGCGCTTCGCTTGAAACCTCCATGGACTCTATGTCTGCGCTCTCAGGAACTGAATAAACCAGCCCGAAATCGAGCGCTCTACCGAGCAGGGCCTCGGATTGTTCTGAGGAGCCCATGGGGCGGAGTTCGAAGGTAGCAGCCTGATGGCCTGATTGCAGACCCGCAAGGGCACGCGGTAATACATTGGAGTGCATGGCCGCTTCGACATAACCCACGGCAATATGGCCTGTCTCACCAAGAGCGATACTACGCGCCACTGCTTCGACTTCAGATGCATGGGCGACCAGGCTGCGCGCCTCCTGATGGAAAAGACGTCCTTCGTCAGTCAGGCGCATGCGCTGACGTGCGCGTTCGAACAACCTCAGACCAAGCTGCGCTTCAAGCTGAATGATTTGCCGACTCAAAGGCGACTGCGAGATATGTAGACGGCTGGCGGCTTGACCGACATTTTCAGTTTCAGCGACAGCGATAAACGCAACAAGCAATCGAAGATCTAAGGTCATGTGAATCGGGTCTCAAGTCATGCAGAACGCGTCTTGGACCAGAATAGTATTTTTTGCAATTATCCGTGAACTGTTTAAACGACGAACGCCTTGAAGGGGATATACATATGCAGTTCATCACGCTTTCGCGTCGAGTCTCGGAGCGTTTTTCTGACGCGGATTTTGCGCCTCATCTCGAAGCCGAAGCACAGCGTGCCAGGGCTCTCTATCTGGAGGGATTTATCCGCAACATCTGGCACCGGGGTGACATGGGTGGCGCCTGCCTACTGGTTGAAGCCGAAAACGAGGCTGCCGTTCGGGAAAAGCTGGCAACGCTGCCACTGGTAAATTCCGGGATGCTGGAAGTTACTTCTGTTGTACCGTTGAAACCTTATGGTGGATTTGGCCCAAGAATCCAGTAACCGCTCTTCGTCCGATAATATTTCGTACAGAGCCCAAGGAGGCACTCGATGCAATTCGTCAAACTAGGGTATGCGTCCGGGCCTCCCGTCTTGCGTCACTAAACCGGTTGCCACCTATGCGGCAGCAGCTGCGCAATATCACTTGCCCGTTGCGTCGGTAGGCGCGTGAGCACGTCCTTCAAATAGGCGTACGGATCATGCCCGTTGAGCCGCGCCGACTGGATCAAACTCATGATCGCCGCCGCCCGTTTTCCGCTGCGCAGGGAACCTGCAAAGAGCCAGTTTTTGCGTCCGAGTGCCCACGGCCGAATCTGGTTGTCGGGTAGTCAGACGCGGTCACCCGCGTCCAACCCCCTAAGAACCGTGCATGCGAGTTTCCCAGTGTAGTGGTCTAATTTCCCCGGACACCTCGATAAGTGGAAAATGCATCTATCGAGGAGTTTTTCATGACCGACAAACGCAGGACATTCGACGACAGCTTCAAGCTGCAAGTCGTGAAGATGATCAAGGACCAGGGGCTGACTGTTCCGCAGGTCTGCCGCGATCTGAATATTGGTGAGACAGCCGTCCGGCGCTGGGTGCAGCAGTACGAGGCTGAGCAATTGGGGCAGCCCGGGATTGGAAAACCGCTAACCGCCGAACAGCAGCGTATCCGGCAGCTGGAGCAGGAAAACCGCCAGCTCAAGATGGATAACGATGTATTTTTTCTCACCCGCTCCGCAGCGCTAAATCTTGGAAGAGTTAACCGATGACGAATTAACCCATTTGTCGGCGCAAGACTGATCCACATGTAAATCGGCACAAATCCGGCGCCAACAACTTATCTTCATCAAGTTATCGCACAGCGGGCATTTCGGCTGTCGTTTCGCTCGGTGGAGCACATTGAAGTGCAAGGTGCAAAGCTCACCAATGTGGCCAGCCCCTCTAACTGCATCTCTGGACGAATGGTCAACTCTTCGAGTAGATCCGTCATATCAGTCCGGCCATGCCTTCAATAGTCTGAACCCCAGAATCATAGCGCTTTCACGCGGTTGATCGGCAACGCAACAGCGTTCGCTGCGTTATGTACATCATCCAATCAAAAAAGGAATAGTCGAATGTTCGGGATCTCTGCCCTTGGCTGGGTACACACCCTCGCAAGCTTGCCAGCCATTCCCTTGGCTGCCTACATGTTCATCAGGCACGGGCGCATCGTGCCACGGTCGCGGGCCGGCCTTGGCTATTTCGTCTCGATGTTGATCGGCGGCTTTACTGTGTTTCTGGTGGCCCATCAACCGATCAGCCCTGTGATCGGGGCGGTCACGATCGTGCTGTTGCTCGCCGGTTACGGAGTCGGCTTTGTTGTCTGGCTGGGTCGGGCAAGGGTGTACCTTGAAACCATCTTTCTGAGCTTGACGGCGTTCTTGCTGATGGTCCCGACCGTCTCGGAGACGTTGCGTCGAGTCCCCGATGGCCACCCCATCGTCACTGACCCGAATTCGCCATTGCTCAAAGGTGCGCTCGGTTTTATAGCCCTTGCGCTCGTTGTTGGCGTGGCGGCTCAGGTGTTCGCTCTGCGAAAAGACGGCGCGCGCCTGCGCAAAATCGTCCCACTCAGCGGTTCGTCTGCATCCCGCTAGGCCAAAGCGTCGCGCTTGGCGAAGATGCTTGCCATTTGCGCCGCGTTCTCGGTTCCCCAGGTGCACAGCGGGATGATCGCATCAGCCAGACTACGGCCGAGCGGGGTCAGCGTGTAGTCCACGCGCGGGGGCACTTCCTTGTAGTCGGTCCGTGCAAGCACCTGATCGGCTTCCAGATCCTTCAACTGCTGGATCAGCACCTTGTCGCTGACTCCAGGGATCAAACGCTTGAGCTCGCCATAGCGTTTCGGGCCGCCGCGCAGGAAAAACAGGACCAGCGGTTTCCACTTGCCCGAGATGATGCGTAGCGTGGCGTTGAGCCCGCAACCGGTGTCGCAGATTTCAGATGTCGTCGTCATTTTTTGATACTTACCAAAAGGTGCATACTTGTCCTTAGGTTATCAGCGCTGCATCCTCGTCTCAAGCAAGCAATTTCCTGCTTGGGTACAACTCCAACGAAGGATGCACGTCATGACCAGACTGAATGGAAAGACCGCCGTGATCACCGGCGGCGCTACCGGTATCGGCCTCGCCGCAGCGAAGCGCTTCATCGAGGAAGGCGCCTTCGTCTTCATCTTCGGCCGCCGCCAGGAAGCGCTCGACGCCGCCGTGGCCGAGCTCGGGCCCAATGCGCGTGCGGTGAAGGGCTCGGTCTCCGATCAGGCCGACCTCGACCGACTCTACGCGGCGGTGAAGGTCGAGCGCGGAACCCTCGACATCGTCTTCGCCAATGCCGGGGCGGGAAGCCCGCTTGCGCTCGGCAAGATCACCGCAGAGCACATTGACGAAACCTTCGACACCAACGTGAAGGGGACGATCTTCACAGTCCAGAAGGCGCTGCCGCTGATGGGGCAGGGCGGTTCGATCATCCTGACCGGATCGAGCGCCGGCACCACGGGCGCCCCGGCATTCAGCGTCTACAGCGCAAGCAAGGCGGCAGTGCGCAACCTCGCGCGGACCTGGGCGGAGGACCTGAAGGGCACCGGCATCCGGGTCAACGTGCTGTCACCCGGACCGACGGCGACCGAACTCGCGAAGGCAGCGCTAGGCGAGGAAGGCATGAAGGTCTTCGCCTCGATGAATCCGCTCCAGCGCATGGCCGATCCAGCGGAGATCGGAGCGGCGGCCGCGTTTCTCGCATCGCAGGACAGCAGCTTCATGACCGCCAGTGAGGTCGCCGTCGACGGCGGTCTGGCGCAAATCTGATTCGCTACGCCCGAGCGGTCACTCCATTTCATATTTGGAGCCCGCAGGGCGTGGCAAACCAAAGGAGATTTTTATGAGCTACGCAATTATCGGCTTCGGCAAACTCGGCCAGGCGCTTGCCAAGGCGTTTGCCCGCAAAGGCATCGAAGTATCCGTTGCAACCACGCGCGACCCGGAAAGTTTTGCCGCCGATGCGGCCGCGATCGGACCCTCGATCATCCCCAAAAAACTGGTGGAAGCGCTCACGGCGGACATCATCTTTTTGGCTGTCCGTTTTGAGTCGCACCGGGAAGTCGCGAAGGCGCTGCCAACCTGGAAGGGCAAGACCCTCATCGATGTGACCAATGCCTACGGCGTGCCCCCTGAGGAACTGGGAGGACAGCCTTCCTCCAAGGTCGTCGCGCAGGCTTTCACGGGTGCAAGACTGGTCAAGGGCTTCAACCATTTGGTCGCTGCCGTCCTTGACCAGGATCCGGCTGTACAGGGTGGCAGGAGAGTCGTGTTCCTGGCGAGCGACGATGATGGCGCCGCAGCGGAGGTGGGTACGCTTGCGGAAAATCTCGGTTTCTCGCCGATCAAACTTGGCGGGCTTTCGGAAGGTGGACTGCTTGTGCAGGCGCGTGGAAATAGCTGGGGCCAGCTGATCTTTAAGGACTTGGTCAAGTTTGACTGATAGATCGTGATCGTCAATTTTGATGCGATCTCCCTCGTGGAAAAGGGCAGCCACAGTCTGATTGAAGTGAGGGCGACGCCGTGTACGCCGTGACAGCGCGCGTTTGCCGCCTTGTTCATCCCCCGCTCTCAGGAAAGATGCACCCGCCATTGCGGACCAGCGCCTTCACTTCATCGCTCACCTGCATCGGGTTTTGACTTAATCGAGCCACAAACTCCTCACGGCGCCGCACGTACGACTTCGAATCATGCTTCGCGCTCCAGAGCACAATGTTGATCACAATGGGAATGAGGTCCAGACCCTTCTCGGTCAACGTGTAAAAGTCCTTGCGCCTGTCGTCGGGGCTTGGCGCCTTCGAGAGAACGCCTTGCTTCTCAAGAAAGGCAAGTCGCGAAGCAAGCACATTGGTCGCGATTCCCTCTTCCGATTTCAGGAAATCGCCATACGTCTTCTTTCCCACAAAAACGATGTCGCGAATGATCAAGAGCGACCAGCGGTCGCCGAAAATCTCCACGCCGTAGTTCACCGCGCAATGGGACCGAAAGTCTTCTTTAAGAGTTGTCTTCATGGCTGGATCTTAGCATCGCTTGCATGTCGCAAGTAAAACTCAGTAGATCGCTTGCTTTTTGCAAGTGAAGCGCCCAGCATGGATCGCACGTTGAATGAGTTCGCCGGATCGCACCAGCAGCCTTGGAATGATCTACCCCATACCTGCAAGGAAACCGCGCATGAGCACTATCAGCATTATCGGCTCAGGTGACATGGCCGCAGCGATCGGCGGCCTTGCCGCCAAGGCCGGATACACCGTCGAGTTGATGAGTCGTGACGCCGCCAAGGCGCGGGCGCTGGCCGAGCAGATCGGAGCCGGCGCCACGACAGGAACGTTCGGCGCCGCGCCGGCTGGGGATATTGTCATCCTGGCGGTTCCCTACGTCGCCGTTCTCGACGTGGTGAAGCAATACGGGGAAGCACTGGCCGGCAAGCTTCTTGTCGACATCACCAACCCCGTCGCCCCCGACTTCACAAGCTTTGTGACCCCTCAGGACAGTTTCGGTGCACAGGAGATCGCCAACGCCGCCCCTACCGACGCCGAAGTCGTCAAGGCGTTCAACACCCACTTCTCCCACGTTCTGGCCGCCGGTCCTGTCGAGGGGCACCCGCTGGACGTGTTCATCGCCGGGGACGGCGCGCAGGCGAAGGTACGCGTCTCGGCGTTCATCAAAAGCCTCGGACTGCGCCCGATGGACACTGGGCCGCTGCTTATGGCTCGAACGCTGGAGCACGTCTGCCTGCTGTCGCTGGGCCTCATGACCCACTCGGTCAAAAACACCCATTTCGCGATCGGCGTCAGCCTTCCTGGCTGAGCGCACGCGCACGTCTCGTATCACACTGCTCAGAAGGGCCAATAACATGCTCGTTTTCGTCACTGGCGGCACCGGCCACGTCGGTTCGTACGTCATCCCCGACCTCATCGCAGCCGGCCACGAGGTCGTCGCTCTGGCAAGGTCAGACGCGTCCGCGTCAGCGGCGTCCGCGCTCGGCGCCAAGGTGCGTCGTGGAGATCTTGCCGACCTCGAAGGGCTCAAGGCGGCGGCGGTCGAGTCCGACGGCGTCATCCACCTCGGATACAGGGCCGAACTGCTTCCGTCCGGCGGGATCGCCGCCTTAGTCGAATCGGAACTCGCGACCGTCCTCGCGTTCGGCGAGGCGCTGGCGGGCACGGATAAGCCACTGGTCGTTGCAGGCAGTATCGGCACGCCCATGAACGTGGGCAGAGCGGCGCCTATCGGCGCACCGGTCAGTCTGGGCCGACCGGCGACCGAGGATGATCCCGCTCTACCTGGCGGCCCGATCGATTCAGGCACTCTGTTGGCACGCAATATCGTGGAAACCGCCGTCGTGGGTCTCGCCGAGCGAGGTGTTAGATCGTCGGTCGTGCGGATTCCCACACTCTTACACAGTGCGAGCGGTCGCCTGCAGCTGATCATGCTCGCGAAAACAAAGGGTTTCGCCGGCTATCCGGGAGACGGCAAGAACCGGTGGCCCGCCGTGCACGTCCGCGATCTTGCCTCTCTGTTCCGCCTGGCGCTCGAGAAGGGGGCCGCAGGCAAAACCTGGCACGCGATCGGCGACGAGGGAATCCCGTTCCGCGAGATCGCCGAGGCTATAGCCGCTCGCCTGGGAATACCCGCCGTGAGCATCCCCGCGGACGAACTGATGCTGCCGGGCTACTTTGGGTTCCTGGCGGCAGTGGCCACGCTAGACCTCCCCGCGTCGAACGCCATCACCCGCCAGGCGCTTGGCTGGGATCCCGTTCAGCCCGGTCTGATCGAGGACCTGGACAACGGCCATTACTTTGCGCCGACTGACTTGAGCTGACGACGGGGCGCTGGATCGCAAATGCGTCCGGCACAGTCCCCTTAGCACCTTTTCCCGCACCCTATCACCCACGAGGAGCACGCATATGCACGTTTTTGTTACTGGCGGCACCGGCCATTCCGGTCCGTACATCATCTCCGATCTTATCGCCGCCGGCCATAAGGTCACTGCCCTGGCTCGGTCCGACACGGCCGCGGCGCAGGCTGCTGCGCTCGGCGCCAAGGTACGTCGCGGCAATCTCGAGGATCTCGACGGGCTCAAGGAGGCGGCCGCAGCCGCGGACGGCGTCATTCACCTCGCGCATCGGCAGGACCTGATTCCAACCGGCGGGATCAACGCCGTTGCGGCCGCGGAACTTGAGATCATGCTCGCCTATGGCGAAGCACTGGCCGGAAGCGCAAAGCCGTTGGTCGCATCTGGAAGCGTCGGCTCGCCCGGGTGGGAGGGCTTGGGCCGGCCGGCCACCGAGGAGGATCCGCCCCTTCCCGGCGGCGATCCGTACAAGAATACCCTGCGGGTTCGGAACATCGTGGAAACCACGGTGATCGGTCTCGCCGAAAAGGGCATACGGTCTTCGATCGTGCGGATCCCTGAGATCATGCACAGCTCCACCGATAACGCCGGCTTCCTTCCGCTATTGATCGGGCTGGCCAAGGAAAAGGGTGTCGTCGGCTACCCCGGAGACGGTGCCAACCGCTGGGGGGCCGTGCATGCCCGTGACCTCGCCACCGTGTTTCGCCTGGCGCTGGAGAAAGGCGCCGCGGGCAGAAGCTGGCATGCAATCGCCGACGTGGCTGTCCCGTACCGCCAGATCGCCGAAGCCATTGCCAGCCGGTTGAATCTGCCGGCCGTGTCTATTCCCGCGGACGTGCTGATGCTGCCTGGCTACTTCGGGTTCCTTGCGAATCTGGTCACGCTGGACACCCCGACATCGAACGCCATCACGCGCCGGGTTCTTGGCTGGGAACCGACCCAGCCCGGACTCTTCGCCGATCTTGATAGCGGTCATTACTTCCCGGCCGACTGATGAGATGACGGCACACCGCCGGGTCGCACTGCGCCCGGCGGGTGGCCAAGCCGCGACGGCGTAACCCGTCCAGAAAAGATGGAAAATACCTGATTTCAGAACGGAGACTGCACATGAGCACTATCAGCATCATCGGTTCGGGAGGCATGGCCACGGCGATCGCCGGCCGTATCGCCAAGGCCGGACACACCGTCGAGGTGGTCAGCCGCGATCCCGCCAAGGCGCAGGCGCTTGCCGACAAGCTCGCATCCGGAGCGATCACAGGGACTTACGGCGTCACTCCGGCGGGCGACATCGTCATTCTCGCCGTGCCGTACACCAGTGCGGTGGCGGTACTGGCCGACTTTGGGAAAGCGCTCGACGGTAAGGTGATCATCGATATCACCAACCCGGTCGCTCCCGACCTCTCGGGCCTCGTTACCCCCCACGGCAGTTCCGGCGCGCAGGAGATCGCCAAGGGCGCCCCGGCCAGCGCGCATGTCGTCAAGGCGTTCAATACCCTCTTCGGCCAAGTACTTGCCAAGGATGAACGCCTCGACGCGTTCATCGCGGCGGACGATGCGGACGCCAAGGCGCGCGTCTCGACCTTCCTCGAGAGTCTCGGGCTGCGTCCGTTGGATGTCGGCGGCCTGCAGATGGCCCAGACGCTCGAGTGGCTCGGTCTGATGATGATCGGCCTGGCTAAAAACGGCGCCGGCACCTGGGACATCGCCATGAATGTCGATATCGGCTGAATCACCGACACCACGTCCTCACCAGCAGGCCCACAACGTGTCCGATTAGATCGGACACGATCCTGGGTAAAGGAAATGGAGAGATTTCGATGAGCACACAAGAGAATGTCCAGACTGTGAAGAATTTTTTTGCAGCCATGGGCCGCGGCGATAAGCCAGGTCTGCTGGCGTTGTCTGCCGAAGATATCGAGTGGATCATTCCGGGCGAGGACTGGCCGCTGGCCGGCACGCACCGCGGGCACCAGGGATTGGTGGATTTGCTTCAGAAGGCTTCCGAATCATCCACGCCTCACGGCTGCCAGATCCCGACATCCTGCGCATCCACCGCCTTGGGCAACAGGCCGGCGGCAAAAAATGCATCGGCGATTTTCTGTTGCTCACCCAACTCGTCGCTTTTGACCGGCTGCACCTGATAGCTGCGATGGCTATTGGCGGTCTCGACCGTATCCAGGCCAAGGTTGCCCCACAACGGACTCAACACCTGAGCCGCCTCACGGGGATTGGTTTTTACCCAGCTACCGGTTTTCTCCAGTTGGTCGTAAACCACCTTGAGCACTTGTGGGTGCTCCTCGGCGTAGCGGGTGCTGGTCAGGTAATAGCGCTTGTAGCTGGCCAGGCCTGCGCCGTCAGCCAACGTGCGGGTTGGCAGTTGGCGTTGGGCGCTGGTGAGGAAGGGTTCCCAGGTGACCCAGGCGTCGACCTTGTTGTTCTCGAAGGCGGCGCGGCCATCAGCGGGCGACAGATAGGCCGGTTGAATGTCCGAGAATTTCAGGCCGGCTTTTGTCAGGGCGGCGATCAACAAATAATGGCTGCCGGCGGCTTTGGTGACGGCCACTTTCTTGCCTTTCAAATCCGCCAATTGATGCAGGGACGAGTCCTTGTGCACGACGATTGCCTGGGCCGAAGGCGAGGGCGCTTCCTGGGCAAAGTAGGTCAGTCTGGCCTGCGCGGCCTGGGCGAAGATCGGCACGGTGTCCGCCACGTCGGCGCTGATGTCGACATTGCCGACATTCAGCGCCTCCAGCAGAGGCAGGCCGCTTGGAAACTCATGCCAGCTCACGTCGATGTTCTGTTGCGCGAGGGTTTTATCCAGGGTGCCTTGAGTCTTCAACAGGGTGATGAGGGTCGATGACTTCTGGTAGCCGATCCGCAGCGTTTCCCGCGCCTGGGACGGCAGGGAGAACGTCAAGGCCAGCGCAACGACCAGACCGGCCAGCACGGGACGACGGAATTTTGCTTCAGTGTATGGGGTGGATTTCGACATGGCACGCTCGATATCAGGAAAAGAAAGGTTCGACTGACCTGAATAATATGGTTATAAAAAATACTTTATAAATACTTTTTAAGAATTAGCTTAGTGGGGTTTTTTTCCGTCAGAACGCGTACTGCAAGCGGGTGTAGTAGTACCCACCCGTGAAGCCGAACGGTGAAAAGCTGCCCCAGTTGTCGCCGAACGAAGAGTTGGGTACACCGATATGATCGGGGTATGTGTCGAACAGGTTCTGCGCGCCGAGGGCGACGGTCAGCTGTTTGGTCAGTGCGTACGCGACATCGAGGTCGGTGATCCACTTGGCGGAGTATTCGCGGTCCAGGCTCGGATCGGCGGAGCTGTTGACCTCGGTGTAGGTGCCGAAACGGGTCAGGCGCAGGTTGACGTCGAAGTCGTGGATCGCCCAGTCGGCGGAGAAAATCGCCTTGCTGCTGGGGGAGGTCTTGGTAATCAGCGCACGGGCCTGGCGACCGAGCAGTTGATAGCTGCTGTTCAGGGCCGTGAGTTGCGACGGGGTATCGTTGACGCTGAGGATTTGCGTGTGGTTGTAGTTCAGCGCCGCGGTCCATCTCACCGAGCCGAAGCTGTTCAGGTTCTGCCGGTAATTACCCACCACATCGACCCCTGACGTGCGAGTGCTGGCGCCGTTGGTGAAGAATTGCGCCCCGGCGGTGGCCGGCACGCCGATGCTGTCGAGCAGGGCGGCGACGCCAGGGCCCTGGAAGCGTTCACTGAGTACCAGGCGATCGCGCAGGTTGATCACGTAGCCGTCCACCGTCAGGCTCAGGTTTTCGCTCGGGGTCAGGGCGAAGCCGAGGCTGAAGTTGGTGGAGCGCTCGGGTTTCAATGGTTCTGCGCCCAGCGCCTGGGCACCCGCCGAGTCCACCGGCAGAATCACGTAGTTGTAGGACTGGTAGACGCCATTGATGGTGTCGAACCCGGTCGAGCGGGCGGTGAAGACCTCGTTGGCCAGCGACGGCGCGCGAAAGCCATTGCTGATGGTGCCGCGCACCGAAAACACCGGGTTGAACTCGTAGCGGGTACTGAGCTTGCCGCTGCGCGTACTGCCCACGCCTTCGTTGTAATGCTCATAGCGCGCCGCGACGCCCAGGTACCACTGCTCGACAGGGTAGAAGCCCAGGTCGATGTAGCTGGCGACGTTGTTGCGACTGACCTTTTGCTCATCGTCCGGGGTGATGCCGTTGGTGACCTGCGCGCCGGGATCGGGACGTTGGCCGGCGCGCGGATGGCCGGCCGGGAACACGTAGCCGCCGTCAATGTAAGAGGCTTCGGAGCCCGCCCGGGTCTCGTAGCCATCGCGTCGATGCTCGAACCCGAAGGCGACATCCAGTGGCTTGACCAGGCCGATGTCGTAGCTGTTTTTCAGGTCCAGGTTACTGGTCCACTGATCGGCGATGAAGATGCCGGAGGTGAATTTGTTCGGGGTGTTTTCCCCCAGTGACGGGTTCTGGTTGTCATAGGTGCGCTGCTTGGCGTAGTTGCGTCCGTAAGTGCTGCTCAGGTCCCAGGCCCAACCGCCGATATCGTCACCCCTGGCGCCGAAGGCTGACTGGAAGTCGGTCTCGTTGATCAACCAGTAAGGGCTGTAGCCGTCGGGGAAGCCGTTGGGACCGGTGGTGATGGTGTTGCGGCCGCTGGGCAGACGGAAATTCTGGCCGTCGTTGTTTTCCCGCGTAGCCAGTGTCGAGAACGAGTACAGCGTGACGGCATCGTTCAGGGGCAGGTCGAGGTTGTAGGCAGCATCCGCCAACTGGCTGCGCGGCAAGCCGTAGCCTTTGTAAGTGTGATGGCTGGCCGTGGCCTCGCGGGGGTCGGGCGAACCGTCCGCCAATGGATAGTAATGTGAGCTGTAACCGTTGCTGCCGGCCTTGTTGTCACGCTCCTGGTAGCGGGTATCGAGCGAGACATTGAGTACGCCGGCGTCCCCGACTTCGAAGCCATAGTTGAGCGCTTCTTGCCCGGTACCGCGTTTGCCGTCGTAGTTCTGGCCCAGGATCGTGTCCGAGCTGCCGCCGGTGGTCTGCTTGAGGATGATGTTGATCACCCCGGAGATGGCATCGGAACCGTATTGGGCGGCCGCGCCATCACGCAGCACCTCGATATGATCGATGGCGGCCACCGGAATCAGATCGAGATCGCTGGGTGCCGCACCGCTGTTGATGCCATTGATGTTCAGCGTCGCACTGGTATGCCGGCGCTTGCCGTTGACCAGTACCAGCACGTGGGACGCGGTCAGGCCGCGCAGGGTGGCCGAGCGCACCACGCCGCTGGCATCCCAACCCGCCCGGTCGGGCAGGTTGAACGACGGAATGAATTTACTCAGCGCCTCCAGCAGGCTCGGTTTGCCGACCGAGCGCAGTTGATCGCCGGTCACCACGTCGATCGGTGTCGGGCTGGTGGTGACGGTGCGTTGCTCGGTGCCGCGGTTGCCCGTGACAACCACGGTGTTGAGGGTCGGCGAGCTGGTTTCGGCGGCCTCGATGCTGAACGAGGCGAGGCCGCAGGCAAACGACAGCGGGACTAACAAGGGACGAAAGGAAGGCGCCGTTCGACGCACCGGGCAGTTGAGCATGAAGGTGAAACTCCTGAATGGCGGGTGAATTCCGTGTCACTTCTTGCGAGCGGCGACGGCTTCGATTTCGACCAGGCCGCCGGGCAGCGGCAGGGCCACCACTTGAATGGCGGTACGTGCTGGTTTGTTCGGTTGCGCGGTGCTGCCGAAGAACGGCGTATAGCCTTCTTGCAGTCCGGCAAAATCCAGCTTGCCGCCCTTGGCCGGGTCCCCCACCAGGAACACCCGCAGTTGCACCACATCGCCGAGCCCAAGCCCCTGGGCTTCCAATACGCCCTTGAGTTTGTTGAGAATCGAAGTGGTCTGGGTCGCGGTGTCGCCATAGGCGGAAAAGGAATCCTTGGGCGCTTTCGGGTCGTGCAGGTCGGCCAGCAGGCCACTGACGAACAGCAGGTCGGTTTGTGCCGGCACGGACACCGCCAGCGAAATCGGAAAGTTCGAGTTGGGCAGGGCGATACGTTTGATCTCGTCGGCGTGGCTGCCAAGGGTGGTCGCGGTCATGAGCAGTCCTGTCAGCAAAGTGATGGCTTTCATCGTTCAATCCTTTTATTGAGTGAGTCAGGCGGCAACGCCCGGTTGATTGCGTTCGGCATGTCGGCCGATCAGCGAAACGATGCGCCGCGCCGAGTCGGCGGCGCTGTTCTGCCAGATGCCGACGCCGCCATGGGCCAGGGCATCGCTGGCCAGATAGGTGCGGCCCTGAGGTTCATTAAGAATCTGGTAGGCGCTTTCACCGACCTCGTCGTTGACGATCCACGGGCCTTTGCTGAACGGCACCTTGGCCCAGTTGATGGCCACCGGTTTTTGCAGCTTGGTGCTGTGTCCGGGGTGCAGTAGTTCCACGGCTTGCCGGGAGGAGGCGAATTGTTCGGCGAGGGATTTCTTGCTAAAGGCCTGGGCCGATTCGCTGGTGTTGTAGGCGGCGACCAGAATTCCTTGTGCGCTATTGAGGCGATCGCTGGGGTACCACAAGCCTTTGACTTCATGGTCCAGGTAGGAAAGGCCACCGTAGATGTTGAAGTCAGTTTCCCAGAACCGCGGCGACTGCCAGGCGACCTTGTTCGCCTGATCGCTTTGTGCGGTCTCAATTGCTTGCTTGAACGGTTGGCTGAAGTTGCTCGGCAACTTCGCCAGTAGCGGCAGCGGCACGGTGACGATGGCGTAATCAGCGGTCAGGGTCTGGGTGGTACCGGTCTTGCGGTCGCGGTAGGCGATGCGGCTGCCTTGCTCGGAAGTCTGGATGTCACTGACTTCGGCATTGAAGCGCACCGCATCCTTGAGTTTTTCGTAGAACGCATAGGGAATGCGGTCCATGCCACCGACCGGCTGGAACATGGTCGAGGAAAACTCCGGTATCTCATCGAATACCAACGCGCCCCAGAGCTTGGGATTGAGCAGGGTTTGCAGTTCCAGTGGTGCGCGGGTGATACCGGTTTGATCACCCGCACCGGGCACCCGTGTGTACCCCGAGCGCACCGAACCTTTGTATTGAAGGTCGGCATTCAGGTCGCCATAGACCTTGAGGAAACTCAGCAGCGCCTTGCGGTCGTCGGCGCTCAAGTCCTGGTCCAGAGCCTTGCGGCTGACGGTTCGCGCCAGCAACTCGGACAGTTGCCCACGCGTGTCGTTGACCGCCTGGCGCAACTGGAATGCCGGTTGTTTCGGGTCCGGCAAGGCCAGTGCGTTGCGGCTGCTGTTGACCAGCACTTGCAGCTCTACGCCCAACTCACGGCAGTAGCCGAGGATGGTCTGGTGATGGCTGGGGATGCGCGCAGGGCCTGCGTTGAAGAACTGCCCGTCATCGAAGTCGACTGTCTGGCTGATGCCATCGTCGAAATCGACTTTGGTACCGCGACGCAAGGTCCAGTTGCGCCCGCCCACCCGTTCGCGGGCTTCAAGTATGGTGACGGTAAAACCAGCCTTGCGCAGTTCATAGGCACTGACCAGGCCGGAAATGCCGGCACCGACCACCACCACATGCTTGCCTTTGCCACTGCTGCCCAGTTGCAGCGGATTGAAAGTCGATGCCACGGCCTGAGGCGTCAGCCCCAGCGCACCGAGGGCGCTGACAGCAGCGGAATAGCCACCAACGGCGGCAATGCGGGAAATCAGTTCCCTGCGGGTGAAAGCCATAAAAGTGCTCCTTGGCATGCTTGCCTGTATGGGGGTTAAAGGTCGTAGCGCACGGACAACAAGAGGGTTCGCGGGTCGTTGATCGCGTAGTAGCGGGCGCCACTGGACGGCACGAAGCCGACCGATTGCGGGTACGCGCGATCGAGCAGGTTTTTCACCGACAGCGTGGTAGTCCAGTGGCCGTCGCCGGAGATGTAGCGGGTGTTGGCGTTCCAGAAGGTCTGCTGGGGAATTTCCTGGACGTCGTCGTTCAGCGCGTTGGCGAAGGACTTGGTCTGGAATTGCGCATCGGTGCCGGCCAGCCAGGTGCCAGGCAATCCAGACGGGATGGTGTAGTTGAGGCCGACGCTGGCGTTCCAGCGCGGTGAAAACACCAGCTGCTTGCCATTGGCGTCGACACCCGCGCCACCGGCGTTTTGGAAGTCGTCGTACTGGCTTTCCAGGTAGCCGACGTTGGCGGTCAGTTGCAGGTCGTTGGTCAGTGCGGTCAGGGTTTCCAGCTCGACGCCGTAGGTGTGCGCCTTGCCGACGTTGGTCCGCAGGCTGACACCCAGCGCCGGGTCATAGGCGTTGGTCTGCAGGTCTTTGTAGTCGTTATAGAACAGCGCGAGGTTGGCACGCAGGCGACGGTCGAAGAAGTCACCCTTGAAGCCGGTTTCCCAGGTGGTCACGTCTTCCGGTGAAAACGCCTGTTCGGCGGCGGCCTTGGTTGGCGCGCGGTTGTCAAAGCCACCGGCCTTGAACCCCTTGGCCACGTAGGCGTACTGGTTCAGGTGCGGGGTCCAGGCGTACTCGAAGCCGAGTTTCGGGCTGGTGGACTGCCACGATTTGCTTGAGTCGGCGCTGAAGTTGGTCCCTGTGATCTGTCGGCTGGTGGTGATGGCGTAGTTGGTGTAATCGAAATTCTTGTGCTCGCGGGTAAACCGCAGTCCGGCGATCAGCGCCAGCTGTGGCGTGATGTTGTAACTGCCCTGGCCATAAAGGGCGTAGCTCTCGGTATTGGTTGTGCTGTACTGGCCCTGGCCGATCACCCGGTTGCGCGCGATGGAAAAGGTCAGGTTGTCGCGCTCGGCGTCGAAACTTTCGTGGTACAGGTACAGGCCGGTGCTGAAGTTGAAATCGTCGTAGTCGCCGTTGAGCTGCAATTCCTGGGTGGCGTAGTCCTGGTTGTAGTTGATCAGGTTGTTCTGAATCAGGGCTGCCTGCCCCGAGTTGTCATAGTCCACCGGTTGGTTGAATGCGGAGTAGGCAGTCACCGATTTGACGTTCAGATGGTCGTCAATCGTGTAGATCGCGCGCAGCACCGAGCTGCCCTGGTCGAGTCGGTTTTTCGGATTGAGGCTGCTGTAGCTCTTGAATTTATCGAAGTGACCGTTGGCATCGAATGGCGTGTAGCTGGTGGTATCGCCACGGTCAAACGTACCGGCCAGGGTCAGTTGTACATCCCAGGGCGAATCGTCGGGGTTGTAGCGCAGCTTGCCGCGATAGGACTGGATGTCGATGTTGTTCACATCGGTGTGGCGTGTCGGGTTGGAGACGGTGCCGTCACGGGTCAGGCGAATTGCCGAGAAGCTGCCGAACAATGCGTTGTCCACCAGCGGACCGCTGATCAGCAGGCGGCCGTTCTGCGCGTTGTAGTCACCGGCGCCGAGTTCGAAGAAACCACGGGTTTCCTGGGTCGGATCGCGGGTGATCACGCGGATCGCACCGGCGCTGCTGTTACGCCCATACAGCGTGCCTTGCGGGCCGCGCAGCACTTCGACGCGTTCGACGTCGTTGAAGTCGAGCATCGAGGAAATGGCCCGTGGGATGTACAGGTCATCGGCGTAGACCGCGACGGCCGACTCCTGGATCGGATCGGTTTCACCGATGCCACGTATCCCGTAGGTCTGCGCGCTGTAGGAGATCGACTGGCGGCTGAGGGTCAGGTTCGGTACCTGCCCGGAGAGGTCGCGAATGCTTTTGATCTGCTTGTCTTCGAGGGCCTTTTCGTCGAATGCGGAAATCGCCAGCGGGGTCTTTTGCAGGTCTTCTGTGTGGTGTTCGGCGGTGACGGTAACGACAGGGAGGGCACCATCCTTGGTGTTTTCTTCGGCGTGAGCCGACAAGCCGAATATCGCCAGCGACACGGCCAGCGTCAGACGGTTTGAACGGAAAGTGTTGTGCATGGTGAGCCCCGGGTGTGTAGATGCTGTGTCGGCGTTGTCGGTTTTTTATGGGCAAAGCGTTGCCGGGGCCGTGGTTTGAAGACCATGGCGGCGGTGGCTTGAGCCGGTTTCTGGTTTGGGTGCAGCGGTTGACCGTGGAGTGGTGTCGGCCGGAAAAGCTTTAGTTCCGTGGGCCTCCACCTGGTCAGGGGTCGGTGATGGTTGTAACAATATTTATATAAGTAGCGGCTGTAAAAGTCCGATTAGTTATAAGTTAATTATAAAAAATAGGCATTAAATAGTTAATAAAAATGCGTAAGTCTGATGTTGTGTGTTGGCCGTAAAAACGAAATCGCGGGCAAGCCACGCTCCCACTGATAATGCAAAACCTGTGGGAGCGTGGCTTGCCCGCGATGACGTCAGTTCGGTAGAAACTCAATACCCGCGTTGCACGTTCGCCTGATTCTCCAACGCCAAACCATTGAGAAAACGTTCGAGATTGGCCAGGAAACTGTCGGCGATTTCATGGCGACTGTTGCTGGAAATCGCTGAGGTATGGGGTGACAAGCGCACCCGCGGATGGGCGTATAGCGGGTGACCGTCCGGCAACGGTTCGGGTTCGGTGACGTCCAGCGACGCCAGGCCGATGCGTCCGGTGTCGAGCGCTTCGAGCAACGCTTGATGGTCGAGCAGGCCACCACGGGCGATGTTGATCAGGTGCAGGCCCGGCTTGGCGCTGGCGAGCACGGCACTGTCAACGATATGCCGGGTGGCGTCGGTCAACGGTGCGGCCAGCACCAGATGATCGGAACGCGCAAACAGCTCATGAATGTCCCGCGCCGCTTCGACGCCTTCAACCTCGAACGGCGTCTGACTCTGACGCAGCGCCAGTACCTTGATGCCCAGGGCGTGGGCCTTGGTCGCCAGGCTGCGGCCAATGGCGCCAAAGCCGAGAATCCCCAGCGTGGTGCCCTTGAGCGGGGTCAGTGCCGTGAAATTCCATTGCGAGTCATGCACCCAAATGTCCGGCAGGTGCTTGGCTGCGGCGAAGATTGCGGCCAGGGCGAACTCGGCGATGTTTTCGGCAGCGCTGCCCCGCGAAGTGCTCACCGGCGGGCCGTTGAACAGCCATTGCGGGTAGAAGTCGATGCCCGACGACACCACTTGAATCCATTGCAGCCCATAGGGCCAGCCCGGTGGCGGTGTGTCCGGGGCCTGATAGCCACGCACGTTGATTGGCCGTGCCAGCAGAATGCTGACTTCCGCCGGCAGGTCGCTGGGCACCCCGGCCGGCACGCCGATGACGCGAGCCTCGGGATGGGTTTGACTGAGACGCTGGCGGATCACTTCGTTGAAGTCTTCGTCCAGTTGGCTGGCGATGACAAGCTGGCTCATGGGCGTTCCTTGGACTGGGATGGGGGCTGGCGCCGGGCAAATACGGCTTTGCCGACGCCTTGCAGGATGGCGTCGTTTTGCGGGGTGTGGACGCGGCTGCACAGCACGTCGCGGTAATGCCGTTGCAGCGGATTATTACGTGACAGGCCCGGATTGCCGGACGCCTCGATGGCCAGCTCGACGGCACGAATCGCATTGCCGGTCACCAGGTATTTCAGCTGTGCCGCGTTGCTGGCCGGCGTGTGGCCCTCGGCGGCGGCATCGAGCAAACTGCGGTTGGCGAACAGCAAAGTGTCGATGTGGCCGACGGTTTCCTGAAAGCGCGGCAGGGTCGACAACGCTGCGCCGAGGTTGGACGGCGCTCGGGTTTCCAGCCATTGCACCAGCCAGTCGCGGGCAGCCTGGGCGACGCCGTCGTAGACCGATGACAGCAGCACCGACATCCACAGAAAACCATCGCCATCGAGTTCGGGTTGCGGCGCGCTCCAGCGGCTGACGCTGACCGCGTGATCCAGCGGCACCAGCACGTTGTCGAATACCACCTCATGGCTGCAAGTGGCGCGCATGCCCAGATGATCCCAGTCCTCGATGATGCTGATGCCCGGCGTGTCCTTGTGCACCAGCCAGGCACCGACCAGCGGGTCCTCATCACTGCTGCGCGCCCAGACGCTGAACCAGGTCAGGCCATGGCTGCCGGTGGAGTAGGTTTTTCGCCCGCTGATCCGCCAGCCAGCGGAAGTGCGTCTTGCGACGGTCGCCGGCAGACCGCCGCGCGCGGGGGTGCCGAGATCGGGCTCGACCCGCAAGGCGTTGATCAGCGCACCCTTCTGGATGGCGTCATGCGCCACTTGCAGACGCAACGCTTCGGGCCAGTTTCGATTGTCTTGCAGGCGCGAGTGCTGGAGGTACTGCATCACCAGGATCAACGCCGTCGAAGGCTCGCCTTTGGCGATTGCACTGATGGCTTTGCGCGCCTGTGCCAGGTTCGCGCCGCCACCGCCCAGGGCTTTGGGCACGGTCAACGCAACCAGGTCGTGCTCATGCAACAGCTTGAAGTTGTCATGGGGGAAGGCGCCGCTCTCGTCATAAACATGGGCAGTGGCGCTCAGCTGTTCGCTGATGCCTTCAAGCAAGGCCTCGAAATTGGCGACTTCGACCGAGCGCAGCACGGGCGGGTGTTGGGAAGAAAGACTCATGGTGATTTCACTCGATCAAAAAGGGTGAGAGCCGGCTCATAGCGCAAGCAGCTTGAACTGACGGTCCCAAAGTGGGCTGACATCGAGCCGTTCACTCAACACACCCGCGTCGAAAAACAGGTCTGCCACTTCCTGCTGCGAGGCGATGGCCTGATCGTTCACTTCGATGATTCTCGAGGCCTGGCTGCGGTTGTTGTACATGTCGAGGAACACGGTTTTATCGACACCCAACAGCTGCGCCGATTTGGTGGCCCAGGGTTCGGGGTTGTTGTTGATCCACTCCAGGGTGCGCGCTTGTCGCTGCAGGTAGTCCTGAATGGCCTGCTTGCGCAGTGGGTCTTCCAGCGCGGCAGGGCGTGCGGCGATCAGGTAGTTGCCGGACAAATACCCCAGCGCGGTTTTCAGTACGCGGGCGCCACTGCGGAACTTCGCCAATTGGATGAACACGCCGTAGATCACCCAGGCATCGAGCTGTCCGCTCTGAAAAGCGGAAAAACCGTCCTGAGGCGTGAGCGCCACCGCGGTGATGTCCTTCATGGTCAGGCCCTGTTCCTTCAATGCCTTGATCAGGAAGTAGTGCGAGGTGGTGGAGCGCACGTAGCCAACCCGCTTGCCGCGCAACTGCCCGACCGATTCGATGGTCGAGTCCTTGGGAATCAGGAACACCTGGTTGTTCACGTCGCCTTGCAGCACCGCGATCAGTCTCGGTTGACGGTGACTCTGGATCGAGAAGATCGGCGGGATCTCACTCATTGAACCAATGTCCAGGCTGCCCGACGCCAGTGCTTCGACGATCAGGTTGCCACCGGCAAATTCCGCGTAATCGACTTTATACGGGCGCGTGGAGGTGCCGGCGTCATCGGTGAAGTACGAATCCTGGCCGCGATAGGTGGCGACGCCCAGGGTCAAGTCCGAGAGGCTGGTCGTTTGGGCGAACGCTCGAGAGGCCAGTCCCAGTGAGGACAACCCCAACGCACCGAGGGCGATCGAGCTGGCCGTGAGAAAGCCGCGACGATTGAACTGTCCCTGTGTGATCTTTTTCGTCATGGTCAGGCTCTTGTCAGATGGCGAGTTGGACGCAGGCTTGCCCCGGCAACAGGTTGAGGGATTCGCTCATGCCAGTGCCTCACTTTCTTCCCGGGTCTTGAGGGCGTTTTGCGCGTGACGGTTGGCAGGCACTTGCAGACCGAAGTTGTCGCGCAGGGTGCTGCCGCTGTACTCGTCGCGAAACAGGCCGCGCTGTTGCAGGACCGGCACGACCAGTTCGGTGAAGTACTGCAGGCCGTCCGGTAACAACGAGTTGATGATGAAACCGTCTGCCGCCCCTTCCTCGAACCATTTCTGAATCGCGTCGGCAACCTGCTCGGGAGTACCGACGAAGTCGCGCCGTGGCCTTGAGAAGCGCAGGGCGACTTCACGCAAGGTCAGGCCTTCGTCCCGAGCAAGCTGCTTGATCCGGTCCGATCCGCCTTTCTGGCTGTTGGACCCCAGATCGCCCAGCTCGGGGAACGGCGCATCCAGTGGGTACTGACTGAAATCGTGGTCATTGAAGGGCCGGCCGAGGGCGACGATTGCGTCCTCGATCGTCACCAGCTCCACGGCTTGCTGATAGCGGCTTTCCACTTCGGCTTCATCGCGGCCAACGATCGGGCGGATGCCCGGCAGGATCGACAGTTTCTGTGGGTCGCGTCCGAAATCGGCAGCGCGTTTTTTCAGGTCCTGATAGTAGGCGTGCGCATCATCGAAGCCTTCCTGGCTGACGAAAATCGCGTCGGAGTTTTCCGCGGCGAAATTGCGCCCGGCCTCAGAGGTGCCAGCCTGGAAAATCACCGGTTGGCCTTGCCGGGAACGGGAAATGTTGAGCGGGCCTTTTACCGAGAAAAATTCCCCTTTGTGCTCAAGGGCATGCAGCTTGCCGGGGGTAAAGAACTCGCCGCTTTGCTTGTTGTAGGCGAACGCATCGTCTTCCCAGGAGTCCCACAGGCCCTTGACCACATTCACATGCTCTTTGGCGATGCGGTAGCGAACGGCATGAGGCGGGTGTTCGGTCTTGCCGAAGTTATCGGCAGTGCCGCTGAGCCAGGACGTCACCACGTTCCAGCCTGCGCGGCCGCCGCTGATGTGGTCCAGCGAGGCAAATTGGCGGGCGACCTGGAACGGTTCGGTGTAGCTGACGGTGACGGTCGCTACCAGCCCGATGTTGTGCGTGGTGGCCGCCAGGGCCGAGAGAATGGTCAACGGCTCGAAGCGGTTGAGGTAATGCGGGCTGGACTTCTCGTGGATGTGCAGGCTGTCGGCGATGAACACGAAATCGAACTTGGCCGCCTCGGCCAGATGCGTCTGCTGCTTGTAGAAAGCAAAGTTTACGCTGGCATTGGGCTGGGCCTGCGGGTGGCGCCATTCGCCCCATCCGTGACCGACGCCATGGACCATTGCACCGAGTTTCAGTTGGCGTTGTTTGCTCATGGTGTTACTCCTTTATCCGTCGCATCGTTAGCGGGATGCCTGGTTGAGTGGGGCGCGCCTGGCGTTGAAGCTCTTGTCGAAACCTTGGGAAACGTCGATGTGTTTTCCGAGAATTCCTTCTTCCTGGTAGATGTCGGCGGTGGTTTGCAGACCGCCGATGACCTGGTCGTCAATCTGCACCGGTTGCATGTGCGTGCCCTTGGCCACGGCGATGTGCACGTCCAGCGGCAAGCCGGTGACGCGCGCCTGGGCGGCGGCATATTCCTCGGGATGGGCGTTGGTCCAGCGGTAGGCGCGATCGACCCGGGCGACGAAATCGTCCAGTTGCTGGCGTTTGCCGGCGATGGCCTGGCTGGTGGCGGCGAAGTACAAATGATTGGTCAGCAAGGTTTCGCCGCTGACCAGCACCTTGGCCTGGCTTTGGGTGGTGGAAATGGTGGTGTAGGGATCCCACGTCGACCAGGCGTCCGCGCTGCCGTTATCCAGCAGGATTCGCGACTCGCTCGGCAGCAGGTAGATGAACTGCACGTCGTGGGTGCTCAGGCCGGCATTGCGCAAGGCTTTGATCGCCAGGAAGTGGCCGATGGAGCCGCGGGTGGTGACGATTCGCTTGCCCTTGAGATCGCTGGCGTTGTTCAGCGGTGAATCCTTGGGCGCAAGGATGGCCGTGGTGTAGCGGCCCTCGGCGTGCACGATGCTGACAACCTTGATCGGCGCTCCGGCTCCGAGAGCGAACACGTAGGGCGCATCGCCCAAGGCACCGATGTCCACGGCCCCGGCGTTCAATGCTTCACCGAGGGGCGCGGCGGCTGGAAACTCGGAGAACTGGATGTCGTAGGGCACGTTCTTCAGCTCGCCGGAGACTTCCAGCAGCACTTTGACCGTGGATTTCTGATTGGCCACCAGCAATGGCTGAAGGTCGGCGGCGTGGCTGGTCGCACAGAAGGTGAGGGCGCCGGCGATCAACAATCGTTTGAAGGGCAGGGTAAGGCTCATGTGGCGTACTCCAGGTGGATCTTGCTGAATTGGGGTACCTCCGCCTGGAGAAGGGGTCGGTCTGGTGTTAACACTATTCCTATAAAAAGTGAGTGTGAAATTCTTTTTGGTTATATGTTAATTATAAAAAAAAGTAATTATATTTATATATAATATGCGCAGTATATGTTTTGTGCGGCCGTGATCCCGCAGGCGAGCCTTGAATAAAGAAGGGGAGGTGTGGAGCAGGAGAGCTTCCTGTGCCTTGCACAGGACACAGGAAGCGAGGGGCGCTTCAGATCACGAAAAATCCATGGGTGCCGTCGCGGGCCAGTTGGTCGACCAGTCCGAACTCCCAGTCCAGGTAGGCCTGCATCGCTTCGCGCGGGTTGTCGGTGCCTTCATAAGGACGGCGATAGCGGTCGATACGCGGTGAGGCCAGGCGGGTTTCGCCTTCCTCCAGGGGCAGTTGCGCGGCGATCCAGCTGGCCGTGCCACCTTTGAGCAGAAACACCGCTTTGCCCGTCAATGCCTCGACCTCAGCCACCGCCAGGCGAGCCAGCTGACTGCTGCCGCAGGTCAGCACGTAGCGTTCTGCTGGCGGCACCTTGGCCAACGCTTCGCGCAGTTGCCCGCGCAAGGCCCACCACGCACCGGGGATATGGCGTTTGACGTAGTTGGCGCTGCTAGTGAAATCCAGTAAGACAATGTCGCCATGGGTCAGCCATTCGGCCAGGGTCTCGGGGCTGATTTCCTCGGCCTGTGGTGGTGCGGGAACGGGCGCCTGCCATGCTCCTTTTTTGCTGAAGTGCGCAGGTTGCACGTCATCGAGTACATGCACTTGCCAACCCAGTTGTGCAAGCCACGAAGCCGACATGTTGGCCCGCACGCCATCGTCATCGACCAGCACCAGGCGCGCACCACGTACGCTGGCGAAGTGGTCGGTTTCCTGCACCAACTGGCCGCCGGGTGTCGAGCGGGCGGCGGGCAGGTGGCCGGCTTCGAATTCTTCCGGGGTGCGCACGTCGAACAGGTAGGTGCTGCGGGTCGGCTCCTGTTGCCAGCGTTGCAGGTCCGCCAGGGTGGCGCGGCCTACCCGGGCTTTGTCGGCGACGCGACGGGCATCGCGGGCAGCAATTTGCCGATGCTCTTCGCTGGTCGGCGCGAATTGGCGCGACTGCCCGTGCTGCAGTTTCTGTCCTGCCAGGGTCCAGCCGATGGTGCCGTTGCGCAAGGCCGAAACCGGGTTGGCGATGCCGGAGTTGATCAATGATTGAGTGCCGATAATGCTGCGGGTGCGGCCGGCGCAGTTGACGATGATGCGCGTGGCCGGGTCCGGTGCCAGTTCCCGGGCGCGCAGCACCAGCTCGGCCCC
Source organism: Pseudomonas sp. P4_B3 (assembly GCF_056402295.1). Lineage (NCBI taxonomy): Bacteria > Pseudomonadati > Pseudomonadota > Gammaproteobacteria > Pseudomonadales > Pseudomonadaceae > Pseudomonas > Pseudomonas sp. P4_B3. Next base: position 70,200 of record NZ_JBFUHR010000004.1, read on the forward strand.
CGGTACGCTGATACCGGTGGGAATGCTCATGGTCTGGTATTCATCGAAACGCCGGGCATCGAGCACCACCACGTCGGCCTCGCTGTCGAGCAGTGCCTGGACTTCTTCCGCCGCCAGGGAGGGCGTGTGCCGCTGGCTTTCCACCAGTTCGCCGAAGGCTTTGCTCGGCACATTGACGTCGATGAACAACTCGCCACCGGCGCGGCGCCAACCGTCCAGTCCACCTTCGAGCAGGCTGACGTTGATGTAGCCCAAGTCTTGCAGACGCTGAGCGGCGATGCTCGCCAGCCCTTCACCATTGTCGTAGACGGTCACCTGGGTATTGCGCCTTGGAATTCGCGAGTACACCTCAAGCTCAAGTTTCGACAATGGAATGTTGGCCGCGAACAGCGGGTGCGATTCGGCGAAGGGCGCTTCTTCGCGCACATCCACCAGCGCCAGTTCTTCTCGGTTCAGCAGGGCCTGGCGTATTTCAGCGTAGGAGCGGGTGAGTGCAGTGCTCATAGGGCTTGGCTCTCTTTGGACAGATCCCAGATATTGGGGAGAAAGGCGTTGGAGTAACCGGAGATGAACAGCTTCTCGCTGCCGTCGGCCTGGTACACCGCGCGACGCACGGCCCCGATGTTGGCACCGTAGACATGGATGCTGATCGAGACCTGGTCATCAAAGGCGTTGCTGACCTGGTGAATGTCCCCGATTTTTGGCGACACCGCTTCAACCTGGCCCGGCCGCAATTGCACACGGCTACCGTCGGTGATCAAGGCGCCGTCGCTGTTGCGCTGGAAACCTTGCGAATACTCCGCGCCGCGCAACATGCCAATCAACCCCCAGACCCGATGGTCATGGATCGGTGTGCTTTGCCCCGGCCCCCAGACAAAACTGACGATACTGAACCGCTGCCGTGAATCGACATGCAGCAGGTATTGCTGATAGCGCTCGGGGTCTGGTCGGGCGAAATCTTCCGGTAGCCAGTCATCATGACTGACCAATTGACCGAGTAGCTTGCCGCCACGATGCAACAGATCACCCTCGCGAGGGTTACTGTCGATCAATTCCGCCAAGGCGCCTATGAATGCTCTGAGTCTCTCCGGGTGTCGGGCCTGGGTCATGGCGATTCCATCGTTCGTTGTGAAAGTTGACCCTTTGATTTAAGCATAATGTTTTATATCAATATGCGATTGTTTAATGATTAGGTTATAGCTGAAAGGAATTTATAACCCTTTCGCATAGCGCCATACGCTATTGATCGATCGCCCGGCGTGGGGGCGGGCTATCCTTCTTTCGACAATGGAACTATGCTTTTCAGACATCTTATTGACTGTTCTCTATGTGCGGGCCAAATGAAAATTGATGATATCGACGCTTTTGTCGAAGTGATTCGTTGCCAGTCCATCAGCCATGCCGCCGAGTCGCTGCAACTGACTCAGCCGGCCATCACGCGGCGCGTGCAGAACTTTGAGCAGGCGTTGGGTGTGGAGTTGTTCGATCGCAACACCAAACCGCTCAAGCCCACGCTGATCGGTACGCGGGTGTATGAACAGTGCCGTTTGATCCTGCGGGAAATGGATGCGCTGCGCGAGCTGGTGGCCACCGACGCACCGCCCACCGGGTTGTTACGCCTGGGCGTTCCGCAAACCATTGGCGATGTGGTGCTGCTCGATGCGCTCAAGCATTTGCGCATCGAATACCCCGAGCTGCGCGCTCAGGTGGCCACGGGCTGGGGCAGTCAATTGGTCGCAAAGATCGAGCGAGGTGAACTGGACGCAGCGGCGGCACTGTTCCCGGCCGGCAAGATTTTCCCGGACAACATTGTCGGCGAGTCGATTGGCAAGATGGAACTGGTGGTGGTGTGCGCCAAGTCCCAATTGCCCAAGCGTCCGTGCAAGCTCGCCGACGTTTACCAGAATGGCTGGATTCTCAATCCCGATGGCTGCGGTTTCCGTGCCGGGCTGCAACGAACCTTGTCGGACCAGGGGCTGGCCCTGAGTGTCAATCTGGAAACCTTCGGCACCGAACTGCAACTGGGCCTGGTCGCCGACGGCATGGGGCTGGGGTTGGTGCCGCGTCCGTTGCTGGAACGCAGCACGCATTTCGAACAGTTGGCGGTGATGCCGCTCAAGGACTTCAAGCCGGTGATGGACCTGTGGCTGATCTATCCGCATTTCCTTGGCAATCTGCAAGGGCCGGTCGATGCCTTTGGCAAACTGGTCGCCGGATCGCTGCAGAAGATCAAGCGTGCAGCGTGATGCTCGGGCAGGAATATAATAAAAAAAAATAATAATTAGCTTAGATTAAAATGTGCTTTTTATTATTTTTTGCCTTCCCATAGGCTGGCTGGAGATCCTTAAGGCCATCCAGGAAGTTTTGCCATGAGTAGCGTCAGTCCGTTATCCAGCGTCTCGAAAAATGTTCGCCAACGGGTCAGTCCCGAAGAATGGGAAGTGCGTGTAAAACTGGCTGCGGCCTATCGGCTGGCGGCCCTGTTCAAGTGGACCGACCACATCTACACGCATTTTTCCGCGCGGGTGCCGGGGCCGGACGAACATTTCCTGATCAATGCCTTCGGGTTGTTGTTCGACGAAATCAGCGCCTCGAATCTGGTCAAGGTGGACATCGACGGCACCATCGTCGACGACCCCACCGGGCTTGGCATCAACCCTGCCGGTTATGTGATTCACAGTGCGATTCATGCGGCGCGTCCGGACCTGCAAGCAGTCCTGCATACCCATACGCGCGACGGCATTGCGGTGTCCGCGCAGCGCGACGGGTTGTTGCCGATCTCCCAGCATTCGATCGGTTTTTCCGGGCGGGTGGCTTATCACGGTTACGAAGGCGTCGCGCTGGATCTGGACGAGCGCGAGCGTCTGGTGGCGGATCTCGGTGATAAAAGTGTGTTGATCCTGCGCAATCACGGCTTGCTCACTGCGGGCATCAGCGTCGAGCATGCATTCCAGCAACTGCATGGTCTGGAGCGCGCCTGCAACATTCAGATCGCGGCGCAGGCTGCTGGCAACGCTGAGTTGATCTTCCCGCCAGCCGAAGTGGTGGCCAAGGTCGAGAAACAGGCTGAGGTGTTCAAGAGCGGTGAAGGACCGGGCGTGGCGCGGCACTGGGATGCACTGATCCGTCAGTTGGAGCGTAGCGATACGTCTTACAAGGAATAGCTGAAGGCAAGATCAAAAGATCGCAGCCTGCGGCAGCTCCTACAGGTTTTGAGTACACCCGGGAATTCCCGGGTGTCCACGTCTCTGTAGGAGCTGCCGCAGGCTGCGATCTTTTGTGGTTATGAGGCTTGCCGGAGCAAGCTTAGGGTCAGGCGACTTTTTCCGCCGCTTGCCGCTCACGTTCAGCCACCAGTTTGCGGGTCAGCGGGATCAGGCGCTTGCCGTAGTCGATGGCGTCTTCAAGCGGATCGAAGCCACGAATGAGGAACGTGGTGATGCCCAGGTCGTAGTAGTCGAGCAAGGCTTCGGCCACTTGTTCTGGAGTGCCGACCAGTGAGGTCGAGTTGCCTTGTGCACCCAGCAGCCCGGCGATGCCGGTCCACAGTCGCTTGTCCAGGCGTGCGCCTTGGGCGGCAGCGGCGAGCAGTCGGCGAGAGCCCTCGTTGGGTGGTTCGCGGCGCACAAATCCGTTCTGTTCGGCCAGCGCGGTGGCCTGTTGCAGGATGCGCTCGGCGCGTTCCCAGGCCTGGTCCTCGGTGTCTGCCAGAATCGGGCGCAGCGACAAACTGAAGCGAATGCTACGACCGTGTTTGGCGGCCTCGGCGCGCACTTGCTTCACCACGTCGCGCACTTGTTCGTAGGTTTCGCCCCACAGCGCATACACGTCCGCATGCTTGCCCGCGACTTCGATGGCCGCCGTCGATGAACCGCCGAAATACAAGGGAATGTGCGGTTGTTGCGGTGACTTCACGGCTGAGTGCGCCCCCTCGACCTGGTAATACTTGCCCTCATGGTCGAAGGGTTTTTCGCTGGTCCATTCCTGACGCAGCACGTCGAGGTATTCGTCGGTGCGCGCATAGCGTTCGTCCTTGTCGATGTAGCTGCCATCGGCACGCAGTTCCCGATCATCGCCGCCGGTGATGATGTGTACGGCGGTGCGGCCGCCATTGAATACATCGAGGGTGGTGAACTGGCGTGCGGCCAGGGTCGGCGCGGCAAAGCCAGGTCGATGGGCAATCAGGAACTTGAGTTTTTTGGTCACGCTGGCGGCGTGCGAGGCAATCAGCGTGCTGTCCGGGCTGTTGGAGTGGAAGGCTATCAGAGCCCGGTCAAACCCGGCCTCGTCATGGGCGCGTGCCACTGCTTCCACATAGTCGGGCTGCAGGACAGGACCGCTGCGAGGGTGGATTTCCGAAGATTGGTGACCGCCGATGTAGCCGATGAATTCAATCGTCATGGGGAGTTCCTTTTCATTGAATAGGTGTGATTCAAGCCTCCACCTGGCATTGGGGTCGGTCTGTAGGGCCAAAAATAGGCGTAGCGGCTGTGGCTGTGAAATGCCGTTTGGTTCTAAGTTAATTATTAAAATAATGAATGACTTAAATTGTCTTGTATGAGTAATGCGCATTTTAAGCGACGCCTTCCATGCAGCCCGCAGCGGCTGCACTTATCATGCAAACAATTTATCAGGCTGGCCTGCTATCTGATTTTTAATCATATTAGGTTATTCCCAAAAAGAATTTCACTGAGGTTTTTTATGCGAATAGCATGAAAACCGAAGCTCACGCATGGCACCTCTGGCCATGTTCTTTATGAGGAAGGAAGCCTGATGACTGAAAAAACCTTCGATACATCGAGCGCCAGCAGCTCGTTTTCCGTCACCAAGGCTGCTCGCCACACAGGTGAGTTGCAGGGCGCGTCGAGGCTGCTCCCCAATTGGCTGCGCAACTGGCGGACACCTGAAGTGTTGCTGCGTTTGCTCAGCCCGATCGCGCTGTTGCTGTTATGGGAACTGGCGTCGCAAGCGGGGCTGATCCCGCAGCGTGTCATCGCGGCGCCCTCGCAGATCGGCGGCACGCTCTGGGCGATGATTGCGTCCGGCGAACTGGGCAAGCACTTGCTGGTGTCACTGCAACGGGCGCTGGTGGGCTTGAGTATCGGCGTCAGTATTGGTGTGGTTGCGGCCCTGATCAGCGGGCTGTCCAAGCGCGGCGAGGTGATACTCGATTCACCGCTGCAAATGCTGCGCACCATTCCTTCGCTGGCGCTGGTACCGCTGTTTATCCTCTGGTTCGGCATCGGCGAATTCACCAAGATTGCGCTGATCGTCACCGGTACGACGTTCCCGGTGTACCTGAACCTGTTCGCCGGGATTCGCAATATCGACCCCAAACTGATCGAGGCCGCCAACACCCTGGGCCTGAGCCGCCGCGAGTTGATCTGGCACGTGATTCTGCCGGGTTCCTTGCCCTCATTCTTTGTCGGCCTGCGCTACTCCCTGGGGATTTCCTGGTTGGCGCTGGTGTTCGTCGAACAAATCAATACCACCGCCGGCATCGGCTTCCTGGCCAGTGATGCGCGGGATTTCATGCGCACCGATGTGATCGTCATTTGCCTGCTGATTTACAGCGTCCTCGGTCTGTTGATCGACGGACTGATCCGCACGCTGGAGCGTTTCGCCCTGGCCTGGCGCCCAACTTTTGTGAGGAATTGATATGTCGAGCATCGATCTTCTGGACGCGTCCAAAGCAATACATTCGGCAGCACCGGTACAACTGCGCAATGTGGTGCGCCAGTTTGGCCAGCAACGGGTCATCGATGGCCTGGATCTGGATATCGCTCCCGGCGAATTTGTCGCGTTGCTGGGGGCCAGCGGTTCGGGCAAGACCACTTTGCTGCGCAGCCTGGCCGGGCTCGACAGTATCGACAGTGGTCAATTGCTGGTGCCGAAGGCGAGGGCGGCGGTGTTTCAGGAACCTCGTCTGATGCCCTGGAAGCGCGCCTGGAAGAACGTGATTCTCGGCCTGCATATCCCGGACGCCAAGGCGCGCGCGGTACAGGCCCTGACCGAAGTGGGGCTGGCTCATCGGCTCGAAGCCTATCCGGCCACGCTCTCCGGCGGTGAAGCGCAACGCGTGGCGCTGGCCCGTGGTTTGGTCCGCGAACCCAAACTGTTGCTGCTGGATGAACCGTTCGCTGCACTCGATGCGTTGACCCGGATTCGCATGCATCGGCTGATCATCGAGTTGTGGCGTAAACACACGCCGGCGGTGTTGCTGGTGACCCACGATGTGGATGAAGCCATCCTGTTGGCTGACCGGGTCATCGTGCTGGCCAATGGCAAGATCGCCGACCAATTGACCATCGATCTGCCCCGGGCCCGAGACTCCGGCCAGGAAGGTTTTCAGGCCATCCGCGCGCGGTTGCTGGGTCTGTTGGGGGTTGAAGTGGAAGCCGTTGCCGTCGCTGAGCGCCGGGCACCCAACACTTCGGTCCGGCGTTTCGCCCATGGCTGATTTCGCTTCCAGTCTTTTGAATCAGGGAGGGGCCGCCATGTCGCTACGCGTATGGAAATCTGCAGCGGTGTTGCTCTCGGGAGCCGCACTGCTGCTCAGCGGTTGCGGTGAAACGGTCGACAACAAAACGGCATCCGCTGTTCAGTCTGACTTGTCCGGTGTGACGCTGGTGCTGGGCGATCAAGCCAAAGGCTTGCGCACCGTGGTCGAGGCAGCGAACGCGCTGGATGGCATCGACTACAAGGTCGAGTGGGCGAACTTCCAGGGCGCGGCGCCCTTGTTCGAAGCCCTGCGCGCCGGCGCCGTCGATCTGGCCCCGGCCGGTGATACGCCGGTGCTTGCGGCCGCCACCGGCGGGACACCGTTGCGCATCGTCGCCGTTCGGCGCAGTCAATCAAGAGGGATTGCGATCCTGGTACCCGCCGATTCGGCCATTCATGGCGTGGCGGATCTGAAAGGCCGAAACGTTGTGGTGTCTTCGGCCCGAGGCAGCATTTCCCAGTACCTGTTGATTCGTGCGCTGGCCAATGCCGGGGTCGACGAGAAAGACGTCAACATCGGGTTCGTCCTGCCGACCGACGCCCTGGCAGCCTTCAACGCCGGCAAGATCGAAGCCTGGGCCACGTTCGGTATCTATCAGGCGTTTGCCGAGCAGCAGGGTGCTCGAGTGCTGATCAGCGGCGAGGGCATCAACACCGGGCTGACCTTCATTACCGCCTCGGATGAAGTCCTCACCGACCCGCTCAAGCGCAAGGCGCTCAGTGACGTGCTGCAGCGTTTCGCCAAGGCGTTCGAGTGGGCCCGGCAGAACCCTGACGAGTACGCCCGGGTCTTCGCCAAGGTCAACGACATACCGCTGGATGTCTCGCAACGCCTGCGCAGCTGGGGCGACGAGTCGCTGTTGCCGGTCGAGTCGCGGGATGTCCAGGCCTTGCAGCAAGTCGATGATTTGTTCGTGGAAAAGAACATCTTTCCCCATCGCGTCGACGTGGAGAAGCTCACGGACACTGCGGTGTTTTCCGCGGCACCGTTGACGGTGACGCAGTCAGAGACGGCGCGGTAGTCCGGGTCGCGGCGCGTGTTCAATTTGATGAATTACAGGAGTCTATCAATGGGCAATGTCCAGAGCGCCGCCAGTGCCCTAGAGGTGTTCCGACACCCGCTACCCGGCGGTGAACTTCTCGACATCGGTCGGGTTTTTCGCGAACCCCTGGCGTTGTCGCGGCTGCACAGCACGCCCAAGCGCGTGTTGAGTCGTCGCGAAGTGGTCTTGTTGGGTGTGCTCGCGCTGGTGTTGCATGGTGCGGTCATTGTCTGGATCAACCAGGCACCTGCGCCTCAACTGCCCGTGGTGCCGCCGCAGATTCCACCGATGACCATCGAGTTCTCGCAACCGGCACCACCGGTGGTGGTACCCCCGCCGCCCGAGCCGATCCCGCAGCCGGTGGTCGAACCGCCACCGCCGGTGGAAGATGAACTGGCCGTGAAACCACCGCCACCCAAACCGGTCCCCAAACCAAAACCGGTGGTCAAACCTGTACCTAAGCCCGTGGCAAAACCTGTGGAGCAGCCGCAGGCGCCGCCTGCGCCACTACAACCGGTCGCCGCGCCAGCTCCTGCTGCGCCGCCTGCACCGAAACCGGTGACGCCGGCCTCGGCCAGCGCCGCTTACTTGCGCAATCCGGCACCGGAGTATCCGTCGCTGGCGATGCGTCGTGGCTGGGAAGGCACGGTGTTGCTGCGGGTACATGTATTGGCCAGCGGCAAACCGGGTGAAATCCAGATCCAGAAAAGCAGTGGCCGCGATCAACTCGATGATGCGGCGCTGGCAGCGGTAAAGCGCTGGAGTTTCGTGCCGGCCAAACAGGGCGATGTCGCCCAGGACGGCTGGGTCAGCGTGCCGATCGACTTCAAAATCAAGTGACTCAACCCTTCTGAATTACACCGCGGGCTACCTGACACAAGGCGCATCGCTACAACCGATCCAATGCCTTGCTGGAGAGCCTGACCATGAACCTGATCGCATCCCCTTTCGAATCCATCGAACACGCCGTCATCTGGCTGCTGATCCTCTTTTCCGTCGCGACCTGGGGCCTGGTCTTGCTCAAGGGTTTGCAGTTCACCCGCCTGAAGACGCAAGACCGCAAGTTCCATAAACAATTCTGGGCCGCTTCCAGCCTGGATTCGGCCGCCGAACTATCCCATGACCAGCCTGGCGCGGCAGCCCGTGTGGCACTGGCCGGTTATGCAGCGATTCAGGTGAGCGACAACCAGAACACCGATCTCAGTCAGTCGATCAACCACCAGGACCGTCTCGAGCGCGCCTTGCGTCAGCAGATCGTGCGTGAGCGGCGCTCGCTGGAAAGCGGCCTGGCCATCCTCGCCAGCATTGGCAGCACGTCGCCCTTTATCGGACTGTTCGGGACTGTGTGGGGAATCATGTCGGCGCTCAAAGGCATCAGTGCGGCGGGCTCGGCGAGCCTGGAAACCGTGGCCGGGCCGATCGGTGCTGCCCTTGTCGCCACGGGTGTCGGCATCGCTGTCGCGGTACCGGCGGTGCTGGTTTACAACTACTTTCTGCGTCGCCTGAAACTGACTGCCGCCGACCTCGACGACTTTGCCCATGACTTCTACAGCCTGGCGCAGAAGCATTCGTTCCGTGTGCTGTTGCACCCGGTATTGAGCAAGTCCGGCGCCACTGTCGCCGGTCAGAAAGTAAAGGAGGCCTCCTGAAATGGCATTCTCCACACAAGACAGCGATGAAGTGCTCAGCGAGATCAACGTCACACCCCTGGTGGACGTCATGTTGGTGCTGCTGGTGGTGTTCATCGTCACCGCGCCGCTGCTGACCAACTCCATTGCGATCAACCTGCCGAAGACCGAAGCGGTGGCGCCGGTGGAGCAGAAAGATCCGCTGGTGGTGAGCATCGACGACAAGGGCAAGGTGTTCATCAACAAAGACGAAATCCAGCCTGATTTGCTCGAGTTCAACCTGCAGGCCGCCAAGGCGAAAAACTCTGACGTGCGCGTGCAATTGCAAGCCGACAACGGGGTGAATTATGGCGAAGTGGCGCGGGCGATGGCTTCGATCGAACGGGCGGGGATTACCAGGCTGTCGGTGATTACGGCGAAGTAAGAAACGTTGAAGTCTCTCGAGTTTTTACATGATAGGGGGGCGTATGGTCCGTCTCCCGGCGGAGAAGAAAAACAAGTCGATACTGGTTAGATCGTTTATTTCTTTCAGTTATGCAAAAAGATTTAAGTTGCATATCCAAAGCCGATGAAACGGCGTGATGGCTTTAAAGAAATCTGCAATGGCAATTAAGCGGCTGCTAAAACAGTCGTAACTCCCCCTGGTACTTCATTAATCTGGCTCCGACGTCCGTTTTTGCTGCTGGATCACCCTCTTGCCGGCCATCCGCCAATCCTTAGAATCCCCTCCATCAGCTTCGTCCAACTCTCAAATCCTCCGGGGAACAACACCATGATGAACGCCATGCAGATGCAAATGCCAATGAACACCAACATGCCGATGATGGGCATGCCGATGATGATGGCGACCATGACCTGCGACATGATGGACGATGGCATGATGTGCAAGATGATGCCGGCCGCTGGCATGGACATGGCGATGTTCAAGAACAGCGCCGAAATGATGCAGATGATGATGAACTGCGGCATGCCGATGATGATGCATTGCGGCAACATGAGCATGATGTGCATGTCCCCGGCGAGCATGGCCATGCCGATGATGAACATGATGATGCCAATGCCGATGATGGGCATGCCGATGCCATCGATGAAGTGCGTGATGGAGTGCACCATGATGGATGACTGCATGATGTGCAAAATCATGCCGATGGCAGGCATGGACATGGACATGATGAAAAGCTGCTGCGCCCTGATGATGAAAATGATGAACGACTGCAGCATGCCGATGATGATGAGCTGCAATGGCATGCCGCTGATGTGCTGCACCTGCTGATCCTTGGCATCAGACATTAAAAAGCCCGGCAGGGTTAACCCTGCCGGGCTTTTTAATGTCTGCTTTTCAGTCCAGGCGTTCCGGGTAAGTCACCACTAGATACGCCACCGCCTCACTGTCGGCCGGGTTGCGGTAGCGGTGGGGCTGGTCCGCATAGAACAGGATCGAGTCGCCGGTGGAGAGCAGGTAGCGCTCGTCGTTGACGCTGATCTCCAGCACACCCTGAGCCACCACCAGGTTTTCCTGCACGCCCGGGCCATGCCCTTCGGACTGATCCACTCCCAACGGGCTCAGGCGCAGTTCGTAAAACTCCGATTGGCGCGCCACGTCGAACGGAAACAGCGCGCGGCTGACAAAGGCGCCGCTGGCACTGACCAGGCGTTTGCTCTGGCTGGCCGCCAGCACCGCCACCCCTTCGAAGGCCCGATGCTCCAGAAAGGCGGCCACCGACACCTTCAAGCCCTTGGCGATTTTGCACAGCACCTTGATGGACGGCACGCTGCGCCCGGACTCGATCTGCGCCAGCATCGCCCGGCTCACACCACACTGCCGGGCCAGGGCGTCAAGGGAAAGATGACGCTTGCCCCGCAGGCGTTGCAAGTTCTGTGCGACCCGTTCGCAGATCGGGTCTTCTTCCAACGGTTCCAGGTTGTTCAAATTCAGCACGGGTTCGTCGGCGCTCGCCAGAAAGCGCGAGGGTTCTTGCGCATTCACGCGTGACGCGTCTCGCTGGCTTTAGCGGCTTGCACCCACTGAGCGGCCTGCAAACCTGCATTGCGTGCGTACATTTCCCACATGGCCCGCGCCCGTTGCTGAGCCTGTTTGCGTTTGCGGTAGCTGGCGAAGTCGATGACGTTGGCTGTCGGATTCATGGGGCACTTCACTGTGGTGGTAAATGACGGGATGAACTGAGAGTACCCGGATAGACATATAACTATAAATACTGTTTTTTTATTTATTAATTCTTTTTGGTTATTTTAAATTCAGGCAATTGGACCGAGGTCTGACCCAAGGGACGGAACGGAGCAGCTTAAGCTAATTCCAAAAAGATATTTGTTTGTACTTTTTAAGATCTATTAGCTTTATAAACCTTAGAAAGTGTGCCGGGAGCTCCTGTGACTATCATTCAATCCTCTTTTGCGACTGCCCGGCCCGAGTCTGCTCCACGACTTCCGCAACCCTGCGACGATCAAGCCAATGAGGATGATGTGGTCCTCGAGCTGCGAAACGTCACCAAAGCTTATCTGCGAAAAAAAGGTTCTTCTGCGCCACCGGCAGTGAGCAATGTCAGCTTGAAGGTGCGTCGGGGCGAGGTCTTGTGCTTGATGGGGACGTCTGGAAGCGGCAAGTCGACGTTGTTGCGTCACATCAACCGCTTGATCGAACCCACGAGTGGTGAAGTCTTGATCGAAGGTCAAGCGATCAGCGGGTTGAGCCACAAGGCTTTACGTGATTTGAGGTCGCGACGCATCGGTATGGTGTTTCAGCATTTTGGTTTGTTACCTCACCGCACAGTGCTGGAAAACGTCGCGCTTCCATTGGAGTTGCGCGGCGAACGTGAGTCGATTCGTCACGCGGCAGCCTCCCTGCAGTTGCAGGCGGTAGGGCTGGAAGGTTGGGGTGAGCATTATCCGCATGAGCTCTCCGGCGGCATGCAGCAACGTGTCGGCCTGGCACGGGCCTTGGTGACGGAGCCTGAAATTCTGCTGATGGACGAGCCTTTCAGTGCTCTGGACCCAACCATCCGCCGAGATCTGCAAAGCCATTTCCTTGCACTGGCCCGCGAGCGCGGCATCAGCACCTTGCTAGTCACGCATGATCCGGCCGAAGCCATACGCCTGGCAGACCGAATAGCTGTGCTGCGCCATGGCCGTCTGGTGCAGTTGGGCACTCCAGAACAGTTGCTTGAACATCCCGCTGACGCCGAAGTCGCGGACTTTTTTCGGGATTGCACATCCACACCATCCCCTCTGTACAGCGTGGACAGCGTTAGCTTCAAGGCTCCAGAAAGTGAACTGCGTGAGCAGTCCGCTTCCCCTGGCTTGCGTGGGTGGCAAGCTCTTTTGCTGGGGCCGGCGGCCCTGGCGGCGCGGGGTAAGGGCGGATTGTTCTGGCTTACGTTTGCCAGCGAACTCGCGGCATTGGCCGTCCTGGGTCAAGGCATTGCCAGTTCATCGTTGTTTGCGGTGCTGGCGGCAGTCGCCGTGTTCGCTGCCAGCCGCTTCACTGCGCTCTCGCTGAGCCGCGCGCCCGTGCGACGAAACGCATCGGGTTGGGTTCTGCCCTTGGTGGTACTGCTGGTCAGTCAGGCCTTGGTGGTCTGGCGAGTCATTACGCCTGACACGACGAATGCAGTGCTGCAGTTCCCGGCCAATCGCCAGGCGCTACTGCTGGCAGCGCAGAGCATTGACGAATTTATCGGTTGGTCTCAGGTCACGTTCGAGGGGGCGTTTATCGGCGTGATCGTTGCCGTTCGCACCGTCATCGAAGGGATTGAAAACCTGCTGGGCTGGCTGCCCTGGACGGTGTCGGCGCTGGCGCTGGTGTTACTGGCCTGGCGTTCGGCTGGCGTCGCGTTGGCGCTGACCAGCAGCGCGGCGTTGTTGTACATCGGCCTGTTCGGCTTCTGGGAGCGAACCATCGCTACGCTGGCGCTGGTCGGTTCGTCGGTACTGATTGCTCTGGTCATCGGTGTGCCCACCGGCATTCTGCTGGCGAAGCGGGCGCTGGTACGACGGCTGCTCACACCTTTGCTGGATGTCATGCAGACGCTGCCAACCTTTGTCTACCTGATTCCTGCCGTGGCGTTCTTCTCGGTGGGCAAGACCCCGGCCGTGATCGCGACGGTGATTTTCGCGCTGGCGCCGATGATCCGTTTGACCTCGTTGGGTATTCAGGAAGTACCGAAGGACGCTGTCGAGGCTGCCGTCGCGCACGGCGCCAGTCCTTGGCAAACCCTGATCAAGGTGCAGCTGCCGCTCGCTCGCCGTTCGCTGTTGCTGGGGATTAACCAGACGATCGTCATGAGCCTGTCGATGGTGGTTGTGGCCGCGCTGATCGGCGCCGGCGGACTGGGTTATGACGTGATGACAGCACTGCGCAATATCAAGGGTGGCGAGGGTATGCTCGCCGGCGTGGCGATTGTCCTGTGCGCGCTGATCCCTGACCGAATCATTCAATCGAGCTTGCGCAAGCAAGATCACCTGCACAACTAACGTGAGACCTGTCATGAAGACACACTTATCGCGCACTGTGGGCGCAGCCGCGCTGCTGGCCTCCCTGATTCTCCCGGCAACCGTGTTGGCCAAGGACAAGATCGTCATTGGCGAGCAGAACTGGACAGGTGCAATCGCCATTCAGAACATCCTCGCAGAGGTGATCAAAACCCGACTGGACGGCGATGTATCGTACCTGGCCGGGGATGTCGCGGTGCTGTTCAGTGCCGCCGCGAAAGGCGACGGCTCGGTTGATGTGTTGACCGACATCTGGCTGCCCAACCAGTCGGCTGCCTGGGCCAGGTACGTCACGGGTGGCCCCCGTTCACTGGTGCCAAACGTCAAGCCTTATGCGGGCGAACAAGGGTTCTATATCCCCGGGTATTTGCAGGACAAATACGGCGTTAAATCCATCTACGACCTGAAAAAGCCCGAAGTGGCCAAGCTGTTTGAGCCACTGGGCGGCGGCAAGGCTGAGTTGCTGGTGGGGCCGGCGGGCTGGGAGTCGACTTACATTGGCCAGATCAAGGCCAAGGATTACGGGTTTGCCGATAAATTCGAGTCGGTGTCCACGGAAGCTTCGGTGACCTATGCCAAGCTGGCCTCGGCCTACAAGGCGCAACGTGGCGTGGTGTTTTATGCCTACACCCCGGACTGGATCTTCTCGGCCTATGACCTGCGTCGCCTGGAAGAGCCCGCATTTGACGGCTACGCCCAGGACAACAAAAAAGGTGACCCGCTTTACAAGGTCGATGGCTGCTGGAAATTCATCAGCCCGACGGTCGATCCCGACTGGCTGAGCAAAAGTCAGATTACCTGTGCCTTCCCGGATGCCAAGGTTCATGTCCTGGCGTCCGCAGCCTTGCAGACACGCGCCCCGAAAATTGCTGAGTTCCTGAAGAATGTCGCCATCGACCCGGCGCAGCTCAATGAGCTGATCCTGAAGATCGAAAAGGAAAAACTGCCGGCTGACGTCGCGGCCAAAGAGTGGGTTCAGGCGAACACCGCCAAGGTTGATCAATGGCTGTCCGCGTCGGCGCCTAAAGTGAGTGCAAGCCAATGAGTCAAGTCTCTTTGCGTTTACTCGATGGCGGTATGGGGCGCGAGCTGAAACGTATCGGGGCGCCGTTTCGTCAGCCTGAATGGTCAGCGCTCGCACTGATCGAGGCACCCGAGTTTGTGCTTCGGGCTCATAGGGCGTTCGTGGATGCCGGTGCCCGGATAATCACCACCAACAGCTACGCGGTTGTGCCTTTTCATATAGGTGAAGAGCGCTTTGCCGCGAAGGGGCGAGTGCTGGCTGAACGGGCTGGGCGGCTCGCTCGTCAGGCGGCGTCTGAGAGTGCCGAGCCGGTGACCGTGGCCGGCTCGTTACCGCCGGCTCTCGGATCCTATCGGCCGGACCTGTTCGATCATCAACGTTCTGTCACGATCCATCGAGAGCTTATTGCTGGGTTGCGGGCGCATGTCGATGTCTGGTTAGCGGAAACTCAGAGTTCTACGGCTGAAGTCAGGGCGGTAGCGGAGGCGCTGGGCGCAGAGCTCAAACCGCTGTGGGTATCGTTTACGCTTCTGGATGAGGTCAATGAGTCACCGCAACTGCGTTCCACTGAGCCAGTCGGCGAGGCGGTACGCGTGGCGGCCGAGTTGGGTGCGAGAGTCGTGCTGTTCAATTGCAGTCAGCCGGAAGTAATGGCAGCGGCACTGGCCGAAGCCCGAGATGTTCTTGATAGCCTCGACCAGAGCATTGAGCTAGGGGTTTACGCCAACGCATTTCCTCCCGTCAGCACAGAGGCCAAAGCCAATAGTACGTTGCTGGAGATTCGTAGCGATCTGGATCCCGAGTCATACTTGCGTTGGTCCAGATCCTGGGTAGCGGCTGGCGCCAGTATTGTTGGAGGATGCTGTGGCATCGGCCCAGAGCACATCGCGCAGTTGCACCTGCACTTGTTGGCGGACAGTGGGGGCGCTGGAACATGAGCGATCTTCAACAGGAAACACTGGTTGAGCAGGCGACTTTTGGTGCCGGCTGTTTTTGGGGCGCTGAGGCGTCATTCAGGACATTGCCGGGCGTGCTCGATACTCGGGTTGGTTTTGCACGGTCAGCCAAAGGTAAGTCTGAGGTGATCGAAGTCGTGCAAGTCGACTTCGATGCCAAGGTGATTACCTACAGCCGCCTGATAGAGCATTTCTGGACGCTGCATGACCCGACATCGGTAGACCGCCAGGGCGCGGATGTCGGGGTTAAATACCGTTCGGCATTGTATTTCTGCTCGGCTCAGCAAGCCCGGTTAGCGCTGGTCGCCAAGCAGCGGCTGGATGCATCGGGGCAGTTGAGCAAACCGGTGGCCACCGTCATATTGCCACTGGGTGAATTTCAATTGGCGGATGAAGACCAGCAACGCTATCTGGAAAAACACGGTGCCAGCGGCTGCGCCATCTGAATGCTCGCCGTATCATCCGCGCTGATAACGTACTCCTGATCACGAAAGGGGCTTTGAAAAGTCAGAACTGCCAGCACCCCGGAGGCTAGGCAGAGCGAGATGTCGGGCTAAAAAGGACGTGAATTCAAGCGAAGTCAGAGCAGTCGCCCGTCGCGGCGAAGCTGTTCACCTATGCGCTTGATCTGCGCTTCGCCTTGATCAAGGGCCTGCTGATTGGTATGCACCGAGTAGTAGCCGGTCACCAGGTCGTGGGGGTGTTTTACGGCTGAGCCGAGCACAAAGGAGGTCTCACCCTGTGCGACGAAATCGATGGCTTGGGTTGACTCCTCAAACACCGCCAGTTCCCCGGCGCTAACAGCACTGTCTGCTTCAAGTCGGCCCTGATTGACTGCCAGCCAGGCCACGGTATGGCCGGCCGGAGGGGTGTAGCGCCAGCGCTCACCGTCTTTCAAGCGCACGGCAAGGTAGGTCATGTCTGCGGGTGCAGGGATGGCGCTCTTCACGGTGCCGTAACGTCCCAGCAGCACGAACGCGGGACCTTCTTGCGCAATCTGCGAAGGGGCAAGGTAGACGCTTTGTGCCGGCGCGTTTTCTTCCGACGGAGGCAGCGCAATCCACAACTGGAATCCCAGCATCGCCCCTTCTCCAATCGGGGAACCGGTGTGCCAGACCCCGTTACCAGCGCGCATCCATTCGACGCCGCCAGCGGGTAGAACGCCTTTCTCGCCGGTCGTGTCTTCATAGGCGACTTCGCCGGCAATCATAAAGGTCAGCGTCGCAATGCCAGAGTGCGGGTGCATGCCGAAGCTATGACGCTTGGCTTGCGGCTGCATGCTGAAGAGGTCAAGAAACACAAACGGCTTCAACAACTGGCCCAGGTCGCCAGGGCTCATGAGGCGTGTGACAGGCCCGTGCTTGCTGCCGCGTGTACGGTGGATGATGGCGCGCGTTGCCGAGTTGTGTTCGTGGCTGGGAATGCTGCTCAAGCTTGATTGCGCGTTCATGGCGCGTCCTCGATTTGGATGTGCAAGGCGTTCGGGAGGGATTGTCAGTGCGTTACAGGCGTAAACGGCACCGGGCGCAACCACCAGACAACGAGGGCTGAAAGCAGGCCAAGTACAAGAGCTGGCATGGGGTTCCCCCCAATCAACAGCAGATGGGTTGCAATCGCTCCCAGCATGGTTGCGAGCAACAACAGGCCGCCTGCGAAACCGGTCGCCGGAACGACCAGCAGTACAGCGCCCAGGATTTCCACCGTACCGGTCAGGTAGCGAAACCATTGGCCGGCGCCGATTGCGTCGAAAACCTGGACCATCTGCGGCACGCCGGCCAACTTGGCTATGCCAGCGCTGACGAACACCAGAGCGAGAAATATCCGAACACCCCAAAAGATGCGGCGGTTGGCGGGAAACAATGATTGTGAAGCAGGAGTTTTCATGGCTCAGCGATGCCTTCTGACGGAGATAAAGGGAGAACTATCGTTCGGTCGTAAGAATAGGGCGGCCACTATTAATTAATAAGACGGTGTTATCTGATTGCACTCGTCCATCATTGATAGTAATCAAATTTGAATGATTAGCTGTGCGGCTGCGTACTTGTTGGCGAATGAAGTGGGCAACGGCAGCTGTACCGGGGCAACGTGGCGACCGGAGATAAGCGTGAATGGTGACTGGAGGCATTCGCCGACGCGACGCAACATGCCTCTCGGCTGTGCGGTAAAGCGCTTTGCGAAAGCTAATTGTGATCGCGGAGCGGCTCTTAAGCTGTGCTCAGACGCAATTGGCACGCTGGCCTCATCAAGCAAATCTCGTTCGCCCACTACCTGTGCCGAAAATTCAAAGCAGGTGTGCTTTTCTAGCTATATCCATCAAATCTTGTCGAGCCGTAATCTTGGGCACGGTGGTTTCCAACGCTTTTAGTGTCCGGCAACCACCTGCAAACCCGAGGATGCGCGTGCTCTGCACTGATCATCAGTCGGGACAATAAAAATAATACTCAGCGGGAGACAATCCTATGGGACTCGCTCAAGAAAAAGTTGGTGCCGTTGCGTCGTTCACACAGGTTTCCAAAGGCGCTGGAGCTGCCTCATGGGGAGCAATGGCCTTGCTCTGGCTGGTCTATGCCATGGACGCTAACTCACGTCAGATGTTCTTCATGGTGTTGCCGTCGATCACGAGCGAATTCAAAACCAGTGCAGAACTGACGGGGCTGCTCGCGGCGTTCATCACCATCGCAACGTCCTTGATCGCCGTGCCTTGCATGATCTGGGCGGATAAAGGTGGGCAGGGCTGGATGCGCAAGTATCGTCACCTGCCGATCGTAATTGCCTACACGCTGTTCACCTTTTTGACTGGCTTGAATTTCCTGACTGCATCGCTGGGCATGCTCGTGGCCTTGCAGGTGATTTCCCACGCCTTCGGTGGCGCCGGTGAAGCTATCGAAGTCACCTCCTTGTCCGAGTGGTGGTCTCGCGAGCGGCGCGGTTTTGCATTGGGTCTGCATCACACGGGCTATCCATGGGGTACGCTGATTGGAGGCTTGGCGATCAGTGCGTTGCTGAACGCCTACGGTCCGGAAAACTGGCGCCTGGCTTTCCTGCTGTTCCCAGTACCGATGATCATCATCTTCTCCATCTATTGGTGGTTCTGCACCAAAAAGCGCTACGAGTCCTTCGTTGATCATGTGCGTGATGCAGGTGAAACCGTTCCGGCACTGAGCGCAGCGCAAGGGACTGTCGTTGCTCCCGAAGGTGCTTTTCGCTCCGCAATCCGCAATCCGAATATCAGCACCATCGCGCTGGTCTCGATGCTCGCTATCGTCGGTTATTTCGGGATCAGTTTCTGGTTGCCGCAATACCTGGCGTTCGTGGCCCATTACAACTTCGCCGAGGCGGCAGCCTATTCGGTGCTGTTCACCATCACCGGAGGGCTCGGGCAAATAGCCTGGGGATGGATCTCGGATCGGCTGGGTCGCAAGTTGTGCCTGATCGTCGTGTTCGCCTGGCTGGCAATCGGTATGTACCTTTTCAAGTTCTCGTCAGTGAGCCTGACCTGGCTGATCTGCATCCAACTGTTTGCCGGGTTTGCGATGAACGCGCCTTACACGCTGCTGTATGCGATTGCCTTTGACTCAGCCAAGCCTGGCACCACCGGCATCGCGGGCTCCATTGTTAACGTGGGTATTTACGCAGGCGGCTTCGGTCCCTTCGTAATCGGCATGTTCATTGGCGCTGGTGGTGGATTCGATCAAGTGTCCGGCTACAACTACGCCCTGTATTTCATTTCCGGGCTGATGATCGTTGCTGCGCTGGTTACAGCCTTCTTCACTCGCGAAACCACGGGGTGGTTCCTCAAGCACGACAAAGCGTTGGTTTCCAAAGCGTCTTGCAACATGGCGAGCTGAGATCGTCGAACAAACTCAATACGTCACGCCTGCAATCTATAAAAAATCCCTCGTGGGATGTCCAATGTCAGGAGAAATTACAATGTCACTCATCAAAGACAGTCAGTGGTTGAATCAATTTGCCGAAGAGCTCAACAGCGATGCTGACTGGACAGCTGCTGCGCGCTATTTCGATGGTCGAATCCAGTTTAAGCACGACAGCGGTTTTTCCACTCTGGCGGTTCTCTGCGGCAAGGTGGTAGCCGTTTTTCCTGAAGGTAGCCCGTTGGGCGCAGACATCGTGGTATCCGGTCCGGATGAAGAGTGGCAGCGCGTTCTGGAAGGCAAGATCGATTGGTTCGAGGCCCTCTCGCCAGGATTGGGCAAGCTTGAGCTAGAAGGGAATGTTGTCGCTGCCTGGCAGTACGTAGATGTAATGGCCCGGGCATTTGATGCCATGAAGCGTGTAGGCAAGGCAAAAGTAGAAAG
Source organism: Pseudomonas sp. P4_B3 (assembly GCF_056402295.1). NCBI lineage: Bacteria > Pseudomonadati > Pseudomonadota > Gammaproteobacteria > Pseudomonadales > Pseudomonadaceae > Pseudomonas > Pseudomonas sp. P4_B3. Next base: position 90,174 of record NZ_JBFUHR010000004.1, read on the forward strand.
CACCGTTTCCTGGTCCCCCGGCCCCAAACCGTCGGGCAAGGAAACCACAGGGCACTACATTACTGTTGATGGCATCCGCGTGTATTACGAGGAGGCTGGGCAAGGCCATCCCATCGTCTGCTTCCATGCCGCGTCCCAGGACTCGCTCATGTATCGCCATGTACTTGACGGCCTTTCCGATGAGTTTCGGGTGATTGCAATCGATGCACCCGGACATTCAAAGTCGGAGCTCCCGGCTTCCGGCCCGTTCCATAGCCTGACACACCACGCCGAGTTCAACGAGCGGTTGATGCAGGCCCTGGGTCTGGAACGTCCGGCGATCATCGGATGTTCCATGGGGGGTAACCTTGTGTTGGAACTGGGTGCCCGTAAACCCGACGCCTACAGCGCGATCATTTCAGCCGAAGGTGCGGATTACACGCCGACAGTTTCGGATTTCTTTCTCGACATGCTGCTGATGAATGGTACGCAAATCATTGGTGCATGGTCGCGCTCGATGACTGGCTATCGGACTCCACCCGACCGCGCTCAAGAAGTTGTTTGGCAGATTTCCCGCACGACGCCGCAAGTCATGCGCGGCGACCTGACAGGCTACGCCAATTTTGACCAACGCTCCCAGGTGGGCAAAATCAAGGCGCCGGTGATGCTGCTCCGCGGTGATGCTGATTGGTTGGTCTACCAGGAAAAAGTCGAAGAAACGGCTTCAAGAATTCCCGGCAGCAAGATTGCAGTGCTTGCAGGCACGGGTCACTACCCAATGACTGAGAACCCTCTTGAGTTCTGTGACACCGTCCGAAGCTTCCTGCATGAAGCAGGGCTTGGAAATGCTGGCTGACACGCTCGACGTCCAAAGATAACCAGGGTGGCTGCGACGATAAGTAGCCCCCTCACCTAATAAAAAATCAATGAGCAGTAGTGCACGCACTGCCTTGTTCGCTCATTAGTAAGCTTGTCTTTGAGGAGAATCAACATGCTGCCGGACGCCAATTTGCAAGGTAAAAATATTCAGGTCAATGGCACGACGCTTTGGGTCGAAGATACAGGTGAGACCCATCTTCCAGTCGTTCTTTGTCTTCACTCCTGCTTTCTCGACGGGACTATGTTTGACGGCCTGGTGCAGGCTGCAGCCGGAAAGTTTCGGGTCATACGGCCAGATTTCCGGGGGCAGGGCAAAAGCGCACTGGATGATATCGACATCATCACCATGGATCAGTGTGCTGACGACATGGCCGCGTTGATTGAAGTGATGCAACTCAAGGCAATCAATGTCATGGCTCAGTCGATGGGCGGCGATGTAGCCTTCCGGCTAATCGCCAAACGACAGGATCTGTTTCGTTCCCTGGTGGTGGCTGGGTCATCAGCCTGCGGTGAGCCACCGGAGCAAGGAGCGCGGTTCGCGCAATGGGTTGTCGATGCGGGTGAGCAAGGTTTCACGGGCGAAATTCTCGACATGACCATGGAAGTAATGTTCGGCAAGACCACGCGCAATAACCCTGAAAAGCAGGCGCTGTTGGCGTACTGGCGCGATCGGATTGAAGCTTTGCCAAAAACGCTGCGCCCTGCGATGAAAGGGGTTATGCATCGTGAAAGCTGTGTCGCTCTGTTGTCATCGATCAATATTCCGGTGTTGATCATCAACGGTGAGGAGGACATGCCGCGACCTCCAGCGTGGTCCGATGAAATGAAGCGAGAATTGCCGAATTCGAAATTGATCCGGCTCAGCCAGATTGGGCATAGCCCGACCTTGGAAGCGCCCGAGCAGGTTCTTCCCGCGATCATTGAGTTCTATTTAAACCCACGCGTATGAGGGCAACATTTTTCGTTCACAGCGTTTAAGTCCGGATGCTTTCACGAGCACATACTGTCTCTATCAGTCCTATTTTTGGAGCGCCTGCATGTCGCGGGCGCTTCAGGTTTTTTCATGCCCGTGGGCCACGAAAACTTGAAGCGTTTTCAGATCGGCAATCCTAACTGAGCACTTGACACTGCTCAATTTTTTGAAATAAAAATGAAGCGCTTCATAAATGAGCTTGGTTAATAACAAATTTAAAACAGAACCTTTCATATCCACGTGCACGAAGGCTTTCATGAGCGTCGTTTAAAAGATATGAAGCGGTTCAAATGGTGCCCAAGTGCGCTGGCGCCAAACCAGGAGATAACAACAATGAGTACAAAAAACCGGGTTAAAACCGCCTGCGTTGTGCTTTCCCTGACGACCCCGATTGCCGTTTACGCGGACATCAAAATGGGTGCCCTTTATCCCCTCAGCGGTTCTTTGGCTCTGCTAGGGGATGAGAGCTATCGTGGCCTCGAAATAGCGGTCGCGGAGCGTAACGCTGCCGGAGGCTTGAAAGGTGAGCAGATCAAACTGCTCAAAGCCGATGCGGTTGACGCAGGCCAGGCTGTAGGTGCCGCCCGTAAGCTGACGTCAGTTGAAAATGTTACTGCCGTGTTCGGCAGCTATTCCTCAGCCCTGTCATTTGCTGCCACGCAGGTTACGGAAATGGCCGGGGTGCCGTATTTCGAGCTCGGTGCGGTCTCCGACAACATCACCGAGCGAGACCTCAAATACGTCATGCGTAGCAACCCAACCGCCAGGAATTTCGCTGAAGGGACTATCACCGCGATTACGCAAATCGTGGGGCCTTCGCTGAAGGTCGACCCCAAGCAACTCAAGATCGCCATCATCCATGAGGATGCGTTGTACGGTACGACCATCGCCGGTTTCCAAAAGCAACTGGCACAGGAGCAAGGGCTGAACGTGGTCGAGGTGCTTCCTTATTCGGCCAAAGCCGTGGACCTTTCGTCGCTGATTCTTCGCTTGAAAGGTGCGCAAGCGGACGTGGTACTGCAGACCAGTTACCAAAACGACACGACATTGTTTTTCCGCCAGATCCGAGAGGCCGGTTTCAAACCCAGAGCGGTGATTGGTGCCGGTGGTGGATATTCCATGCAGGACACCGTAAAGGTCGTCGGCGCTGAAAACATGGAAAGTGTTCTGGACGTGGATTTTCCTCAATTTCAAACCAATGAAAAGGGCGCTCCAGGTATCAACGCCTTCGCTAAAGCCTACAAAGACCGTTTCGGCAGCGAACCGCGCTCAGGCCACAGCCTGATTAACTATGTCGGTGCGAAAGTCTTCCTTGATGCCATGGAAAAAAGCGCGTCGCTGGAGGCCGACGCGATCCGTGCATCGGTTGCGAGCGTGGATATTCCAGTCGGTGGAACGGCCGCAGGCATCGGCGCCAGGTTCGGTGAGAATGGCCAGAACCAACGCGCCAACACCGCGATCATGCAGTGGCAGAACGGACTGTTGAAAACCATCTACCCCGAAGCTTCGGCTGTAGCAAAAGCTCGCTTTTCCGATCAACCCTGAAGCCTGTAATCCTGTTGAAGCTTGATCATTGAGCTTCACGGATTCGCTCGCTCGAAAAGAGGGCGCAAACCATGGAAATTTTCATCCAGCTGCTTCTGAACGGCTTATTGCTCGGTGGCACGTTAGCCATTATCAGCATAGGCCTGACCCTTATCTTCGGCATCGTCAGGGTGGTCAACTTCGCCCACGGCGAGTTTTTGATGATAGGTCTGTACGCGGTGTATTTGATGAACGCTCATTTTGGCATTCATCCCTATGTGGCGATCATTCCCACCACGATCATTCTGTTTGCCGCGGGCGCTGCCATGCAACGGTTCATCATTCAGCCGTTGCTCAGCGCTGAAGGGCACATCCAGATTTTCGCGACCGTGGGCGTCTCGATTGCCCTCATGAACGGCGCGCTGTTGATCTTCGGTGCCGACGTCATGACTGTGCAGAACATTAGCTTTGGCACCAGTACCGTCACCATGGGCGCATTTCGCGTAAGCAGTGGTCAGTTGATCACCTTCGCAATGTCACTCGCCCTGGTCGCGGGCCTTCACTGGTTTTTGCAAAACACCTTCCTGGGTCGAGCCGTTCGGGCCACTGCGCAGCATCGCAACGCGGCGCAGTTGATGGGCGTCAACATAAAGAAAATCTACATATTCGCATTCGGTTTGGGCTGCGCCTGCCTGGGCGTCGCATCTGGCCTTATCGCACCTCAATACCCGGTTTTCCCTACGGTAGGCACGTTCTTTGTCCTGACCGCATTTGTGATCGTTGTACTCGGCGGCCTTGGAAGTCTTTCAGGGGCCCTCGTGGGCTCGATGCTGATCGGAATCGTCGACAGCCTTGCGGGTTACTACATCGCTCCAGACCTGAAGGAGGTCGTTTATTTTTCGATCTTCCTGGGCATCCTGGTGTTCCGTCCGACAGGCCTGTTTGGCGCCGGTCGCGGCTCTGAATAAGGAGAATGGTCATGAATATTCTGCATCCGCGTGTCTATGTCAGCGTGTTGGTTCTGGCATTGCTATTGGTCATTCCGCTCACGGCTGGTTCTCCTTTCGTTTACCACCTGTTCATCCTGATTTGCAGTTATGCAGCGCTCGCGAGCGCCTGGAACATTGTCGGAGGTTTTGCTGGTCAGCTCTCGCTGGGCCATGCGGTGTTTTATGGTGTTGGGGCTTATACCACCACGCTGCTGATGATAAATCTCGGCATCAGTCCGTGGATCGGGATGTTTGTGGGCGCGGCCCTGTCGTCCATGGTAGCGGTGTTGATCAGTTGGCCTTGCTTCAGATTGCGCGGGCCGTTTTTTGCCTTGGCGACGATAGCGGTACTGGAAGTCGTGCGGCTGATGGCCATCAATCAACATGACGTGACCGGTGGTGCCGCTGGCTTGGGCGTACCGCTTAAGTTGGGCGTCGAGTGGATGTTGTTTCGCCCGCGCTGGCCCTATCTGCTGATCGCTTTTGGGTTTCTCATCATCACTTTGGCGGTGTCCTGGAAGATCAAGAACTCACGCTTGGGTTATTACCTGATTGCAGTTCGCGAGCGTGAAGATGCGGCGCATGCGGTGGGTGTGAACTCGGTCAAAGTCAAATTGATTGCGGTCGTCTTATCGGCATTCCTCACCAGCCTGGTGGGCAGTTTCCACGCGATGTATCTGACCTTCATCGAGCCCGGCTCAATGTTCTCGCTGGAGATGTCGATTCAGATAGCGATGTTCGCGCTGATCGGCGGCCTGGGCACTGTTTCGGGGCCCTTGATCGGGACGTTGTTGGTGTTGCCATTGGCGGAGCTTGCGCGCGGCTGGCTTGGCGACATGGGCAGCGGAGTTCACGGCCTGGTCTACGGCATTGTACTGGTGGTGGTCGTGCTGACGATTCCGCAGGGTGTGGTGGGGCGATTTGGCGCGCGCGTGTTCGGCTGGATCGACGCGCTGCCCGGTGGACGCCGGCCACTTGCTACCGTTGACAGGGCAGTTGAATCCACGGCGCCTGAACCGCAATTGGTAATGAGCGGCGAACCCATTCTGGTTGCTGAAAATCTGCACAAATTCTTTGGCGGGCTGCATGCGACCAACGATGTGTCGCTGAGCTTGGCCGAAGGCGAAATCGTCGGTGTAATCGGCCCGAATGGCGCGGGTAAAACCACGGTCTTCAATCAGCTCTCCGGCTTCCTTGTGCCCTCCAAGGGGCAGGTCAAAGTTCGCCTGCGCAGTGGAGAGTGGGTTACCCCGAACAGCCCGGCCGAGTTCGCCAAGGCCGGTATCGGGCGCACCTTCCAGATCGTTCAACCGTTCGCTGATTTGAGTGTCTGCGAAAACATCATGCTCGGTGCATTCATGCACACGGCTGATGCGAAGGAGGCGAGGGCAGTCGCGGAGCAAGTCGCTGAACTGACCGAGCTCACCAACCTGCTGGATACTCGGGCACGCAACCTCACCGTCGGCGGTATGAAGCGGCTTGAAATGGCCCGTGCCCTGGCGACTCGTCCGCGGATCTTGTTGCTGGACGAAGTGATGGCCGGACTCAACCCAACGGATGTGGCCAAGGCGATCGCCGTCATTCGCAGAGTCCGCGACTCCGGCGTCAGCGTCTTGATGATCGAACACCTGATGCAAGCAACCATGAGTCTGTCGGACCGCATCATCGTAATCAGCTCCGGGGCTTTGCTCATGCAAGGTGAGCCGAAGGATGTCATCAGCGATCCACAGGTGATCGAAGCCTATCTCGGCAAGGAGTACAGCCATGCTTAAGCTCAATAACATCCATAGCGGATATGGCGGTACTGAAATCCTTCGTGGCGTTTCTTTCGAGGTCAATGCCGGTGAAGTGGTGACCATCGTCGGAGCCAACGGTGCGGGTAAAACCACGACTTTGCGCAGTCTGTGCGGCATCGTTACCCCCTCCCAGGGCACGATCGAATTCGAAGGGCAGCGCATTGACGGCAATCGTCCGGATCAGATTGTCGATGCCGGCCTGACGTTGATACCGGAAGGGCGTCAGTTGTTTCCGTTCATTAGCGTGCGCGACAACCTGTTGATGGGGGCCTACAAACGCAGCGCTCGTGCGGGTTACAAAAAACGTCTCGACGATGTTCTGGATCTCTTTCCACGGGTTCGTGAGCGCCTGGATCAGAACGCTGGAACGCTTTCGGGCGGTGAGCAACAGATGGTCGCCATCGCTCGAGGCCTGATGGCCGAACCCAAGCTATTGATGTTCGACGAGCCGTCGTTGGGCTTGTCGCCGCTGCTGGTCTCACAGGTTTTCGAGATCATCAACAAGATCCTGGAGCTGGGCACGACCGTGCTGATCGTCGAGCAAAACATCGTCCATACCCTGCGTATCGCGCATCGAGGCTACGTACTTGAAAACGGCGAGGTAGTGCTGAGCGGCACGGGCCAAGAGCTTCTCGATAACCCTCATGTCAAACGTGCCTACCTGGGGCTCTGATCGAGTCGACCTGTGCTGTGCACTTATTACTGCGCAACAAAGATGAGAACACGCTATGACAAATTCCAGACACTCCGGGCGCGTCGTATTGGTCACTGGGGCCGGTGGCGGCATTGGTGCTGCGATCGCTGAGTTGTATTGCCAGGAAGGCGCGGTTGTCGCCCTGATCGATGCCGACGCCGCGAAGGTGCAGCAACAGGCCGAGCTACTGCGTGAGGCAGGGTTTGCGGTCGGCTGGGCGCAGGCAGATGTCGCGGATTATCAAGCATGTGCTGACGCCTGTGAACGCTTGATCCATGAGTTGGGCCCCATCGACACCTTGATCAATAACGCCGGTATATCACCCAAACACGACGGCGCCCCTGCGCCGATCTGGACAATGGCGCCCGAGGAGTGGCTGCGGGTGGTCAATATCAACCTCAATGGTTCCTTTAACCTCGTCCGAGTGCTGACACCCGGCATGGTAGGGCGCGGCTTCGGGCGCATCGTCAACATGTCATCAGTGGCCGGCAGCGCATTTTTGCCGATTGTCGCGGCTCACTACAGCGCGACCAAGGCGGCGGTCATTGGTTTTACCCGCCACCTGGCCGGCGAGCTGGGGCCGTTCGGAATCACGGCCAATGCGTTGGCGCCAGGGCGGATCGAAACCCCCTTGCTCAAGACAGTTTCAGCGCTGGCCAATCAGGCCGTTGTCGATGAGACGCCGTTACGCCGGCTGGGAACACCGCTTGAAGTTGCCAAGGCGGCGTGTTTCCTCACATCAAATGAAAGCGACTTTATTACTGGGCAAGTCGTTGATGTCGCGGGCGGATGGTTAATGCGGTGACGAGTGAAGGTAAGTAATGAGTTTTTTTGGCTCTATCCAGAGCGTTTTTGACAGCTCGAATTTAAGCGGTAAACATTTTTTTGGAGGGCGTCGGCCATGGTTAAAACGATGGGTTTCCCGGGACGGTACGAGCAGGGGCCTGGAGCTTTGAAACAGCTGGGCAGGATACTGACCGACATGGGGCGATCGCGTCCGCTGGTACTCTGCGATGAGTTTGTCGCCAGGCATCTGTGGCCGGAGGTTGGCACCGCCTTGCAAGCGCATGGCTTCGAGCCTCTGCACATCGAGTTTCCAGGAGAATGCACGCACGCGGCCATTGCCCGGTTGTCGGAACGAGCCTTGATTCACTCGCCAGACACAATCATCGCGCTGGGTGGAGGCAAGACAATTGATACGGCGAAGGGACTGGCGGTCAATCTCAACGTCCCTATCATCGTTTGCCCGACCATTGCGTCGAGTGATGCACCCACCAGTCGACTGATCGTTCTCTACGATGACGATCATAAAGTGGTAGGAGTGGAGTTCCTGAAGATGAACCCTTCTGCGGTCATTGTTGATACCCACGTCATCGCTCAGGCACCGGCGCGGTTTTTTGCTGCGGGCATTGGCGATGCCATTAGTAAAAAATTCGAAGCGCATCAGTGCTACTCCGCGGGCGGCAATAATTCCTTCGGAACACCGGCGCTGCATACCGCGTTGATGCTGACCAATATGGTTTTCGACACGCTGATGCAGTATGGCGTTTCGGCTTACCAGGCTGTTTGTCGTAAAGAGGTTAATGACGACGTTGAGCGGGTAATCGAGGGCACTGTCTTGATCAGTGGTGTGGGTTTTGAAAGTGGTGGACTGTCTCTGTCCCATGCATTGGTACGAGGGCTGACGGCCATACCTGCGATGGCATCGATGCTGCACGGTGAGTTGGTAGCTTTCGGCACGTTGGTGCAGATGGCTGTAGAGGGGCGTCCCGTGGAGGAGATCGATAAGGTTGCCCGCCTGCTGCATGACGTGAAGCTGCCCGTCACATTCGCTGAGCTGGGTCAGAACACCCCGTTCACTACGGCGCAAATCAACACCATGGTGGAAGCCACTTTATCGGCTGCCTACGCCAAAAACATGAATCCACCCTTGAATTACGAGCGCCTCGTTATTGGGTTGGCAGCGGCTGACAACATCGGCTCGCGGCTGACAAACGTGACGTCATCCGCCCTGTGATTGGGCGTTAATCGACTGCCACCGTGCTGCCTTAAAAATATAAAAAATGAGATCAAAAAAATGAACGAAAAAACTGTGCCTCATATTCACGAACTGCTGAAAGACTCTCCTAAAAACTGGGGCAAATGGGGCCCGGACGACGAGGTAGGCGCTCTCAACTATTTGACTGGCGTTGAAGTACTCAAGGGCATTGCCGAGGTCAAGCAAGGCAAGACCTTCACATTGCAGGTCCGAATGGCCGACCCCAAAGGCGACCCGATCTGGCCTGGGCGCTCGCAGGCCAAGCGGATGAATATCATGGACAGGGGCCATTACAACTGCGGCAAGGGCCCGCACTTTCCGGGCTCTTATGAGTATGCCGATGACGTGATGTTTTTCCATCTTCAGGGGTCGACTCAATACGATGCCTTGGGTCACGTTTGGTATGACGATCAAATCTGGAACGGTTATGACGCCGATACCACGATCGGTTCATTGGCCAAGGCCAGCGTCGCACCGATCGGCGAGCGAGGCGTGGTCGGGCGAGGCATTCTGATCGACATCGCGCGGTATCGCGGCAAGGACGTTCTTGACCCTGGCGAGACGTTTAATCATGTGGACTTGATGAAGGCCGCGCAAGCTCAAGGTGTGACGATTCACAAGCGTGACATCCTGATCATCAGAACTGGCTGGATCGGCTCTTTTTACTACCGAGACCCAGAAGAGTTTTATAAAGATTTCATCGAGCCGGGTCTCACTTACAGCCCGGAGTTGGTCAGTTGGTTTCACGAGATGGAAATTCCCAACCTCGTCACCGACACCATTGCCAACGAAGTGACAGTTGATCCCGTCTCGGGTGTGGCATTGCCGCTTCACAATGCCCTGATGCGTAACCTGGGCGTCACGTTGACCGAGATAGCGCAACTGGATCCTCTGGCGGCGGATTGTGCCGAGGACAATCAATGGACGTTCCTTTATACCGCAGCGCCTTTGAAGGTGGTTGGTGGCACCGGGGCGCCGGTCAACCCGATCGTTATCAAATAGAATCGACGCTTTAGGGGGTCTTCGGGTCCCCTCTTTTTTGTGCGCTCGAATCATCCCTTCCGATTTAAAAAATTGTTAGCATGATGATCGCTCCTACCTCGAAAAACCGAGGCTTGGACGCTGATTGGCGGCGATCGTCGGTCACCGCGTCGTTCCAGGAATGCTGACTTTCTAATGAAAAAAAATGAAAAGCCCAAACTTAAAGACGTTGCCGAATTGGCGGGTGTATCCATCGGCAGTGCATCCCGGGCGCTCTCAACTCCCCACTTGGTAAAACCTGCGACACTCGAAAAAGTTGCGGCGGCGGTCCTCAAGCTCGGCTATGTCCGGGATGGAGCAGCGAGGGCGCTCGCTTCGCGCCGGACCCACAGCATCGGTGCGATCTTTCCCACGTTCAACAACCCCGTATTCGCCGAAGCGGTTCAGGCCCTCCAGCAGCGTCTGAATGAGTTGGGTTACCACCTGATCATTTCGTCCCATGAGTATGATCAGGAGCGCGAGCTGATCAATGTGCGCAACATGATTGAGCGGGGTATCGAAGGGTTGTTGCTAGTGGGGACGGAACATAGTCCAGCAGTGTATGACGCGCTTGATGCCTCGCATTGCCCCTTCATCCTGATGTGGTCATTGGACGGTTCTCACCCTCACCATTGCGTTGGTTTCAGCAACGAAGAAGGGGGACGCATGGTGGCTAGACATCTTGTGGATCTGGGTCACAAAAATATTGCAATGATCAGTGGAGTAGTCGCCTACAACGAACGGGCTAAATACCGGCTCAAGGGGGTTGCAGAGACATTGAAGGAGGCGGGGATTGAGCTGGCGCCCACGCAGATCATTCAGCAGCCGTTTACGCTGGAAGGCGGCCGGGCGGGGCTCAGGATGGCGATGGAGCTGACGCCAAGGCCAACTGCAATTGTCTGTAGTACGGACGTAACCTGCATGGGGGCCATTGCAGAAGCGCGCTTACAAGGCATCCATGTGCCCACAGAGTTGTCCATTACCGGTTTTGATGACATCGACTTCGCGGCGGTCTCAGTACCAGCGCTCACGACTGTTTGTGTGCCCTCAACCGACATTGGCATCAGTAGCGCTAATAACATAATTGCGATGATCGAAGGCCGCCCGGTTGCCAGGCGTGAGCGCGTTCAAATTGACCTTGTAGTAAGGCAAAGCACCGCCCCTGTGAAGTCCTGATTCCGCCGGCTAAATGCCCGACGGAAGACTCGCGCCGCCTATGACTGTGCGTCACAGGTGGTTTGAAATTGTAGCTATTTTCATCGAGGGATCACTGCCATAACCTTTCAGTCAGCGGAAATCAGAGCGCAATCATCGTGCTGTGAATTCGTTAATAAAAACTGAGAGGTCCAGTAATGAATACTCCTGTCAAACCTGATGAACTCGCGATTCCGTATCAGTTGCCCCAAGTTCCCTACATGACGCCAGACATGGTTCACCCGGGTGTAATGACCCAATGGCTGGAAGATGACGAGTTGTGGGTTCCCGTCACCAAATCTGTTTCATTCAAGCCTCTTCTGCTCAACACCAGTGGCGGGTACTACATCAACCTTCTGCGTGTGCGTCAGGCCGGCGTCCTTTCTCGTCACCGGCACACCGGCGGCGTGCATGCGATCGTTCTGAAGGGGCGCTGGTATTACCTCGAACACGATTGGGTAGCCGAAGAGGGCTCTTTTGCGTATGAGCCACCAGGTGAAACGCACACTCTGTTCGTGCCTGAAGATGTCGAAGAAATGATCACCTGGTTCCACGTTCAAGGTGGCTACACTTACGTCGATCCTCAGGGTGTTGCAGTGGGCTATGAAGACGTTTTTACCAAGCTCGAATCCGCCCGCGCTCACTATAAAACGCTGGGTTTGCCAGACGACTACATTGAGCAGTTCATCCGGTAACTCGGACCATAAAAAAACGCGCTTCGGCGCGTTTTTTCTTATGGTCGCTCAGGGAGCATGAGTCTGAACAATTTACGTTAGGATAGGGCATGGACAATTACTCACAGCTACTCGCCTTTATCTGGTCTACCGAGTGTGGAAGCTTTTCGGCTGCTGCTCGCGCTCATAACATCACGCCATCGGCAGTCAGTAAATTGATCACTCGATTGGAGGACCGACTGCAAGTTCGGCTTTTCCAGAGAGGGTCACGCATTCTGACGCTGACCGAGGAGGGCACCGCTTACCTGCGTAGTGCCAAGGCAGTCGTTGAGGCCATGAACGAGGCTGACTCCCTGGCAGAAGCTTTACCCTCGAGAGTCAGTGGAACCCTTCGTATTCACACCATGACCTCTTTTGCCAAGCACCAAATAGTGCCTTGGCTTCCTGAGTTTCTGGATTTGTATCCATCACTGGATGTTGAGATTCAGTTGGGCGCGCAATTCGTTGACCATTTCGAGCAGGGGCTCGATATCGCCATCCACAGCGGAGTGCTGCCCAGCTCTTCGCGTATAGCCAAGCGAATAGGTGAGTGTGAATGGCTGATCTGTGCGTCGCCGCAGTACCTGTCCGAGCATGGTATTCCGGCTAAACCGGCAGATCTGTTGGACCACCGATGCTTTAACTTCAGCTTTGTGAGCCCTTGGAACAAGTGGTCGTTTCTTCAAGACGGTGAGGGTGTCTCGGTCCCCGTTACAGCCAGTGCGTCTTTTACTCAAGGTGATCTACTGCGAGACATGGCCCTGTCGGGGGCCGGGGTCGTAAAACTTGCCGATTTCCACATTGGACTCGATGTAAAAGCCGGAACGCTGGTGGCTCTGCTGGAGGAGTTCAAGTCAGGGGTTATTGAACCTATCTATTTGTTGTATTCAGATCGAAAACACCTGAGTCCACGCATTCGGGTATTTATCGAGTTCTTCCAGAACAAATGGCGTCAGAATCCTTGGAAGGTGACTTGAAAATCGAACCAGAGTAGAGCGTGATGGTGTTAGTGGAAGCGTTCGCAGTGCGGAGTACCGCGTGATTAATCGGCCAAACGTTATTTAGCATTACACAGACGTTGTTGCCCTCTAACTTCCAATAGCTCGACAAAGGCGCGTACCTTCTCGGGACGAAAACGTGGCAACTCGGATCTTACCTGTGTTTCGGTGGGTTTGATGTGCGAGGACCCTCCGGCGGCGATCAGCGTCTGTTAGCCATTTGTCCAGTGATGGCGGCCCTATGGGGCAGAAGCGCGACAACCGGGAAAGCTGTCGCGCTCTGACATTCGACTCAGCGGTAGGCGTCGACCAGACCAGCCTCAATGAAGCGTACTGAGCTCTCCATCGCCTGCTGACCTTCTGGCAGCATGCAGGAGTAGAAGTGCCAGGCGTGGAACATTGCAGGCCACACTTCCAGATTGACTCGGACACGGTTGTCCGCCAAGTGGTTTGCAAGGCGCATAGCGTCACTTAGCATCAGCTCGTTCTCGCCAATCTGTACCAGCATTGGTGGGAGTCCAGTGACGTCCGCAAAAACAGGAGAAGCCAAAGGGTGGTTGGCCAGCGTGTCGCCCAGGAACGCTCTGGCAAGGATATCCAGAACAGGCTTGGAGTTCAGCGGATCGAGGCCTTCACGGTTGCTCATGGAGGCGCCTGTGTGTTCAAGGTTTGCCCAAGGCGAGATGGAGGAACCGACCGCAGGCAATGGAAGCCCTTTGGATTTTGCCGCCACCATGACGCTTACAACCATCGCGCCGCCAGCTGACTCGCCTGAAAATGCAATCTTGTTTGCCGGGATTTTTTGTTCAAGCAACCACTCATATGCGCGCAAAGTGTCGTCGATGGATGCTGGAAACTTATGCTCTGGAGCAAGGCGGTAGTCAGGCATGTACACCCGGGCTCCAAGCATTTTTGCGTAGTTGCCGCCAATGCCATGGTAGCCGTCAGGACGACCAACTATGTACGCCCCACCGTGGATGTACATTAAGACTGCGTCGGTCTTGACCTCATCCGGAGTTACCAGCGTGCCAGGGACACCGCCCATGTCCACGCCTTCAAACTTGACCCCAGCAGGCGCCGGATTCTGCGCAAGCATTTTTGCATAGGAATCGCGGATATCGCTCATTTTCGTGTTGGTATCGATTCCCTTAAGAACAGGTACCAAATCGCTCAGGCTGTTGGCCCAGGTTTGAACGGCTGTTTGTACTTCGGTATTCATATTGACCTCAATAGATCGGTGGGCAAGGGAGTGTCTAATTGAGATATTATTCTTATTATTAGGGAATTTGGTTCCCTATAACGGGTGCAAAGGCGCCCCACCATCGTGAGAAGCTGAGGTCGTATGGAAATTCATAACCTGAACGACATCGCCGCTTTCGTAAGTTCAGTAAATTCTGGAAGCTTCACTGCAGCGGCCAAGCAACTCGGTCTTACCCGTTCGGCAGTGGGTAAGTCGATTGTCAGGCTAGAGACCCGATTGCGGGTGCGTTTACTCAACCGCACAACCCGCAGCCTGAGCATGACGGATGACGGTCAGGTTCTATATGAGCGATGTGTTGGGGTCTTACAGGATCTCGACGATGTTGAGGACGCGCTCGCGTTTCGTCGTTCGACACCTAGTGGGAGATTGCGGATGAGCCTGCCAGTTGCCTTGGGCAGGCTTCACGTTCTTCATCACATCGAATGCTGTTTGAAAGATTGGCCCTCGCTCAGCATCGACGTCACGTTTTCGGACAGGCTGGTAGACCTGATCGATGAGGGGTTCGACTTAGCCATGCGCATTGGCCCTCCCAAGGAGGACTCTCGATTGCTCACGCGCACGGTGGCTTATCAGCAAATGATCACCTGTGTTTCGCCCAAGTATCTGGCTGAGCATCCAAAGCCTCAAACACCCGAAGATCTGTCCGCGCACGAGTGCCTGCATTTCGTGAGCGGGGGGAGATTGCTTCCCTGGAATTTCCGTGTGAAAGGTCAGCCTGTTTCGGTCACTCATGCTGGGCGGCTGCAGATGGACAGCGCAGAAGCGTTGCATCAAGCAACTATCGCAGGCTTGGGAATTGCGACGCTTCCGTCCTACGTGGTTAACGATGAGCTACGCAGCGGCAAGCTCGTTCAACTGCTTGCAGAGTATGTCGAGGCAGCAGAGCCTATCCGTGTGATCTACCCGAGCAAGCGACACCTGTCTCCCAAGGTACGCCTCTTCATCGATAAGCTTGTAGAGGCATGGTCACCTTGTCCGCCATGGGAGCAGCGTTCGGCTGACAATGTCCGTCCTGCTTGATGGGAGGATTTTGCCAAAGGAGTGCAGTCCCTACCGAGCATGCGGCATGCTGATTCATTTGTCAGTCCAAGTGCTGTGTCCGCCCCCGATGTAGTCAGTGATCCTATTGATGCTGGAAAACCGCCAAGGCTGTTGCCGCTGACCGAAATACTGCCGTTAGACGATTGGGAAGCAGTGGCCGCAGTTCAGCAGGACAAGCTCGTGACAGATGTACGCGAAAGCATCGGGGATGCCTGCTGTAATCGCTATGACCTATTCAAACGACGTGAGTCACAAGTACAGGTAAGGTGGCAGGTCTTCACTTGGCCTGTTTAACGCCCAGCGAACGCTGTAACAGCTGCCGCAATTGTGGTCGCAACGGCAATTCAAGGAACGAATAACCTTGAGTTATTCGCATACTGGTTACCCAAGGGCGCTCTCCTCAAGACCTTGGGCGACCTGGGCAAGGCACTGTAAATTTTCTTCGGCCCGATCGGTTGGTACGTATTCTTCATCGGCGTATTCGCGACGCTGTTTGCCAGTATTTCAGGCAAGACCACCGCGTCCCGATGCTGATTACCGATGCCTTGTGACGCCGTTGGTCTGGTCGTTGCCAGGCATGCCGGATTTCGTGACCCTGACCATCGGTGTCAGCGCGCTGAACATCATTGGCATGCCGGTCATTTCCCTGGGCCCGCTGATCATGTCCAACCAGAAATCGCTGCTGGACAAGAAGTATCGCAACAGCCTGTTTGAAAACGTCGCGCTGCTGTTTGCGACAGGCCTCGCGCTGTGGGTCGCCTTCCAGTTGGGCGTCGATCTGTTCACCTGATATCGAGCCGTCGAGGGGACGCAAGGTCCCCTCGGTAGCCACCCTTCAGTCAGTCACAGAACCCTGCGGTATTCTCCCGGCGAAACTGTCCACCAGGCTCGCCACCACCATCTCGCCCATCCGCGTGCGGGTCTGCAGCGTCGCACTCGCGCGATGGGGCTGCAGCACTACGTTCTCTTTACCAAACAGTGGCTCGGGCACGTTCGGTTCATCGACAAACACATCCAGCGCCGCACCCGCGATCTCACCGGCGGCAAGCGCTGCCACCAGATCGACCTCGTTGACCAGCTTGCCACGCGCCACGTTGATCAGATACCCACTTGTGCCCAACGCTTGCAGCACTTCGGCATTGATGATGGCTTCAGCCTTGTCGGCAGCGGCGGCGAGAATCAGCGCGTCACTGTTGGCCGCGAGTTGCTTCAGATCGGCAACGAAGGTGTGGTTCACATCGCTCATTGGCTGCAAATCGGTGTAACTGATCGGGCAGCCGAACGCTGCGGCCCGGGTCGCCACGGCACGGCCGACCCGGCCCATGCCGACGATGCCGATGCGCATGCCCGACACCTGACGCGCCAACGGCAACGGAGCCAACGGCGTCGGGCTGTGCGGCCACTGCCCCGAACGTACGTAACGATCACTGGTGCACAGCCCGCGGCACACGGCAATCAACAAGCCGATGGCCAGGTCGGCGACATCTTCGGTGAGCGCGCCAATGGTCGCGGTCACGCGAATCCCGCGATCCCTGGCGTAAGCCAGGTCCACCGCATCGGTGCCGACGCCGTTGACCGCCACCACTTCCAGTTTCGGTAGCTGCGCCATCAGCGCCTGGCTGATACCGGTATGGCCGCCGGTGATCACCCCGCGAATGTTCGCGCCGTGCGCCTGCAAATAAGCCGGCTTGTCGGCCTGCTGGAAGTAACGTCTGACGGTAAACAACTCATCGAGCCGCGCGTTGATTTCGGGGATCAGGATCGGGCTGAGCTGCAAGACTTCTGGCTTCATGTAAACCTCGTGTAGCGCAATAAAAAGGCCGGTTCAACCGCGACCGGCAAACGGCATGGCGCTGGCCATGACGGTCATGTTCAAGACGTTCGCCTCCAGCGGCAGACCGGCGATGTAGCGCACGGCATCGGCCACATGCTTGACGTCCACCATCGGCTCCACGGCGATGGTGCCGTTGGCCTGGCGCACGCCTTTGGTCATGCGCACCGACATCTCGGTGAGGGCGTTGCCGATGTCGATCTGGCTGCAGGCGATGTTGAATTCGCGCCCGTCCAGGGCCAGGGATTTGGTCAGTCCCAACACCGCGTGTTTGCTGGCGGTGTAGGCGCTGCTGAACGGGCGTGGGGTATGGGCCGAGATCGAGCCGTTGTTGATGATGCGTCCGCCCTGTGGCTGTTGCCGGCGCATCAGTGCGAAGGCTCCACGGGCGCAGAGGAAAACGCCGTTGAGGTTGGTGTCGATCACGTTGCGCCACTGCTCGAACGTCAGCTCATCCAGCGGCACGGCGGGGGCGTTGACCCCGGCGTTGTTGAACACCACGTCGAGGCGTCCGTATACCTCGGCAATGGTTGCAAACAGCGCATCGACACTGGCCGGATCGCGCACATCAGTGGGCACCGCCAAGGCTTCGTGTCCCTCGCTGAGCGCCAATTCGACCAATGTCTGCAACGGCTCCGGCCGGCGCCCGGCCAATACCAGGGTGAATCCGTCGGCCATCAGGGCCAGCGCCACGGCGCGGCCGATTCCGCTACCGGCGCCGGTCACCAGGGCCACTTTCAAAGGACTGTTCATGTTGTTATCTCCTTTTTCAATTCACGAGGGCGTGTGCCGGGTTCAAGGTCGCTGACCGACGCGCATTTCCAGTTGGCCGATGCCGTCGATCCCGGCGTTGATGATGTCGCCGGGTTGCAGCACATCGACGCCTGCCGGGCTGCCGGTCATGATCAGGTCACCGGCCCGCAGCGCCACCGACTGCGAGATGCGGCTGATGATTTCACTGACCGACCAGATCTGGCTGTCGAGGCTGTCGCGCTGGCGCTCTTCGCCGTTGACGTTCAGCCACAAATCGCCGTCCGGGTGTCCGGCGCGAGTGACTGGCACGATGGCGGTCATCGGCGCGGCGCCGTCGAACACCTTGGCACCTTCCCACGGCAAGCCATTGCTCTTGGCCGCGCGCTGGACATCACGACGAGTCAGGTCAAGCCCGGCGGCGTAGCCCCAGACATAGGCCAGCGCCTGACTCTGCGGAATATTGGCGCCACCTTCACCAATGGCGACGACCAATTCGATTTCGTGGGCAAACTCTTCGGTCAGCGGCGGGAACGCCACTTCACCCAACGCATCCACCACGTTGCTCGCCGGCTTCATGAAGAACACGGGCGGCTGGCGGGACTGGCCCTGGGTGTCTGGCCAAGGGTAGTTGCGGCCGACGCAAAATACCCGGCCAACGGGGAAACGCTGCTGGCTGCCGGCAACTGGCAAGGTCACGGGTAAATCCGGAGTGAAAACGTATTCGGTCATAGTCATTTTTGTCGTGGTCCTGTTGGAAGCATCAGCCTACGGCGGCTTCGTTTTGCGAAGTTGGACGAAAGCCGCCTCGTGTTGGAGAAAAACGCTTTTCTGCGCACATGTTTTCCGGGCTCAGCGTGCCTTGAGCTCGATGCGATACAAGCGACCGAGCAACAACGAATAGGACAGGGTGCCAATCAGCGCCACGCCGCCAATGAACCAGAAGGCGTAGGCAAACGAGCCCGTCGCGTGGACGATGGCGCCAATCACGATCGGGGTGACGATCCCGCCGATGTTGGCGGCGAGGCTGGTGATCCCGCCGGTCAGGCCGATCAGCTCCTTGGGCGCGACTTCCGATACGGCTGCCCACGACGACGAAGCGATTCCCTGGGCGAAGAAGGCAATGGTCAGCACGGCAATGCAGATCACGTTCGAGTCGGTGAAATTCACCAGCACAATCGACATACCCAGCATCGATCCGACCACCAAGGGCAACTTGCGAGCGAAGGACATCGAATAGCCGCGGCGGATCAGCAAGTCGGAGACGATGCCGGCCAGCAGAATGCCGACGGTTGCGCCCACGAACGGCAGCACCGCGAAGATCCCGGCCTTGATCATGGTCAGCTTGCGTTCTTCGATCAGGTACGTCGGGAACCAGGTCAGGAAAAAGTACAACGCCGAGGTACTGGCGAACTTGCCGATGCAAATCGCCCAGATCTGCCGATAGCTGAACAGCTCGGCGATCTGCCGCCAGTTGAACCTGGTGCGTTCCTGACTGCTCTTGACCAGTCCGCCCCCGGCTTCGATGTACTTCAGTTCTTCCTGGCTGACGTTCTTGCAGCTCAGCGGATCGCGGTACAGGTACAGCCAGATCACACCGAATACAATCCCTAGAATCCCGGTGCTGTAGAACACATGGCGCCAGTCATAGGTCGTCGCCAGCCATAACAGCACGCCGGTAAACAGCGCGGTGCCCAGATACTGGCCGCACACGTAGATGCTGCTGGCCATGCCCCGTTCGCGGGCCGGGAACCACACCGTGACCGCGCGGCTGTTGGCCGGAAATGCCGGAGCTTCCATGGCACCCACGGCCAGGCGCAGCCCGAACAGCGAAGCGAATCCTGTGGCAAAGCCCTGGCACACGGTGACCGTCGACCAACTGATCAGCGACACCCCGTAGGTGAACCGGGAACCGAAGCGATCGGCGATGAACCCGGCGGGGACCAAGGCGAGTGCGTAGGTCCAGGCAAACGCGGAAAAAATCAGGCCCATTTCGATCTTGTCCAGGCCCAGATCCTTGGCCATGAACGGTGCGGCAATCGAGATGTTCACGCGGTCGATGTAGTTGATGATGGTCGCAATCAGCAGCAACGACAGCATGAACCAGCGCCGGCGCGTTGGCAGGCGCTGAGGCAGTGCGGCGTCCCGGGCGCCGACGCTCACCGACGGCGCGGTGGACGGGGAGGTTTGCGAGTTCGACATGAGTAGACCTTTTTATTGTTAGCAGAATCGAGATGTTTGCGCGCAGCCGAAGCCGTTGCCTCCAGTGCCGGGGCAGAGCAATTGCTACGTGAGCGAGAGACGCGGACAGCCGCTGTCAGGCGCTCAGATACGCCTTCGGTCAGAGGCGTTCGGGGGAGGGGTCGCGAGGGGAAAAAGCGGATTCATGGGGGCGCACCTTTTGATTGTTTTTGGACGGGTCGGGCTGCATTGGCTGTCACAGTGGTCGTACAACCTCTCAAAATCAACGGAGGCGTTAGATCGTTTTTTCTCCTTAAAAAGGCGATTCATGCAGGTGTCCAAAAAAAAACAAATCAGCTCATTTCCACCGTTCTGCCTCATCTGTTTAATAACACTATGTTTTTAAATGATTAATTATTTTTGTGTGCGCGTAGTTTTTTGGACAGACGACACATCACACATGGATACAATTAACTCTCTGTATGTTGTTGTCATCCTATGACGTGTTGAAGCCAACGGTGTCTGCCTTCACAATCATCGCGGTCGCCGCCTGCGTCGCGGCGCGACGACAACCTATCCATGTACCTGTCGAGGATCCTCAGGAAATGTCGTCTCCGAGCCGAGTACCCACCTACGTCATGCAGCAACGCAGCGAATTGACGGACTTCTACATTCGCGACAAAAAGGGCCGGCTCGCCGAAACCAGCCCGCATCGCCATGAGTATTTCCAGATCCAGGTCAACCTCGGTGGCGATACCGTGCAGCACATCGGCAGCGTCGAACGTCCGTTTCCGCGCAATACGCTGGCCTTCATCCTGCCGCATCGCGTGCACGTGATTCCGCATCCGGCCGACAGCAATTTCATGGTGATCAATTTTTCCCAGACCTTCCTGCTGCCGCACTTGCAGTGCGACCCGATGGACCTCGAGGAAGTCTCGATTCTGCTGGCGCCGGAGTTGTCGCCGTTCCGCTTTCAGGAGCATCTGGATTTCATTCTGGCCGATGAGGATTTCAGCAAAGTCTGTGGCTTGATCGAGCAGATGCGCGTGCTCGATGAAAACCGTCACTTCGGCACCCGCGAGATCCTCAAGGGCCTGCTGCTGCAATTGGTGGGGAGCGTCTGTGCCCTGTATGCCGAACCGCTCAAACGGCTGGCCGAAGAGAATGCCGCCGAAGTCAGCCGACGCGACGCACTGAGCCGAATGTCCGAGTATTTGCGCAAGAACATCGCTGACCCCGACCTCAACCTGATCAAGGTTGCTGCCGCGACCTACCTGTCACCGACGTACCTGACGCACTGGTTGCGCAAGGAAATCGGCAAGACCTTCACCGAACTGGTGCTCGAACGCCGGATGCACGCGGCGCGCAATTATCTGCTCAATGGAACGCGGCCGGTGGGGGAGGTGGCGAGGTTGTGCGGTTTCGCTGACGAGGCTTATTTTTCGCGACGCTTCCGCCAGATCCACGGCCAGCCTCCAGGGCAATTCAGGCGTCAGCAACTCAATCCTGATACGCCGCAATCGCCGTCCAACACGTGACTGTTCAACGCTCGCATTGAAGCGCTAACTCGACGGCGCTCAGCAAGGCATCGCCGCTGAACGGTTTACGCAAGCATTCGATGGGCTCATAGCGGTTGGATTCAGCCAATATCGCTTCATCCCAATGTGCCGACATGCAAATCACCGGGAATTTTCTGTCCTTGAGCGTCAGTGCGTGCATGACGTCTATCCCTGACAGGCCGTTCATTTTCAAATCCAGCAACAGACAGGCGATGTCATTGAAGTTTTCGAGGGCCAGGAATTCCTCGCCCGAGGCGAATACCCGGGCGCGGTATCCGGCCGACCGAAGCAGGTTGGCCAGGCTTTTGCGCACGGACGCATCGTCGTCCACGATGCAGACGATGATCATGACGCTGCCGGATGATCCGGGGGCGGTGCAGCCAGTGTCGATCGTCATGAAGAACCCTGCGTGCCAAACGCCGGCTCGGCGCTGATCAAGCCATACAGGCTGACCAGACTGACCAGCGAGCGCGTCTGCATCTTCTCCATGATGTGTTTGCGGTGGACTTTGGCTGTGACTTCACTGGTGCCCAATCGGTTGGCGATGTGCTTGTTGGACAGACCCGCGACGATCAGCGGCAGCACTTCGTGTTCGCGGGGGGTCAACAGGGCGGCCCTTTGACGGGCACTCTGAGTGCGTTGCCATTTCTCGAACGCCGTCGCTGCACGCTGACGGGTGGTGCGCAGGATGTCCAGCAACTGGCCGTCGTTGAAAGGCTTGGTCAGGAACTCGACCGCTCCCGCTTTCATGGCCTGCACCGACATCGGGATGGTGCCGAAACCGGTCATGAAAATAACCGGCCACGGAAGTCCGCGCCGCCCGAGTGTGGATTGCAGTTCCAGGCCTGTCGCCTCGGGCAGGCTGACGTCCAGCAACAAGCAAGCGGGGCCGATGTCGAGGTCAGCGCTGAGCAATTCTTCGGCCGAGGCGAATATCCGGTGCACGATGCCTTCGGCCCGCAGCAGTCGGCTCAACGCTGTGCGCACGGAGGCTTCATCGTCCACGATGAACACCGGCACGCTGTCAGGATCGATCCGCTGCGGATCCTCGGACGCCAAGGGGCCCGGGGCCGCAGGGTGGAACAGGGGCAGGGGCGGTTCACGTTCTTTCAATAATCGGTAACCTCGGCGCGGGACCGTCTGGATGAGCTCTTTTTCTCCGAGCAACTTGCGCAGCGAGGAAATCTGCACCTGCAGATTGTTTTCCTCGACGACGGTGTCAGGCCAGACCTGTGTGATCAATTCATCTTTGCTGACGATTCGGCCATCGGCCTGCATCAGCACCGAGAGGATTTCGAACGCCCGGCCCCCGACACGCAGCGGCCGTCCATCAAGAAAGGCTTCACGCCGTTCCAGGGAAATAGTGGCTTGGCCGAGTCGGATCATACGTTCCTCTGCACTGCGTTGACGGGGAGTGACGCCGGAACGTCGTTTCATCAGGGCTACACGCTAGGGTGCGTTCTCAGTTAGTTTTCACGGGAAAACTAACTGAGAACGCACCCTAGGGGACGGCCTCGCATAATGCAATTATCCCGAGGGATAACACGCGGCGATTTCAGTGCGCAAAAACCACAGGCGACGGGGGCCCTCAACTGCCATTCTGGTGCCAATGACGGACAGGATTGCTCGAACGCAGCCCGCGGGCCAGAGCCTTGCGTATACTCCCAGGCTCTGCCCGAAACGAATCTTCAGCGGTGATTGTTCATGCCCAGCAACCCTCTCTCAGCATCCGGTTCCCACAGTCTCGATGTCGTACACGATGAAGCCTGGCTGGAGCGTTGCACCTTCACAATACTGCGCCGGGAAAACGACCTGACCTGGTTCACGCTCCGGGATCGGGCATCGGGCACACGCTGGCTCGCCGCCCGGGCGCCGATTCAGCGGCCTGTCATATGCCAGCGGCTGGAGCGCGATTTTCACCTGCGCCTGGATCCGGCCTTGGCGATTGCCCCTGTCGCGTTCATCCGCTCGGCCGAGGGGCCTTTGTTGATCTATCCCGCGTCTGGGGTGCCGCTGACTGATTTGATCAGTGACACAGGGCTGCCACTGGCGCGCTTGTTGACCATCGCCGTAGCCGCGGCCAACGCGTTGGCGAGCGTCCAGAAGATGGGTGTGCGACATGCCAGTCTGCTACCCCACCACTTGGTGGTGGATGCTGCCGACTCGGTCAGACTGCTGAATTTTCACCGCCATGCCGGGGAGGCGCCCGCGGTTGAACTGCCCGGCCTGGAACAATGGCCTTATCTGGCCCCCGAGCAGGTCCGACGCGATGCCGTCAGTTTTGATGCGCGCAGTGATATCTATGCGCTGACCACAATTCTTTATCAGGCACTGACCGGCCGACTGCCGCTCACCGCCCGCGACCCGTCCCAATGGCTGCACGTGCACGCCGCTGTCCAGCCGCAATCACCGGCGATTCATGTCACCGATCTACCGGAAGGCATCTGCCGAGTGCTGCTCAAAGGCCTGGCGAAAGAACCGGGCGCCCGCTACCAGAGTGCCGAATCAATGGCCGCGGATCTGGCCTGGTGTCAACAGCAGTGGCTGGAACATGAGCGTATCGACGCGTTCCGCCTGGGCGCTTTCGATGCGTTGCCTTCCTTGGCCCGCAGCGATGTACTGTTTGGTCGAGAGGCCGAACGTACGCAGTTGGTCGAGCTGATGCATCAGGTGGGCGGCGATGGCATTGCCCGGGTTCTGCTGGTCGGTGGCGCGCCGGGCGCCGGCAAGTCGACGCTGATCCATCAGGGTGTCCGGCCCCTGGCCCCCGGCTACTGGGCCAGCGGCAAGAGCAATCTGCTGCAGCAGGAAATTCCATTTGCACCCTTGGCAGAAATCTTCAAGTCGCTGATGACCCAGTTGCTGGGCAAGCCGGCTCTGGAGTTGCAGACGCTGGGCGAGCAACTGGTCGAACGGCTTAAGGGGCGGGGCAGGCTTCTGGTGGAGCTGGCGCCCGAGGCCGAGCTGGTCATCGGGGTCACGCCTGAGCTGCCGAACATGCCGGCCCGACATGCGCTCGATCGCGCCAACCGGACCCTTCTCGATGTACTGGAAGTCTTCGCTCAGCCGGGACGCCCCCTGGTGCTGTTCGTGGATGACGTGCAATGGGCGGACGATTCGACGCTGTCGTTTTTACAGGCCTTCGTCGCCCGGCGGCCCCGGCATCTGGTGTTGATCCTGGCGTATCGCGAGGCCGAGTCGCAGGCCCTCGAGCGCGAGGGGGGAGTGCTGGAGGTGCTGGGTCGCGAGCAATCGTTGCCCTGTACAAGCGTCATGCTGGGGCCATTGTCGGTGCCCGCGGTCGCGGAGCTGATCGCCGCTGAACTGGACGCCGACCCCAAGGAGATTGAGGCGCTCGCGCAAGTCGTGCATTACAAGACGGCCGGCAATCCTCTATTCGTCAGCCAGGTGTTGCGCGCATTGATCGATGAATGTCTGGTGCGCTTTGATGTGCAGGGTCGCCGCTGGGTCTGGAATCAACAGGAGGTGGACGGTTATCGCTACGCCGACAACGTCGCGGACTTGATGGTACTGCGACTCGAACGCCTGTCACCGATGGAACGCGAAGTGCTGCGCACGGCCGGCTTCGTCGGCGGGCGCTGTGATGAATCACTGCTGCATCGGCTGTTGCCGTGTGAGCCGCAACAGATCACCCATGATGTGCAAAGCCTGGTCGATGCAGGTTTTCTGCTGCGTGAGCGCGAGCAACTGGTGTTTCCCCATGACCGTGTGCTTGAGGCGGCCTGTCAGCTTGCGGCGCCAGCGGGACGCGCCGCCGAGCATGCGCGTATCGCTGGCACCATGCTTGATCATTGGGGCGAGCAGATCCATGAGCGTGTGTTCGAAGTCGCCAGTCAGGTCCAGCGCATTGACGCCGATGAACTGGAGGCGCATCGCCGCGCCGCGTTCGTCGAGCTGTTGGTCGAAGCCGCCGAACGCGCCCGGGACACCGCCGCTGTCGAGCAGGCCGTGGGCTATCTTCGCACGGCCGAGAGTCTGCTCGACCAGACAGGTTGGTCGAGCCTCTACAGCCAGACGTTTGCCACCCAATGGCTGGCTGCCGAGTGCGACATGCTCCTGGCCGATCTGGAAGGCGCCCAGCGCCGCCTCGACGATTGCCTGACCCACGCCACCACAGTGCTCGACCGCGCGAAGACCTATCGGTTACGGGCCACCTTGCGCACGCTGCACTCCGATTACGAGGGGGCGATCACCGAGGCGCTGAACGGTCTGGCCTTGCTGGATATTCCCCTTCAGCGCAGGCCCTCACAGAACGATTTGACCCTGGCATTTACCCAGGTTCGTGAGCTTGTCGGCGCACGCCGCATCGCCGATCTGGTGCATTTGCCGAAGGCCGAAGACCCGTCTGTCGAAGCGGCCATGGAGTTGCTCAGTACGTTGATTTCTTCGTTCTTCGTCGACGACGACATTCGTTTTCTGCATTTGGCGAAAATGGTCGAACTCACACTGCTGCATGGCACCACGCCAAGCAGCGGTTACGGTTTTGCCTGGTTTGGCGTGATGATTGCCGAGCGCTATGGCGAATATGTGGACGGGCAGGCCTTCGCCGAAGTGGCGCTTGAACTCACCGACAAGCACGGCTACGAAGCAGGGCGCACAGGCACGTTGGTGGCGCTCGATCAGGTCAGCCCGTGGACCCGACCGATGGCGTACGCTCGACAGAAGGCGTTCGCCGCATTCGAGTGCGGCCAGGCCGGCGGCGACCTGGGCATGTCCTGTTACGCCTGCAACCACATCGGTTCCGACCTGCTGTTCATGGGCGAACCCTTGCAAGGGGTGTTGAACGAACTGGAGCATGGGTTGGCGTGGGTGCAGCAATTTCATTACATCGATATCGAGCGCATCCTGCTGGCGCAACAGGCATTCGCCACCGATCTGCGCGACGGGCGCCTGCATCGGCCGTTGGACGAACTGGATGGCATCGAACATGACCGTTTCGGCCCCATCGACCGTACCCGTGTGTCGCAGCCGACGCTGTTCTGGTCCTGGCTGTATTCAGGCATGTCAGCGTTTTATTTCGGCGATATCCCTTACGCATTGCGACGTTTCGAAGAAGCCGCCGCGCTGGCCTGGTCCATTCCGGCGCATATCAATCTCGCCGATTACCACCTGTTCTACAGCCTGGCGCTGGGCAGCATGCAAGCGCCGGGCGAGGTGGCGGAAAAACTGGAAAAACTCGAGCGGCAACGCCAGCGGTTCCTGCCGTGGGTCGAACTCAATCCGACAACCTTCCGCAACAAATTGCTGCTGATCGAGGGAGTCATCGCCCGTTTGCGCGGTCAGGAACTGGTAGCTATCCGCTGTTTCGATCAGTCGCAGATCGCGGCGGCGGCGGCCGGTTTCATCCATGAGCAGGCGCTGGCCCATGAACAGCTGGCCGATATCTGCCTACCCAACGGGCTGGTGTCGGGTGCCAGCCACCACCTGCGTGTCGCGCGCGACTGCTACAACCTGTGGGGCGCCGAAGGCAAGGCGCGTCAATTGGAAACCTTGCACCCGTTTCTGAGTGCGGAGCCGTCGTTCGAGCCGATCCGGCCTGTGACCCAGGTCCGCCTCGATCTTGAAGTGGGGATCGAAGCGGCGCGTGCACTGTCGCAGGAGGTTCTGCTCGAACGACTGGTCGAAACCCTGATGAATCACTTGATGATTCAGGCCGGTGCCGACAATGGCGTGCTGATGATGGTCAGCGGCGCCGAACTGCAACTGGCGGCGACGGCTTCGGTCGAAGCCGGCAATGTACGGGTCGCTCTGGACGCCGGGCAACCGCTCGAACAGATGGCGCCGGCCTCGGTGCTCAACGCCACGATGCGCACGCGCACGACCCTGGTGCTCGACGATGCCCGGGCCGATTGTCCCGAGGCCTACAGCGCCGATCTGCAACAGCGCCAGGTGCGGTCGGTGTTATGCCTGCCGTTGCTCAAACAAGGCACGTTGATCGGCCTGGTCTATCTGGAAAACTGCCTGGTCCCCAAGCTATTCAGCGCCCAGCGCCTGACCATGCTGGAAATTCTCGCCTCTCAGGCCGCGGTGTCACTGCAAACCGCCAAGCTATATGAACAGCTGGTCGAGGACAACCAGCTACGCGCGCAGATGGAAGCGGACTTGCGCAGTTCCCGCGCGGAGCTGGCGCGTAGCTCGCACCTCAAGGTCATGGGTGAGCTTTCTGCTTCGATTGCCCATGAAATCAGCCAGCCGCTGCTGGGCATCGTGTCCAATGCCTCGGCCAGCCTGCGCTGGCTCAAGCGTGATCAGCCCGATCTGGAAGAGGCGATTCAGGGGCTGGAAGACATTCGCTCGGACAGCGCCCGCGCCGCCGACATTGTCCAGGCGCTGCGCGCACTCGCCAAACAGACGCCGTTGCAACGGTTGCCGATGCAAATCGATCACTTGATCGGTGAGGTCGTGCGCCTGACTGCCACCGACCTGGCGAACCGCAACGTGCGCCTGGAAACCCGGCTCGATGCGCAATGCCCGGTGTCGGTCGACGCGGTACAGATCCAGCAGGTGGTGTTCAACCTGATCACCAATGCGCTGGAGGCCATCGCCGGAGCAGGGTTGCCCAATGGACGCATCATCATCGGCTCAGCGGTGAAGGACGCTCATGTCCAGGTCTGCTTCCAGGACAACGGGCCCGGAATTGACGCGCACCAGCGCGAGCAGATCTTCGATGCGTTCTACACCACCAAAGGCAGCGGCATGGGAATGGGCCTGGCCATCTGCAGGTCGGTGATCGGCGCGCACGGCGGGACGCTGGTGGTCCAGGATAGCGAGCAGGGCGCCCGGATTTGTTTCAACCTGCCACTGGCACCGGCCAGCACTTGATAAAAAAGGGCCGCATGAGCGGCCAAAGGGGAGGCGTTCGTTTTGTCGACCTCGATCAGTTCACGCGTGCAGCTCCTGTGCGCGCGACTGTCCCACGCCGTCGACCAGGCTATCGTGAATTCTCCAGTCGGGTATGTCCCGATCAATCACTGGTGACTGGCCAGGGTGGCTCGCTACATGATCAAAGGCCCGGCGCCATGCCTTGGGTGTCATCCCTTCCAGGCGGCTGAAGGTGCGGGTGAAATGCGAGTGGTCTGCGAAACCGCATTCATAGACGACATCGGTGATCGGCATTGAGGTGATCAGCAGGCTTTTGGCTTTTTCGATTTTCATCATCACCAGCCAGCCTTGCGGCGAGTGGCCGGTAACCTTTTTGAACGCCCGGGAAAAATGGCTACGGGACAGGTTGCAGTGTTCGGCAATCTCGCTGATGCGAACGCAGCTGCCCATGTCACGCAGCATCAGCTCCTTGGCGCGGCGCTCCTGCCAGCCGGACAGGGCACCCAGCGGCCGTACCAGGGTGCATGGATGGTTTGATATCACCGATTGCGGGTTCATGGCGGCTCTCCTGATCGTTCAGGAAAGTCTGTCCGCCGGCGACATTTAAAGTCCTTAAGCAAACCTTAAGAGTTCTGAAATACAGCGTCCGTTGCAGTACGATGGGTATCAACTGACCCACACCAGATATCCAGAGAGAGCAACTGCCTACCCGTTTCAGCAATCAGATGATGCATTGAGCAGCACCGTTGGTGGGATCACTCTGGCGTCGTGAGCACCGCTAACGACATGTTGATCAACTCTTCGTTCGTGCTGATCGTTGCCTGCGCACTGCGCACATTGCCTCCAGCCTCACCCGAACTGCGCTGCTCGACCCAAAGGGTAAGCGCCATGATCGCGGCTTCGAGGGCTAGCTGGTTTTGATTGATCTTGAAGAGTAGGGAAGGGAGCAGGTCTGCATTCGACATCGTGATTGCTCCGTGGAGAGGTCAGCGTTGTTGGTGCCGATGCCGAATACACCCAGTTGCCGAGATGTCACTGACCCCGTCTGATTCCTCACAAACCGTTGTCTGTGCCGGATTTGTGCTGATTTTGAGGTGGGTCGGTCTTGCGTCGGCACGTGGTTCAATTCGGCATCGGCGTCAACAAGGGAGTTTATTTCCACCAATACTCGATCTGAACTCCTACGTTGGAGCCTTGCAGGTCTGTACCAAACGCACCGGTATCAGACAGAGCCGATCCCGGAGATTGCAAGCTGGCGGCGCGTTGCGCAGCCTTGTTCCAGGTAGCGTAGGTGTAATACAGACGAAATTCCGGCCTGTCCCAGAATCCCGGGCCCTTCGGTGACCAAGTCGGCGCGATGGTGTACTTAGTGAGTTTTCGGGTACCGTCTGCGGCTTCAACCTGGTCGCGCCCAACCTCGGTGATCAGCTTGAACTGATCCGTGAACGCATAAATTGGCCGAACACCAATGGATAACCAGTTCTGATCATCACCATCAGGGCGCGTGTCTTTTTGATAGACCAGTTCAACTTGACCACTGAAAGCATGAGTCAATTGCCAATCGAAAAACTCCACGAGCCGCCAGCTCTTGTTGCTCTCATCCAGCGTGGTATCACCGGTGTAACCCAATGCGGTGCCCGGCCCTCGGCCGTATTGAACAGCGAACTTGTTGACTCCGCCCAGGAACGCGACCTGCTTGTGCTGGGCAACCACCGACCAGCCCTGATGAGCATCCTCGCGGCTCGGCTTGTCCAGATAACTGACACCCAGCTGAACCTCGCCACCGGGATTTGTGTTGAATCCGCTGACGGTCACATCATGTCGGGTAACAAAATCCTTTTGGAAGACGTTGTCCTTGCGTGAGAACACGTAGCTGTATTTCAGATCTCCCAAGGCGACCTGGTCGAGCCCAAAGCCCGTTGAGCTTTGGTTCCAGTAGAAGTAGTCGGAAATATTGATGTCGTTTCGATTGTAGTAACGACGGCCCGCCCAGAAAGAACCGCCATTCAATGCCGGCATCTTGCTCCACTCTGCGTAGAGCTGGCTCATCCGCGTATAGCCGTGCTCTCCGTCAAATTTTGGTTCATGGCCATACTCGTTGTAAAACTGTGCCATGCCTTCAACGCTAAGCATTGAGCCGTCGTCCAGTGAAAGCAGATCCTGGCGCAAATCCAGCTCCATGTACTGCTCACATTCGTTGCCAAGGCGATATTTGGACTGCGCGCCCGGTAGCTGAAAACACGACTGTTTCCCTCCTTGAGTAGAATCCCCCACTCCGGTTCTGAAATAACCACTGAAGTCTGTTGAATACGCGTCAACAGGCAGAAAGCCGACAGCAAAGGACACACCCAGAACTGCACTGAGAGTTTTAACGTTCATTCATAACACCTTTTGTTTTTTATATTTATTGGACAAGGTCGATAACGCGAGTCAGCACGCTTTGTAACCAAGTACGCAGCTAGCTCCACGCACAAGTTCCCGAATGGGAAATAGGTTAAATCGAATAGAAAGCGCACCGTATTACCTGAGCCAAAGCATGAGAAGAACCCAGGCAGTGCCAGTGCGGAGTGACTACGGTAAGCAAGCTATTACTTAACCAATGAGTTAGTTGATCGTCGTAAGTTTTACCCTTTGGAATGTATTTTCAGGCCGCGAACCTGGAAGCCCAAACTTCCTTAATCACGGTGCAGGGCCGATCGATCACCCTGTAGCCTCAGAAGTACAACAGGAGTGAATACATGCGCGGAGGCACGACTACATGGCATTCGTTTTCTCCAAGACTGGAAGGCATTAGTCCCACCCAATCTTATGAGGCTCTAACCACGATGACGTCCCCGGAAGAAATCTATAAGGCCCTGCGTCGAGGAATCATCTGCCGGTTCCGCGTCATAGCGAGTCAGAAGGTTGTAGACGCTGTTGCCTAGCTCCTTGCCCAACTCCACGCCCCATTGATCAAACGAATTGACTCCCCAAATTACACCCTGGACAAAGACCTTGTGTTCATAAAGGGCGATCAACGCACCAAGGCTATGTGGATTGATGATCTCAAGAGCAACTGTATTGCTTGGCCGGTTACCGGGAATTACCTTATGCGGCGCCAGTCGTTCAATCTCACTGGACGAAAGGCCTTTGGCTTTTAGCTCTGCCTCAGCTTCAGCGCGGGTTTTGCCTCGCATCAGCGCTTGGCTTTGAGACAAGCAATTGGCGTACAGCCATTCCTGATGATCAGCCACTGGGTTGTGGCTGACCACAGGCACAATGAAGTCGGCTGGAATTAGAGGCGTCCCTTGATGCAACAACTGGTGGTAAGCGTGCTGTCCGTTACATCCCACGCCACCCCAGATTACTGGGCCAGTGGTGTAGGAAACTGACGTGCCGTCATGACGAACACTTTTGCCATTGGACTCCATGTCCATCTGCTGCAGATGTTTCACGAAGTTGCGCAGGTTATGGTCATAGGGCAAGAACGCATAGCTTTGCGCACCCCAAAAGTTGTGATACCAAACGCCAAGTACCGCTAAAAGAACGGGAAGGTTCTGTTCCAATGGTTCATTCAGGAAATGTTGATCCATAGCGTACGCGCCGGACAGCAGTTCCTTAAAGTTAGCGATGCCAATGGCCAGAGCAATCGGCAGGCCAATTGCCGACCATAGTGAGTAACGGCCACCGACCCAGTCCCACATAGGAAAAATGTTTGCTTCACGGATGCCGAAATCCAGCGCAGCTTGACGATTACTTGTCACAGCAATGAAGTGGCGATACAGCTTCTCTTCCGTCCCGCCCTTGGCCAGATACCAGCTTCGACAAGCTTGCGCGTTCTTCAGCGTTTCAAGAGTACCGAAGGTTTTGCTTGAGATAATGAACAGCGTTGTTTCTACGTTCAGATCGGCTGTAACCTCTCGGAATTCATTGCCGTCGATGTTAGCCAGGTAATGGCACCGCACCCCATGCCGAGCGAAGGGCGCGAGTGCTTCAGAGACAAGCTCAGGGCCCAGAAATGAGCCACCAATACCAATGTTTACGACATCAGTGATGACCTTATCGTTGTAACCACGCCAAAGATGGCTATGGATACGACTCACAACGTCAGTCATCTGCGCCAGAGCACCATGCACATCGCGCATCAAGTTGCGGCCATCGACCATCAAAGGTTCCCCCACTGGTCGCCGCAGCGCGGTATGCAGCACAGGACGCCCCTCGGAGCAGTTGATTTTTTCTCCACTGAACATGGCATGCGCTGCCTGCTCCACGCCAGCCTCGCGAGCAAGGTTTACCAGCAATGAGCGCGTCTCGTGAGTGATCAGGTTTTTGGAGTAATCCAGAAACAGCCCGCAGCCCGCCAAGGAGAAGTCTTGAAAGCGTTTACTGTCATCTTGAAAGGCATTGCGCATACTAAAATTTTTCATGCTCTCCCGATGGTCGAGCAGATTGCGCCATGCCGGCAATGCAGTCACATCATTCGTTTTGTTGTAGTTATTCATGCTCAGCCTCTCTTTGCCAATACGGCTTCAGCCGTCTCAATCAACGATTCAAATTTGGGAGTTTTGTAAATCTGCACATGCAGAGACGCCCCGACAGAAACAGGTTCTGCGGTTTGTTGTTACAATCGGCTATCGGACTCCGTTCCACGAGGTCAGCGATTTTTAATCGCGATCTAAATAGACGCTTATCTCTTTGGCGAAATTATTGAAAGCTCAAAAAAAACCGAAAGCCGGTCGCTTAAGTGAAAAAGCAAACATACATATGCGTGCACGACAAATTGAAACCAGATGCTGGTCATTTAGTTTAAAAGTTATCTAGGCGGCGAGACGTGGACAAAAGTAAAATAATTCACGCCTGCAACCGCTAGACCCTCAGGATAAATCCCTGAGTACAGTCATTTGGGAACGCCGCCAGAATCTCGCTGGATTAATGAGGGTTTCAATCGAATAGTCTGACGTCTCCCATCAGGTTGCTTGATACGCTTCAATAAAAGCTTCACAGCCTGGGCTCCGAGCTCCTCGAGAGGTTGCGCTATAACTGTCAGTCGGGGGCTAAAAGCATCCGCCCATTCGAAGTCGTCAAAGCCGACCAGTGCGATGTCCTTTGGCACCTCAAGCCTGGCTTCACGAAGGGCCTGCATTGCACCAATGGTCATCAAGTTGTTAGCGGTCATTATTGCGGTAGGCGGGTGCTCTAGCGCCAGTAGACCGCGAGTCGCTTCCATTGCCGGCGCAATCGCCGATTCACCACAGCAAACTAATTGATCTTCGTACTGAATTCCTGCGTCAACCAAGGCCGCACGGTAACCTTCAATTCGCTCGTGAGAAGAAGACTGACTCAATCGTCCGGATACCATCCCGATACGCCGGTGTCCAAGTTTAATCAAGTGTGCAATCAACTCTTGAGATGATTGCTTATTCTCTACCCCCACCTGATCGAAAGACGTCGACAGAAGTCGATCGATGAGAACCGTGGGTATCTTGTTGGCCTTCAAGTAATTAAATACTCTATTTTCTGGGTCATGCTCCGAGGCGAGTACAATGCCGTCAACACGTCTCTCATGCAGTGCTTTGACCGCTTTAAGCTCTTGTTCAGGATCTTTTTGCGTATTGACCAGAATCATCATCAAGCCGCTTTTCGCACATGCCGCTTCGATGGCACGTACTGTTTCACTGAAGTAATAGTTCGACAGCGTAGCAATCGCCACCCCTATAGCACCTGAAGAGGAGCGAGCCAGAGATCGAGCGAGCGAGTTTCGAATATAGCCTACGGACTCTACAGCCTGATTCACGCTACGGACGGTGTCAGGATGTACTTTGCGAGTACCGTTGAGTACGTGGGATACCGTAGACATTGATACGTTCGCGGCTCGCGCTACATCACTCATCTTTGCGCCCACTGTGCACCACTCCTTTCTCACGTGATTTCATGGATAGCGCTGAACTCATGCCCAGCGGTAAGCCATTGTAAAGCTCACAGCGAGAAAATGTGTCGGAGGCTCCAGGAATTGATGCCGGGACGGGCCCGTCATTTCGAGAGAGACCCAGCGAGGTGCGCTGTGCACCTGAAGTGGCTGAGGCGAGATGGTGGAATCCGCTATGCAGCATAGCCGGGCACTCCTTTTTTATTATTGTCGCGATCACATGGCGAACCGTTAATGGCACGCAGGGACGCTGTTGAAAAAAGCATAGCCGAGACGAAATCGCTTGCGCAAGCGCTTTCCTAACCTTTTCACCTTTCCTTCGGGCGGAAAGGAAAGCGCTTGCGCAAGCGCTTTCCTTTGGACTATGTTTCTCGAACAAGAACACCGATGAGAGGTTTCAACTGCTTCTCAAATCGGTAGATAAGGAGTTAACCGCTATGCTGAGCACTGGATCTGAAAGTCCACCTCTTGCCCTATTGGAAATGCGTGCCATCTCGAAGTCATTCAATGGGGTACGCGTCCTGCATGACATCGATCTCAGTATTTTTCCTGGACAAATCCACGCGCTAATGGGCGAAAACGGCGCCGGAAAATCCACTCTGATGAAAATTCTGTCGGGGGCCTATATAGCCGACAGTGGCACGATCCGAATCGATGGATGTGATATTCGAAACTATGGCGTGAACGATGCGAAGCGCCATGGCATTTCAGTTATCTATCAAGAACTCAGCTTGTGCGCGAATATGAGCGTGGTCGAGAACATCTACCTGGGTAGGGAAATTCGTCGATGTGGGGTTGTAAACCACAAGGCAATGACCGAAGGCGCGCAGGTTGTACTAAAGCGACTTGGCGTCACATTTGATCCGCACGCGCTGGTCGGTACATTGTCGATCGCCGACCAACAACTTGTTGAAATCGCCCGTGCAATTCATGCCGATACGCGAATCCTGGTGATGGATGAGCCTACAACGCCGCTGTCTTCAAAAGAGACTGAAAGTCTATTTACGTTGATTCGCCAGTTACGTGATGATGGCGTCGCGATCATCTATATCAGCCATCGAATGGCTGAGATATACGCATTGTCCGATTTTGTTTCGGTGCTCCGAGACGGTCGTTACGTGGGTTCGCTGGACCGTGGCACGCTATCGGCTGAAACCCTGGTCCGGATGATGGTGGGGCGCGATGTTTCCGGTTTCTATGCCCATGAGCGTGCTACGTGTTCTTACGAGCAACCGGTACTACGTGTCCGCCACCTTACTGATGGTTTAAAAATTCGAGATTGCAGTTTCGATCTGTATGCCGGCGAAATTCTCGGGATTGCAGGGCTGGTGGGCTCAGGGAGAACAGAACTTGCCCGATTAATTGCAGGTGTCGATGCATACTCGGGTGGACACATTGAACTGGACGGCGAAGTTGTAGCCATACGCTCCCCTCGCGATGCAGGCAATGCAGGTATCGCCTATCTGACAGAAGACCGTAAAGCCTTGGGCCTCTTTCTCGATATGAGTGTCCACGACAATATCAATGTTTGTGTATTGGGAAATGATGCTTCTTTGACGGGTTTTGTGGACCGGACGGCTGGAACCGGACGGACCGAACAAGCCATTCAGGCACTCAATATCAAAGCATCTCCAGACATCAATGTCGGCGCGCTGTCTGGAGGCAACCAACAAAAGGTTTTGCTGGCTCGTCTGCTTGAGATGAAGCCCAAAGTGCTGTTCTTGGACGAACCCACCTCGGGTGTCGATATTGGAGCCAAAACAGAGATATATAAAATAATCAATGCATTGGCCGCCTCCGGCGTTTGTGTCGTGATGATTTCAAGTGAACTGCCAGAGATTGTTGGAATCGCTGACCGTGTATTGGTCATGTGTGAAGGGAAACTTGTCGCCGAACTCGGTGRCCGCAGCGGTGTTGATATCACACCCGAAACCATTATCGCGTTTGCCACTGGCAGCGACAGCTTGACTCTAGCCAACGGAGACTTAGTTCAATGACTTCCCCACTGCAACGCAAAGTAGCAAGTGACTTCATCACACCCAATGCGCGGAACATTGCCGGACCTGGCGCACAGGAAAAAATGCGCCAACTGATGAGGGTAGCGGGCATGCTCCCCGTATTGTTGCTCCTGTGTGTGGGCTTCAGCCTGATGAGCGACAGCTTTTTCTCGGCGCAGAACTTCTCGATCATCAGCCAACAAGCCTCTATCAATGTGGTATTGGCATCCGGCCTGACTTTCGTGATTTTGACCGGGGGCATCGACCTTTCAGTGGGTTCGATCCTGGCTGTTTCCGCGGTAGTGGCACTGTTGGTATCGCAAGTTCCCGGATTGTCCTCTCTGGCCATCCCTGCGGGGCTTGGAATCGGCCTGTTGTTCGGGCTCGTCAATGGCGTATTGGTCGCTTTTGGCAAGCTGCCTGCGTTTATAGTCACACTGGGCGGATTGACGGCGATGCGTGGGATCGCACGCCTCATCGGCGAAGACAAAACGGTGTTCAACCCCGACTTGTCATTTGCCTTCATTGGAAACGATACGTTGTTCGGGGTGCCATGGCTGGTTGTCATCGCGCTGGTAGTGGTGACTCTTTCGTGGCTCATTCTTCGTCGGACGGTTTTAGGCGTACAGATTTACGCAGTGGGTGGCAATCCTGAGGCCGCGCGGTTATCGGGAATCAAGGTCTGGAAAGTCCTGCTCTTCGTTTACGCCATATCCGGTTTGCTGGCAGGTGTGGGGGCCATCATGACTTCCGCTCGTTTGATGGCGGCCAACGGTCTGCAAATGGGCCAGTCCTATGAACTCGACGCTATCGCCGCCGTCATCCTGGGTGGCACACGTTTCACCGGCGGCGTCGGCACCATCGTCGGCACGCTGATTGGCGCCCTAATCATCGCGACACTTTCCAACGGTCTGATATTGCTGGGCGTTTCGGATATCTGGCAATACATCATCAAGGGTGTCGTCATCATCGGGGCGGTAGCACTCGATCGTTTTCGGCAGACCGGCGCACGAACCTGAACTCTATAAAACTCCTCTAATACTCCAACAATAAGAGACTGTGCTCATGAAAAAAACAATATTGGCCGCTGCTTGTGCACTCCTGGCATTTAATACCGCTCAAGCGCAAGAATTGAAATCCGTCGGGATAACCGTTGGCTCGCTGGGAAATCCGTATTTCGTAGCGATGGTAAATGGCGCCAAAGCGCAGGCATTGCAGATCAACCCCGCCGCAAAATTCACCTCAGTTTCGGCCGACTACGATCTAAACAAGCAGTTCACCCAGATCGATAACTTCATTTCGGCGGGCGTAAACCTGATTCTTGTCAATGCCGTCGACCCTGTAGCGATTGCACCTGCGATTGCCAAAGCCAGAAAGGCCGGCATAGTGGTTGTGGGGGTTGATGTCATGGTGCAGGGTGCCAACGCCACGGTACAGACAGATAACGTTGAAGCCGGCAAGATAGTCTGTCAGTACATTGCCGAGCAGATTGGTGGCAAGGGTAACGTTATTATCCAGAATGGTACGCAGACTTCAGCAGTCCTGGATCGTGTCAATGGGTGTAAGAGTGTTTTCGCACAGGCACCTGACATTAAGGTACTGTCTGATAATCAGGATGCCAAAGGCTCGCGAGAAGGTGGCTACAGCGTGATGCAAGGCGACCTGACTCGCTTTGCAAAAATCGATGCGGTGTTCGCTATCAATGATCCCCAAGCCATAGGTGCAGACCTGGCAGCAAAACAACTCAAGCGTAAAGGCATCATTATCGCATCGGTAGATGGGGCTCCCGATATAGAGACAGCACTCAAAAGCGATACACAGATCCAGGCTTCTGCTTCTCAGTCCCCTTGGGGCCAGGCACAACAGGCCGTAACGATGGGTAACGACCTGCTGAATGGCAAATCCTTGGAAAACACAACGGTACTGCTTCAACCCTCACTTGTAACCCGAACTAATGTTATGGAGTACAAAGGCTGGCAAGCTGACCAATGACTCATATGCGGCTTAGTCAGGTGGCATAGGGGTATCTAGCCACATCTGGAATGCGGGTAATGGCTGCTGCGAGGTACTCGCAGTAGCCGAACAGTCATTGGCCTCTTAGAGGTTTGCTGATCCTGTTGTCATTATGTATCCATGAGTATTGTTCAAGCTTCACGTATCTCGGTATGGGGGGCTGAGCAACGCTTGCTGACGAGAAACCTGGCATGTTTTCCAACGCAAACACAATAGTAAGCATAGAGCTACTTGACTACGTCACGTCTCTGTCTGGTAATCGAATTGTCGTTGCGCTAGCGGGGCCGCCTGGTGCAGGCAAGTCCACCGTCTCTGAGGCCTTGGTAGAGGCCCTTAATAGTATTATGCCGGGGAGTGCAGCGGTCATTCCCGGGGATGGCTTTCACTATGATGACGCGGTTCTTGGATCCTTGAACCTTTTAGATCGTAAGGGTTCCCCCGATACATTCGATGTGGGTGGCTTCAGGAGTCTGCTGCTGCGGCTTCGTGCGAACAACGAACCAACGGTTGCCGTTCCAGTATTCGATCGTAACCTGGAGATATCCCGTGCCGCAGGACGATTGGTTTCCTCTGACGTGAAATATCTCATCGTAGAAGGAAACTACCTTCTATTGAATCTTGCCCCATGGTCGTCCTTAAGGGACTGTTTTGACACCACCATTATGCTGCAGGTTGACCGTAAAACCCTGGAGACGCGACTGCTTGATCGATGGCGATCATTCGGGTTCGATGAGTCTACTTCCTATGAAAAAGTTCGTTGCAACGACCTTCCGAATGCCGAACTTGTGATTTCGGCCAGCAGTAGAGCTGACTTCACGATCACAGATGAAGAACCCACTTCTTCTCCTTGAGCGAGAGTGTCGCAGCTAGCGTGGCTGCCTATCAACAGGCCTATTGACGCTATCAACAACCTGTAGCGAACTTTTAAAGAGCAAACGACTATGTATCTGGTATGTGGCGAAGCGCTGTTCGATTTTTTTAGTGAAAACGACCCCGGAGCTCAAGCTTCAAAAATAAACTACAAGGCCATTGCCGGCGGTTCACCGTTCAACGTCGCCGTCGGGCTGCGGCGCCTGGGTATCGACGTGGCGCTGTTTGCCGGGTTGTCCACCGACTACCTGGGCCGGCGTTTACAGCAAGTATTGCAGGAGGAGGGCGTGCGCCTGGACTACCTTCAGGACTTCGACGCACCGACCACCCTTGCCATGGTCGCCGTTGGTGCCGATGGCTCGCCGCATTACAGCTTTCGCGGCGAAGGCTGCGCTGATCGTCAGCTGTTGCCGGGGCATTTGCCTGAGTTGGGCGCTGAGGTGCGAGGGCTGCATATCGGCTCGTTCTCGTTGGTGGTGCAGCCGATTGCCGATACCCTGCTGGCTCTGGTCTGCCAGGAAAGTGGCAAACGCCTGATCAGTCTTGACCCCAATGTGCGACTCAACCCAGAGCCGAATATCGAATTGTGGCGCGAACGTATCGGCGCTCTGGTCGAACATGCCGATCTGATCAAGGTCAGTGACGAAGACCTGAACCTACTCTACCCCGAGCGTGATCCGCAGAGCGTGATCGAGGGCTGGCTGGAACACCGCTGCCAACTGGTATTCCTCACCCGTGGCGGTCAGGGCGCGACAGTTTTCAGCCGCCGCCATGGCACTTGGTCGGTGCCGGCCCGTGCCGTGGTGATGGTCGATACCGTGGGCGCCGGCGATACCTTCCAGGCGGCATTGATCGCTTGGCTGACCGAGCAGCAGCTGGATTCGGTGGAGGGCTTGCAACGCTTGGGCCGTGAACAGATCGACGCAATGCTCGACTTTGCCGTCAGCGCCGCGGCCCTGACCTGCGGTAAAAACGGGCCGGACTTACCTTTTCGGCATCAGTTGGATTGATATCTGGTCAGGATTGTTTCGTCGGCACTGCAGTCTACGTGGGTCAGTCGGGCCGACGACGCTTCAAGCTTCCAGTCGCGCTGGCTCCTCTTGAGATAGATACGCCAACAATTGAGCCTCGATTGATCTACCCAGTGGAGTCACCGGGTTCAAATGCGAGCATGCATTGAAGGCGTTTGAGAGGACATGTGCGTAACGACTGGACTGTGACTCCAGGCTACCCCTGCTTGAAAAATGGAAAGCAGAATACGGCTTCGCGACCGTCGAGTCCTGGCTGACCAAGTGAATTTGGATTGAGTACAAAAGGGCCAGAGAAGGGCCCTTTTTTGCTCGGTTTTCAGCCCGTTTGCGCCGTCGGCAATACTCCTGGCGATAGCGAACTTCCCGTGAGCTTAATGATTACCTTACCTTTGGATCGTCCTTGTTCGACATAGCTCAAAGCATCCGCTGTTGACTCGAAAGGGAAGGATCGGTCGACCACCGGTTTGATAATGCCGGACTCGACGAGAGCAGTGATTTCACCCAGTTGAGCACCGCTCGCGCGCATAAAAACGAACGCATAGCTGACATCCTTCTTGCGAGCTTTTCTGCGGATACCGCTGCTCAACAAACGCATCACCCAACCCAATCCCCAGAACAGTTTTTGCTCTTCAGCGAATTGCGGCGTCGGCGGCCCCGAGATGGAAATGAGCTGGCCACCAGGCTTCAAAATGCTGAGCGACTTTTCCAGTTCATCCGCGCCCAAGCTGTTCAATACGACATCGTAGTCCTGCAAAACGCTTTCGAAGTTTCGCTTCTTGTAGTCGATGACGACGTCCGCTCCCAGCGCTTTAACCCATTCAACATTGTTTGTGCTGGTGGTTGTCGCAACGAAGGCGCCCAGATGCTTGGCGAGCTGGATGGCGATGGTGCCAACACCGCCGGAACCGGCGTGAATAAAGACCTTCTGCCCTTTTTGCAACCTGGCGGTTTCAACCAACACCTGCCAGGCCGTCAGAGCGACCAGGGGGAGGGAGGCAGCTTCTTCCATGCTGATATTTTCGGGTTTCAACGCGAGTGCATTTTCTTCCACCGCAATAAGCTCGGCGAAAGTGCCTATGCGCTCTTGAGGAGGGCGCGCGTAGACTTCGTCACCTGGCTTGAAGCGCCGCACAGCTGAGCCCACGCCAACCACCACCCCAGCCAGGTCATTGCCCAATATCAACGGGAATGAGTACGGCAAGATCAGTTTGAATTCGCCTGTACTGATCTTTGAATCAAGCACGTTGACGCTTGTGGCATGCACTTGAACCAGGACGTCATGTGCACCCACCTCAGGTGCGGGCACCTCGGCGAAACGGCCATTATTCTTGCCGTAACGCTCGATTAGAAATGCCTTCATGTTGATTCAACTCTCATAGTTTCAAAGGGGAATGGCAGAACACGCTCAGGCATCCAGGAATGCCGTTGCTTTCGCCACGAAGTCGGCATGATGTTGGAAAATTCCGCCATGCCCTGCGTCTTCGTAAATGATCAGTTGTGAATTCGGGATCCGGTTTGCCAAGTCGGTAGAGTTCATCGTGGGCACCATGATGTCGTTGTCTCCGTTCGCGATCAGCGTCGGTATCTGTATGCGACTGAGATTTTGTGGGGGTTGTCTGCCCCATGCGTGAATGGCTTTCAACTGCCGCCAAAAAGCGATTGGCGTTGGATTTTTGTCTCGATCTTTCCTGCGCTCCTTCAGGCGATTCAGAAAATCCTTGGCGGCTCGCCGGCCATTGACCGTAGAGGTGAAGAATAGGTAGGTCTTCGGATCGCGCAACGTCAGCAAACCTTTAAGCATCAATGGCCATGACACTGACCAGACCTTGTCGATGTCACTACCGCCAGCAGGCCCCGTACCGGTCAGAATCAGTCTGCGCACCAGGTCAGGGGCGCTCAGAGCAATTTCCTGGGCCACGAATCCTCCGAGTGAAAAACCCAGCAGGTCGACCTTTTTAAACCCCAGTGCACGAATCACAGCGATGGCATCGTTTGCCATTTCGCTGACCGTCGCAGGGGCGGTGCCATCTGAGGCGCCGATTCCCCGATAGTCAGTGGCGATGATGCGTCTGGTGCTTGCGAGCCCATCCATGATCCGTGGGTCGAAGTTGTCCAGCACTGCGCCCCAATGGTTAAGCAGAACGAGCGGCAACTCACCCTTGGGGCCTATGTCACGGTAAGCGAACGCTGTTCCTTCGACCTTGATCCATTGGTTCGCTGCATTGACGAACGGCGTGCGCGATCCGGGATGAAGTTTTGTGTCTTGAATATTCATGTTGGCCCCGTGATGCGGGTCGAAAAGCTGCAAGTGAGACTGTGTTGCAGGCGCTTTTAAATCGAGTGCTGCGCACCAGCGCCTGCTGCACGATGATTACGCCTTGGCTTGATAACGCTCGGCGACATCGGATTGCCTGATCTGCGACAGCAAGCCCTGACGTGCACCCTGCAAGGCATCCCAACGTGCGGCGTCCTGCAAGGGTGGAATGGTCACGGGC
Source organism: Pseudomonas sp. P4_B3 (assembly GCF_056402295.1). Classification (NCBI taxonomy): domain Bacteria; kingdom Pseudomonadati; phylum Pseudomonadota; class Gammaproteobacteria; order Pseudomonadales; family Pseudomonadaceae; genus Pseudomonas; species Pseudomonas sp. P4_B3. Next base: position 132,748 of record NZ_JBFUHR010000004.1, read on the forward strand.
TCGCGACGATCAAAACCGACCAGCGCCGCATCGACCAGATCACCCACTTCCATGATGTCACTGAGGGTATTGATATCGACGCCCGCTCGCTCCCAGATTTCGGTGCGAGTGGCTGCCGGCAGAACGGCTTGCACGTAGACGCCTTTGGGCGTCAGCTCCAGGCTCATACCTTGAGAGAGAAACAGTACAAACGCCTTGGTCGCGCCGTAGACCGTCATCCCGAACTCCGGTGCCAGGCCAACGACCGAGCCTATGTTGATAATCGCTCCGTCCCCGGCTAGGGCCAGGCGTGGGGCGATGGCGCTGGCAAGCCGTACCAGTGCGGTAGTGTTGAGCGTAACCAACTGAGCAACGCTGTCGGTGGATTGTTCGATAAAGCTGCCGGATTGTGCGGCGCCTGCATTGTTCACCAGGATGCCGATACTGGCGTCGTCGCGCAGGCGAGCCTCGACCGTAGTCAAATCGCTGATTTGGGTCAGGTCAGCCTGGAGAACATCAATGGTGATGTTGTGTTTCTCACGCAGCCGGGCTGCAAGAGCATCCAGCCGCCCTTTGTCGCGGGCAACCAGTACGAGGTCGTGCCCGCGCTGTGCAAAGCGCTCGGCATAGGTGGCGCCGATGCCAGTGGAGGCGCCGGTAATGAGAACGGTGGTAGGGATGCTCATGAATTGATCCTCGGTTTCGGATATCGATAGGCGAATCGTGCGCGGTGTCCGGAGGACGTGCACGGACGTGATTCTTAGCCGTGCCGGGTACTGGACTCGGCAAGGGTTGGGTAGTCGATGTAGCCTTCTGCACCGCCGCCATACAGGGTCGCAGGATCGAATGTCGACAAAGAGGCAGCGGTTTTAAGGCGCTCCACCAAGTCCGGGTTACCTATGAAGGGACGTCCAAAGGCGATCAAGTCAGCCTTGTCATCGTTGAGTTGAGAGGTGGCCAGATTCACGTCGTAGCCATTGTTCGCGATGTAAGTGTTTTTGAAGCGTTGGCGCAAAGAACCAAAGTCGAAGGGCGCAACATCGCGCGGCCCGCCAGTCGCGCCTTCGACCACATGGAGGTACACAATGCCCAAGGCATCGAGTTGGTCGACAATGTAGTCAAACTGGGCCTGCGGTTCGCTGCTGGAGACACCATTGGCTGGCGAAACTGGCGATATACGGATGCCTGTGCGTCCGGCACCGACCTCGGCTACTACCGCCGCCGTCACTTCCAGCAGTAGGCGAGCGCGGTTTTCAATCGAGCCACCGTAGGCATCGGTGCGGATATTGGCACCGTCCTTGACGAACTGATCCAGCAAATAGCCGTTTGCGCCGTGGATCTCTACGCCATCGAATCCCGCAGCGATGGCATTTGCCGCCGCTTGGCGAAAATCATTAACGATCCCGGGAAGCTCGCTGATATCAAGCGCTCGCGGCTCTGAAACGTCCACGAAGCTATTATTGACGAACACCTTGGTCGCAGGACGCAGAGCGGAGGGTGCTACCGGAGCGGCACCGTTCTCCTGCAGGTCAACGTGCGATACACGTCCGACATGCCACAGTTGCAGGAAAATTCGTCCGCCTTTTGCGTGGACGGCATCGGTGACCTTACGCCAGCCATCAATCTGCGCCTGCGTGTAGATACCGGGCGTGTCCTGGTAGCCCTGTCCCTGCTGCGAGATCTGCGAGGCTTCGGAGATCAACAGGCCTGTAGAGGCTCTCTGGCTGTAATAGGTTGCAGCGAACTCGCTCGGGACGAGGCCTTCTGCCGCACGGTTACGCGTCAGCGGAGCCATCACGATTCTGTTGGAAAGTGTCAGCGAGCCGAGCGTGTACGGCTCAAATAACGTCTTATCGTTCATATCGTTTCCATACTCGTTGATTAATGAAAGGCGACATGCGCCGTGCCAGGGAAGATTCGCGTTGGCGCATTTATGATGTCGATCATGCTCAAAACTGTCAATGCTTTTGATTATGATCGACATCAGAGTATGATGGAGGCATTGCTTTGAGATGCAGAGGCGCAGGAAATGAAGATCACCAAGGCGCAATCACTCGCCAATAGAGCTCACATCGTTGAGACGGCTTCAGAGCTGTTTCGCGAGCGTGGCTACGATGGCGTGGGGGTGGCTGAACTCATGGCAGCAGCCGGATTTACGCAAGGCGGTTTCTACAAGCACTTCGGCTCCAAGGCCGATTTGATGGCTGAAGCGGCAGCGAACAGCCTTTCGCATTCGCTGACCAGTTCCGAAGGTCTCGAGGTTGCTGAGTTCATCGATCTGTATGTGTCGAGGGATCACCGAGACGGCAGGGGCAGTGGTTGCACCATGGCGGCCCTTTGTGGAGACGCTGCGCGTCAATCAGATGAGTTGAAGGCCACCTTTGCCAGCGGGGTAGAAAGCACGCTGGCAGCGCTCGAAGAAAAGTACAAGGCCAGGCAAGACGCGCCGCAGGATGGGGTACGGGCAAAAATGATCGACATGCTGGCGCATGCAATCGGTGCAGTCATGTTGTCGCGCGCCTGCCCAGATGATTCTTCTCTGGCTGATGAAATACTCGAGGTTTGCCACGCTGAGATAATTGCGTCATTGCCGTTGTCGCCAGTCAGTGAGCCGCAGGGGAACGCATAGATGGACGCTTTCTGGCAGATCTTGAACATTTGGCCGGGCATTGAAGGTGTTGCGAGAGATGTTGTCGTTGAGACAATGGACGGGGATCACCGAACCTTGAAAGAGTGGAAAGCGACATATGGCTCCGACACCGTCGAGTCTTGGCTGACCAAGTGAGTTTGGTTTGAGTACAAAAAAGGCCCGATAAGGGCCTCCTTGTATCTCATTCGAGAGAGGCGGGTGTTCTTCTCGGCGCAGAGATCAAGCATCTCCTGGGTCTCTTGAGTAACGCCTGGCTGGCGCTACCATGCGCTTCCGGCCAAAAGAGGGCCACACGAGTATCAATGCTGGCCAACGCTTCCAGGTACAGACCCACCCTGACCGCTCCTGCGTAGTATCAATACTGTCACCTCATAAACAAGGACGGTTTTTCCCCCCGTCGTAGCGACGTCGACTTTAAACACAACCCACCCTCGTTCATGGTTTCCCGCGTGGATGAGTGATCGAACGACTTGAGCTGAGAGCTTGAGAATGTCTCCTGGCACTACTGGAGCAACCATCCTGAAACCATCGATCTTCCCACCCGCCACGACATTTGATTGAAGCAGTAGGGCATCACACATCAACCGCTGCGAGATACCGAAGGTTTGTACCCCGCTGGCACAGTGCACCCCAAGCGGACTCGAACGGGCAAGGTCAGGATCTATATGAATATCGAGAGGATCGTACTCGGCAGCAAAGGCGATAATTTGTTCCGTTGTGATAGGAACTGATTGCTTGGCTGTCCAAGTTCTACCTGGGGTGAGGTCTTCCCAATACAGTTCTTTCTCTGCCACGGTATCTCCTGGGTTCTGCAGCGTTAAACTCGCGACACTGACGCTCAAAACTTAGCTGCGCGTTTCTCCACAAATGCTCGCATCCCTTCTTTCTGGCCAGGCGTTGCGTGGATCGCATTCAGCGCGTCTGGGCGGTTAAGCGAGATCAAGCCAGCCCCTTCGACATGATCAACTTTTAGGGGCCGGTAGTTCACAGACAAATTCTTTGCGCAAAAAAAGATTTCCGAGGCGCAGCGGGAGACTTGTTACAGCCAGTCAACGCTCCTCTATGAGAGGAGTTCGATAGCAATCGCGGTCGACTCGCCGCCACCAATGCAAACAGAAGCGATGCCACGCTTTAGCGTGTTCTGCCTCAAGGCATTTACCAACGTAACAACAACACGCGCGCCTGACGCGCCAATCGGGTGCCCCAAAGCGCATGCCCCACCGTGGACATTTAATTGCTCATGTCCGACGTTCAAGTCTCGGATAACAACCATGGGCACCACGGCAAAGGCCTCATTGATCTCAAAGAGATCAACATCCTGCATTGACCAGTTGGTTCGCTCTAGCAAGCGTTTAATCGCACCGACCGGAGCGGAGGCAAAGAGGCCGGGAGCGTGCGCATAGGATGCATGACCTGCTATCCGGGCCAACGGTGTAAGGCCTCTACGCTCGGCTTCAGACAAGCGCATCAGCACGAGGGCAGCCGAGCCATCCGAAATAGAACTGGAGTTTGCCGCAGTCACCGTCCCGCCTTCGCGAAACGCAGGTTTCAACGTAGGAATTTTGTCGATCCGGGCCTTACCCGGCTGTTCATCGCTTTCAATCGAAACCGTCTCACGGCCAGACGAAGCCAGCACAGGGACAATCTCGTCCTGGAAACGCCCTTCGGTGATTGCCTTCTGAGCTCGGGTCAACGAGCTGATCGCAAACTCATCCTGCTGGTCTCGAGTGAATCCATAACTCTGAGCACAGTCTTCGGCGTATGTGCCCATGAGCCGGCCTTTCTCGTAGGCATCTTCCAACCCATCGAGAAACATATGATCAATGATCTTGCTGTGGCCCATTCGATAGCCTGAGCGAGCTCGCTCCAACAGGTAGGGAGCGTTTGACATGCTTTCCATACCTCCAGCAACCACCACCTCCGCGCTCCCGGCATGGAGAAGGTCGTGGCCGAACATCAGCGCTTTCATGCCAGAGCCGCACATCTTGTTGACTGTTGAGCACACCACTTGCTCCGGAAGATTCGCCAACAGGGCAGCTTGGCGAGCCGGAGCCTGGCCTTGCCCCGCTTGTAGCACGCATCCCATGATGACCTCGCTAATGTTACTGGGCTGCAGGCTGGCTCGTTCCACGGCGGCACGAATTGCAACCGCACCCAGCTGCGCGGCGGTGACTTCCTTGAAGTTCCCAAGAAAGCCTCCTAACGGAGTTCGGGCAGCACTGACAATGACGATAGGGTCGGTATGGCTCATAACTGAATCCTCTGTTCATGTTGGGGGGCTTGTGCCCGATTACAGACCTTTAGCTCGATCTATTTCGCGGCCATTCTCAAAGCACCATCCAAACGAATCACCTCGCCATTGAGCATGGCGTTTTCGATGATGTGCGCTGCCAGCGCTGCGTACTCGGAGGGCCGTCCCAGCCGTGGAGGGAACGGCACATTGGCTGCCAATGATGCCTGCACGTCCTGAGGCATACCCGCCATCATCGGGGTCTCAAATATTCCGGGTGCAATGCACATAACACGGATGCCTGAACGAGCCAGGTCGCGTGCCAATGGCAATGTCATGGCAGCAACTCCACCTTTGGACGCGGCGTATGCGGCTTGGCCCATCTGACCGTCAAAGGCTGCGACAGAGGCCGTATTTATGACTACGCCGCGCTCACCTTCTTCATTTGGCTCTCCTCCCGCCATAGCCTCAGCAGCAAGGCGAACCACATTGAAGCTACCGATCAAATTGATCTCGATAGTTCGGCGAAAACTCTCAAGCCCATGTGCGCCATTACGGCCTAAAACCCGTTCGGCTGGAGCAACCCCCGCGCAGTTGATCACCCCATGCAACGCGCCAAAGACGCCTACTGCAGAGGCAATTGTTGTACGGCAATCACTTTCACTGGTGATGTCTGCTCGCACGAAAATCGCACGTTTTCCTAGCTCGTCAGCGCGAGCTACACCAGCGGCTTCGTTCACATCGACCAGCACCACGTTTGCACCCCGGTCCACCAACTCACGCGCCGAAGCCAGCCCGAGTCCAGAACCTGCGCCAGTAATCAGGAAGACTGAGTTTTCGATGCGCATGATGTTTCCTCACAAATTGGCAGTGCCGCATAGCCGGCCGCCGGTTTACTTCAGGTGTAAGCCACGCTGGAGATTCTTAAACGGATATTGTCGGTGATCAGTGGCCCCGACAATGCTCAAACGCCTCAGCTTGGTTGAATGCTTTGGATAATCGAGGCCAGGCATCGAGGGCTAGAAGGAGGGGTTGCAAATGGGCTCCCTGCTAACAAAACCTTCGGGTTGACATGCAATGCTGTGAAGCTGGAACGTAGATAAATAATTCAGGCTCGTCAGGTTGCTCAAAGCAGAGACCTGCCGAAGAGATTTGAGAATCAGCATAAAGTCAGATTTCAACTGCGCAGAGGAATAAGCATGCTCATCCAGGACAAGGGAACTACTTCGATTGGATTGGTGCATGAAGCCCTCGATGGCGCATTGCGACGCCAACTGGACACATCCATCGCATTGCAGCAAGCGCGTATAGATCCGGAACTCCTCACTTCTCCCCAGGCCAGGGTTTCGGCGGCTGCATTTTCTCGCCTGTGGGTCGCTCTTTCAGATCTACTCGACGATGAGTTTTTCGGAATCGATAGCCATCCAATGCGACGAGGTAGCTTCCGATTGATGTGCCAGGCTTCGATTGACTGCGAGTCGTTAGAGCAAGCGTTGCGGCGGATTCTGAAATTTCTACGCCTCGTATTGGACGATATTCACGGTGAGCTGAGGCTTGAAGACGACTCCGCCGTCATCGTTATCCATGACAAAGGAATTGAGCGCCGCCTCTTTAGCTACGGAACATGGCTGATCTTGGTACATGGATTGCTCTGCTGGCTGGGCAACAGACGCATTCCGATAAAGGAACTCTGCTTTAGACCGAATCGACCGCTCGACGATAGCGACTATCGGATGCGCTTTTGTGAAGAAATTCAGTTTGGCGCTCCAGTTACGATGATTCGTTTTGACCGTATTTTTCTAAGCCTCAAGGTCGTGCAAAACAAGGCGAGCCTATCGACGTTCTTGAAAGAGTCGCCTGCTAGTCTGTTGGTAAAATATCGTAACGAGGACAGCATCAGCGCCCAAATCCGAATGAGATTGAGAGACCTGAATCCAGAGGAATGGCCAGAGCTGGATAAGGTGGCAAAAGTGCTCGGCATGTCATATTCGACGCTTCAGCGAAGGCTCCAAGCCGAGGGGGTGAGCTATCAGCGTTTGAAAGACAATCTGCGCCGCGACATGGCGATAAACCTGCTGTGCCAGCCAAATATGACAGTAACCGAAGTAGCTGCTCGCACAGGCTTCCAAGAAAGCAGTGCATTTCACCGTGCCTTCAAGAAGTGGACGGGAGTGAGCCCTGGCGCATATCGCCGCTCCAATGCTGAAGAACCGGGCGAAAGCTAAAAGCCTTTCTTCCGGAACAAAAGAACTACTTCCCCCGCTAGATTACGTACTGAGATCTGCAACTCGTTTCACCCGCCAAAATGCCGATGGAAATCTCTTCCCCAAGATCATATTGGTCGTTTCTGGCCTGCTATGGGTGTCCAAATCGGTCAAGCAGAACGATGTCGTAGGGCATAGGCCGCAGCAACCCCAACTCCTACGATGCGACGCAGGTAGCCCAAGCGTCGCATCTCAAGCAGACCACCGAGTCTTCAACCGGTGCGTCCCCCCTCGATATGCCTCCAAGACCGGGTGCCTGGCACTTCACAAACAAAAACAAGATCGAAGGAGACGCGATATGCAGCCGGTAAACGTTTATGCACTTGCGGTTGAATCGAAGTTCACTCGCTTCCATGGGCTCATTCTATTTTGGTGTGTCCTCATTCTGATAATCGATGGCTATGACCTCGCTGTAGTCGGTGCAGCCCTTCCGGCGATCATGAAGGACATGAACATTGATCCAACCAGCGCCGGCATCATGGCTGGTTCTGCGCTCTTCGGAACGATGCTCGGAGCGATATTTCTTGGAACGCTAGCTGACCGTATTGGGCGTCCCAGGATGATCGCAATCTGTGTGGCCTTGTTCAGTATTTTCACTGCTGGGGCTGGTCTCACCAGTGACCCGATTAGCTTCAGCATTTCTCGCTTCATCGCGGGCCTTGGCATCGGCGGAGTACTGCCAATTTGTACCGCTCAGATGGGTGAATTTTCTCCACTCAAATTCCGTACTCGCCTGGTGACCCTCGTTTTCGCGGGGTACTCCGTGGGCGGTATTTTGGTTGCACTCACTGGCAAGCAACTCATTGAGAGTCATGGATGGCAGTGGGTGTTTTACGTAGCGCTGCTGCCAGTGCTTCTGATTCCTATGATCCTGAAGACCATGCCTGAGTCCATAGGCTACCTGCTTAAAACCGGACGTCAGGATGAGCTACGGGCTATCGCTCGCAAGATAGACCCTGCGCTCATTATCGACGAAAACACTGTGATGACCGGAAACGCCACAGTATTGGAAAACCAGGAAGCGCCAGTTCGTAACTTGTTCCAGGATGGTCGAGGCTTTAGCACCGTAATGATTTGGGCTGCGTTCATGACCGGCCTCTTCATGGTGTACGCCCTTAACTCCTGGTTGACCAAGCTTATGGCGATGGCTGGGTTCAGTCTTGGCTCCGCGTTGAACTTTGTGATTGTTTTCAATGTGGGGGCCATCGCCGGTGCAATTGGCGGAGGATGGTTGAGCGACAAGCTAAACATCAAACACGTACTGGTCTGCTTTTATATCGTAGGAGCAATTGCTCTAACAATTTTGGGTTATACGCGCTCAACAACTTTGCTATTTCCAGTGGTGTTCACTGTCGGGGCATCGACTCTTGGTACCCAGCTGTTGGCATATGCGTACGCTGGGGATTTCTACCCGTCATCGATTCGTTCAACCGGCGTTGGCTTCGCGTCTGGTGTAGGAAGAATTGGCGCTATCGTCGCACCTATCCTCATCGGCTGGCTGGTATCACTAAACCTTCCGCTTGAGAAAAACTTCATGGCTATCAGCCTTGCTGGTCTTATTGGCGCTGCCGCAGTCACCATGATTAACCAGTCGCGCGCAGACTCTACTCAAGTCAGAAAGGCCCCAGCCCTGTCTAGCTAATACCGTGATGCCTCCGCCTGTAACTGAATCCGTGGACTCTAACGCATGAAAATGAATCGCTTATCCCAACCGCCAGTATCGTCTGAACTGCTTAGCCAAACGGTTGATTGGGCGATAGCTTCACGACGCAGCATTCGGGCTTTTTTGCCCACTCCTGTGCCACGCGAAGAAATTGAATCGATCCTTGATATCGCTCGATTCTGCGCAACGGGAGTGAACATGCAGCCTTGGCGCGTCCATGTTGTCACTGGAGAAGCAAAGACTCAGCTTTCATGCGCCATCGCGGAAATTGACGACAATCCGTCACTCAGCAACAACCTTGAAGACGCATACGAATATTACCCACGCGAATGGACTTCGCCATACGTGGATCGGAGAAGGAAAGTAGGTTGGGAACTCTATGGATTGCTGGGAATTGCAAAGGGTGACAAGCAGCGGATGCATGCGCAACACGGTCGCAATTACCATTTTTTTGATGCACCAGTCGGCTTGATCTTTACCATTGATCGAGTGTTAAAGGAGGGGAGTCTCCTTGACTACGGAATGTTTCTGCAGGCCGTGATGGTTGCGGCGCGAGGAAGGAAGTTGCACACCTGCCCACAAGCAGCCTTTTTGAAATATCACCACGTTATTTCGGAGGTCCTTGCTATCTCCGCTGACCAGATGCTGGTTTGCGGAATGAGTCTTGGATACGCCGACGAGACCAGTATTGAGAACACCTTGGTTACTGATCGGGAGCCGGTGAGCGCGTTTTCCACTTTTCATCACAATAATAAGGAGACAACACCATGAAACCTGGTGCTTATGAGAATGGGCTTGATCACTGCAAGGCAAACTATTTGCCCCTGACTCCACTTGGTTTTCTAGATCGCGCAGCACTTGTGCACCCGGATCGGATAGCTGTAGTTCATGGTGAACTACGCAGAACCTGGAGTGAAACTCGCGAACGGTGCTATCGCCTAGCCTCAGCACTTTCCGAAAAAGGCATGGGTTCGGGAGACACCGTTTCAATTCTGTCCCCCAATACCCCTGCCATGCTCGAGGCGCATTTTGGGATACCCCTCTGCGGCGCGGTACTGAATACAGTTAACTACCGCCTGGATGCTGAAGGAGTGGCATTCATACTTCGTCATGGGGAATGCAAGCTCCTCTTGGTGGATCGAGAGTTTGCTGCACTGGCTGATGCCGCTCTTGGACTCCTTGAGCACCGCCCTATGGTCATCGACATCAATGATCACCTGGCGCCCATTTGCAAAAGCATTGGAGACATCGATTACGAAACGTTCATCGGCAGCGGTAATCCTGATTTCGAGGGCGTATGGCCCAGTGACGAGTGGCAGCCGATAGCGCTCAACTACACCTCAGGTACAACCGGCGATCCAAAGGGTGTCGTCGCCAGTCATCGCGGCACATACCTCATGAGTATGCTGCAGATGACTAACTGGCCGCTTTCTCGGGCTCCTCGTTACCTGTGGACACTACCTATGTTCCACGCTAACGGATGGTGTTTTGCGTGGGCTATCACTGCGGCGGCCGGCACGCACGTGTGCCTGAGAAAAGTTTCCGCAGAGACGGTGTTTGAGTCGATAGATAACTATGGTGTCGACCACTTCTGTGCGGCGCCTATTGTTATGGCCATGATTGCGAACGCCGCAGACCGTCCTCCGCTTAAAACTCCGGTTCGAGTGCTGACTGCTGGTTCCCCACCTCCGGCCACCGTACTCAACGCCGTAGTCTCACGAGGCTTCGACGTTGACCACGTTTATGGGATTACTGAAGTTTCCGGCACCCCGATTAGCTGCGTATGGCAAGACGGCTGGGACGATTTAACACCGAGTGAGCAAGGCGCTTTCCGTGTACGCCAAGGGGCTCGTGCGGCAGCCTTCGAAGGCTTGATGGTCGCTGACTCCGAAACTATGCAGCCAGTACCAAAAGACGGCCAAACAACTGGTGAGCTGCTGCTCAAGGGCAACACCGTGATGATGGGTTATCTGAAGAATGAAGGCGCAACCCGAAAAGCCTTTGAAGGCGGCTGGTTTCATACTGGTGATGTAGCAGTTGTGCACCCCAACGGTTATGTACAAATTACCGACCGTTGCAAGGATGTCATTATTTCAGGAGGGGAGAATATCTCGTCCGTAGAGATCGAAGAAACCATCCATTGTCATCCTGCTGTTTTACATGCCGCAGTCGTCGCTCAGCCTGATGACAAATGGGGGGAAGTTCCTTGCGCGTTTGTCGAACTAAAAAGTGGTATTGAACCTCCCACCGAGGCAGAAATAATTGTGTTCTGCCAGGCCCGTCTTGCTCGATTCAAATGCCCTCGCAGAGTGATCTTTACGGAGTTGCCAAAAACTGCGACTGGGAAAATCCAGAAGTTTTTACTTCGAGAGCAAGCAGGCAGTCGCGATGCAATTGTCCGTTTAGCTTCAAATTACTAAGGCGTGTTCAGCTCACCCCTAGGATAGCTGAAATGTTTGGTGGGGAAGTTTGCCTGGATAAAAAAATACCCGCCAATCCATCTGGAGTCAGAAAGCTGGATTACACCAGTAGATGCGATGGAGGGCATTCCCATTGCGCATATTCAGTTGATGCATTCGCGTGAGCGAACTCTGCGTTGGGTTCGTGTGTGTTGCGTTGGCTTGGAAGATTTCCTTGTTGCTTCTGTTACTTACAAATATAAAAAAATCGGAGCGTTATAAGTGAACGTAAAGAAAATTTCTGCAACTTTGGTGTTTGGCAGCATTGCCCTGAGTGGCCAGGCGTTTGCTGAATTCCTAAGTGATAGCAAAGCTACCTTGGGAATGAGGAACTTCTACTTCAATAACGACAACCGTGATGGCACCGCTGCCCCTTCGAAAACCGAAGAGTGGGCGCAGGGTTTCATGTTGGACTTCAAGTCGGGATATACCGATGGTAGCGTTGGTTTTGGTGTTGATACCCTGGGGTTGCTGGGCATTACCCTGGACACTGGCAAGGGACGACACGTCGGCAGCTCTATGATTCCCTCGGACAGTGACAACCGCGCCGTCGACGAGTGGAGCCGGCTGGGGCTGACCGGAAAAGTCAAAATGTCGAAGACCGAACTGCGCTACGGCACCTTGACTCCGAAACTTCCGATTCTGGTCGCCAACGATGGACGGGTGCTTCCACAAACCTTCGAGGGCGGCCAGATCACCTCGAGCGAGTTCAAGGATCTGACCCTGACGGGTGGGCGAATTGAACATGCAACGGGTCGCGGTTCAACGGATCAGACGGGGCTGGCCGCTATGGGCGGTACGCGTGAAAGCAACCAGTTCGACTTCGTCGGGGGGGACTGGAAAGTCACCAAGGATCTGACGGCTCAGTACTACTATGCCCATCTCGAGAACTACTATAACCAGCAGTTTTTCGGACTGATTCACACGCTTGCGTTCTCGGACAACCAATCCCTGAAAACCGACCTGCGCTACTTCAAAACTGACTCGTCAGGTGAAAACAGCTCCGGCACATCGGGTTACAGAATCAGTGGCTACACCAAAAACGGTGATGGCGTGATCGACAACCGTCTCTGGAGCGCTGCATTGATATACACCCTTGGCGGCCATGCGATAACTGCGGGCTACCAAAGCGTTTCGGACGGTAGCAGCTTCACCCAGCTCAACCAAGGTAGCTTGGTAGATAAAGGCGCCGGAGGCAGCAGCTTGTACCTGTATACAGATCGTCTGATCCAGAGCTTCACCCGCGCAGGGGAGCGTACATCATTCGGTCAGTACGCCTATGACTTTGCCGCCCTGGGTGTCCCTGGCCTGAAAGCCTCGGTCGTGTACGTCTCCGGGGACAATATCAAGACGAGATCCGGCGACAATCAGAAAGAATGGGAAAGGGATATCTTTCTGGACTACGTCCTTCAGTCGGGCGCGCTCAAAGGTGTTGGCTTCGGCTGGCGTAACGGTAAATCCAATAGCGAAGCCGCCCGTGATCAAGATCAGAACCGGGTGTTTGTAAGCTACAGCATTCCACTTCTCTAAGGGCGCAGCATAAACGTATCGCGCTCATTTCGAGAGTTCTGAGCTGGTCGATTTGCCTCTGCGCTGACACGTCCTGTTGACGCCGGCGCCGAATTGACCCACGAGCTGAAGCAAGACTTACCCACCTCTAAATCTGCACAAATCCCGCATAGGCAATGGTTCGAGAGGAACAGACTGGGTCAGTGACATCTCGGCAACTGGGTCAATTCGGCATCGGTGCCAACAATCAGGGCTCTTGCGGGCGAAATACATGCTTCTGGGCGCTAACTAAATGGCGAGCGACAGCTTACAGCTGTCCAGGATTTCGTCGGCTAGCAGCGCATCATCTGGGCAGGCCCGCGACAGTACAATGGCTCCGACCGCTTGTGCCAACAATGAAACTGCCTTGGCACGGGCTTCCTTTTGCTCGTCAGCGGATAGCCCGGAACTCAAGCCTGATATTAGCTTCTCTATGCCAGTCTCAAATACGGACTTGATATCTCTATGTTGACGAGCAGCATCGCCACCGAGCGCAGCGATCGCGCACCCTTGGCCGACTGAATCACGGTGAGCACGGGAAACGTAGTAATTGATGAAGTCACTCGCATTGGCTTCAGCAGTCATTTGGGAAAGAGCGAACGACGTAGCTTCGATCATCAGTGACGACTTTGAGCTGAATTGGTTGTAAAACCCTCCATGAGTGAGTCCGATCCCCGCCATCAATTCCTTAACCCCGATACCGTCATAGCCGCGCTCGCGGAACAGCACTGAAGCTGATTCAACAACGCGTACCCGATTTGTCCGCGCCTGTGCTTTGCTGGTTCTCATTTTCAGACCTCATTTGACTATCTTATTAATTAGCGGAGTTGGGACAAGGGTGACTAAAATCAAAACACTCTTAGTCAGCAAGAATAACGATGGCATCATTCAAGCTGCCACGCCAAAGGGACGTCAAAATCGATGTGTTAGCTGTGCTGCTATAATGTGTGCGCTATTGTTGTATTTAGCGCTAAATCCGGGTTGTAAACCGTTTGTATCGGTTTGATTAACCGATGTGGTTGACTCCCATAGATAGGTATAGGCTATATCGATAGTCACATCAGAGTTGGGTGAGTAAGCGGCACCAAAAGCCAAGGCTTTTCGGTTTCCTACTGGAAGTCGCACGCTTCGGTCGGAGTTGCGGGCCGGCGAAGGATCAGAAGCCAAGCCACTGCGAAGTAGCCACTGTGAAGAGAGTTGGTACGAGACGCCAATAGCTGTCGACACAGTATTATGAAGTTTAAAGTCGTCTCCAACGGTTCCGAATCCTAACTGTTGGCCTAGGGAAGGTAATCCACTATTGATTGCTTCAATCCTCTGGATTCGACTCCACCGAGTCCAGATAGCACCTGCGTAACCAGTCCAGCGCTCATCAAAGCGATGGGTGAACGATGTATCCACTGACTCTGGTAATGTCACATCCATCTTGTTGTTATATTTTCCATCGAGGCCAAGTGCGCCGGGACTGTCGCTTATTTTAGTGTGGCCATCAGCATGGAAGTCGAGTTTTGAGTGGTAAGTTAATCCCCATGTGGTTGATTCGTTCATGTCAACCATCAGGCCAACGTTATAGCCAATGGCAGTGCCATTGCTTTTTACAGTAAGTTGTGTGTCCTTTCCATCATTCAAAGCCCCTGTGGCTAAATAGGACTGGATGTTGTTCTCAATACGATTGAATGTGGTGCCAATGCCAATAGCTACTTGATCGTTTAAGCGGTACGAGACAGCAGGGTGCAATGTTTTAACCTGAACCTTGCTGTAGGAGCCATGGTAGCGACCTTGGAAGGAACTCTCATAATCATTAACGAGGCCGTATGACGCATACAGACCAATGCCAGCGGTAAAATGATCGTCGATTGGCGAGGAGAAGTATCCGAAAGGAATAGCTGTAAGAGGTACTGAGTTGCCGTCAGTGGTACCTGGGGCAGTACTTCTTGCATCGCTTATGTTAACGTTTGCGTCAATTAATGCCAGTCCGCCGCTTACCTCTGTTTTTTTGATTTTACTTAAACCCGCTGGATTACCATACACGGTGCTTGCGTCTATTGCTGACGAGGAGCGGCCAGCATAAGCAGTCCCCGCAGCACTAGCGCTTTGTTCGTTGAGCGCAAGTCCATTTGCCCATGAAGCAGATGGAGTCCCTAGTGTTAGTAATAGAGTCGCCCCGAAGAGTATTGAACTGTGCGGGGTAAGGTGTGAGTTTGTTTTAAGTTTGGATTGGACGCTAGGGCAGGGGTGAGGTGTCACGTCAGTTGAGGGTTCAACTGTTTTTTTTGTATTCATTGGATGACCCGTTTTTGTTTTTATGCTTAGGCGAAGGTGCCGTTTCCAGCTAAGGATGGCAGTTCTTTAATATGACCAATCTGGTTCTGTATTGATGTGGTTTTTTATCGATTTAAAAGTTCTCTTGCGGCTTCTTTAGAAGGGTTCTGTAGAAGGCATAATTCGCGTCGTCCTGTATGACTTTTGGACATGGATAGTTGAAAGCAACCCGTTACTCCAACTGGGTCATCGCAATCCGAGTTTCGACTTGAGATTTCCCTTTCGCTGGTATGTGCGACATCGCGTGTTCCGCGAGTGCAGTGATCGTCAGACTTGGGTTCACGCCAAGGTTGGCACTGAGCATTGATCCGTCGCAGATCAGCAGGTTGCGATATCCAAACACTCTATTTTGCGCGTCCATGACACCATGGTCGTCGGATTCCGCCATGGCGCAACCGCCCATGCAATGCGCGGTTGTTGGAATGTTGAACAGGATTTCGCTGAGGAAGGTGGTCGCTATACCACCTAGTGCCTTGGCACCCTTTTCGACGAAGGCATTCGCTTGCGGGATGAACGTAGGAATTGGGCCGCCTTCTGTCACCAGTCGGCTTCCAAACGGCCAGTACCAGCGACGTTTAAGACGCATATTGATATGAGCATCGACCGTTTGCATCACAAGCAACAACATGTTTTCCCGTGCGAAGCCTCTGGGGTTGTGTACCCGTAGGGCCTGCATCGGGTGCCTGAGTAATGTCAGTATCCAAGTACCAATTCGCCTCCAGCCAGGGCGACCACCGCTCATCAGCGTCATCATCAGCCCTATGGCATCTGACCCTTCCGGATAGCGTACGACACCTATATGAGTATGCTCGTCCAAGTAGATACTGGCCCCGCCCGCCAAGCCTGGCGACATGCTTTTATCTGTGGAAGGGAAGCGGACGCCGATAAGTGATTCGGCATTGGTGCGTATCCGTTTACCCAGATCCTGACTGATACCAGGCAGAGAGCCTTTCTCCCTGAGCCGGAACAGCAACTCCATCGTCCCTAACGAGGATGCCGCGAACACCACGCCTCGGGCGCGGAAGACCCGCTTATTCTTGCGGAACCAGGAAGTCGAACATTGCGTGTGGATCTGGTAGCCGTCGCTGCCGTCCACCTTGCCATTCAACGGTCGGACGTCTACGACTTGAGTTTGCGCAAAGACTTGAGCTCCGTGCTTCTCAGCCAAAAACAGGTAGTTCTTGTCGAGTGTGTTCTTGGCATTGTGCCGGCAGCCCATCATGCAGCCGCCGCAGCCCACGCAACTGCCTCGCTCAGGGCCTTCACCGCCGAAGTACGGATCGGGATAGGTTTTGCCTGCGGCCTCGCCCTCTGGAGCGAAGAAGGTACCAACATTGGGTGCGTGAAAGGTGTGGGCGACGCCATTTAGCTCCGCCATCCTTTTAAGACGCAGATCCGCTTCTCCCAGGATTTTGCCCTCAGTGACTCCCAGCATTCTCTCGGCCTCTGCATAGTGCCTCGGCATGATGCTCTTCCAATCTGCCAGACCTGCCCACGAGCCCTCGTCCCAAACCTTATCCGAAGGCCTCAGCAGTGCGTTGGCGTAAGTGATGGAGCCTCCGCCGACCGCATTGCCGCTTGCGACGACCACGTGTCGAAACATCCGCATGCTGTAGAAACCGAACATTTTCAGCGCAGGCATCCACATCCATCTACGCAGATCCCAGTTGCTTTTCGGAAAGTCCTCGGCACGCCAACGGCGCCCCATTTCCATCACGCCAACACGGTAGCCCTTCTCCGTCAGCCGGTGCGCCGAAACGCTGCCGCCGAAGCCCGAGCCTATGACGATGAAGTCAAAGTCGAAAACCAGTTCCACGTTACGCTCCCATTTTTATTTTTTTGGAGAGGTCATGGCCTGCAAAAGCAGAGCAAGGCCCAGTCACGAATTCACTATACGATTCGTATTTCATTAATGCTATATTTTTTGTATAGTAAATGCCGGCGATCACAGGCTAGAATTGCTCCAGCCTCAGAATCCGAAACCGCTCGTGAGGAAAGACATGACCGATACGCATCAGACTGCCCAAACCCGCTTCAGCGAGATCGATGGCGACCGCTTCGCCTACCGCAGGTGGGGAAATACGGCCACCGAACAGCCGCCGCTGCTGATGCTTCAGCACTTTCGCGGTGGCATGGATCACTGGGATCCGCTGATGACCGACGGCTTGGGCCAGGGCAGGGAAGTGATCCTCTTCAATGGTCGTGGCGTGGCCTCGTCCTCCGGCCAGCCACGTCGTCGCATTGAAGACATGGCTGATGATGCCGCCGCCTTCGTACGTGCCTTGGGCCTGGAGAAAATCGATGTATTGGGCTTCTCACTTGGCGGCTTCCAGGCGTTGGATCTGACATGGCGACATCCCGCACTTGTTCGTAAGCTGATGCTATTGGGTACAGGCCCGCGTGGAGGCAACCCGGACATGGAACCTGAGGTACTGACGACCGCGCCGCGTCCAGTTCCGACCTACGAAGACTTTGAGTACCTGTTTTTTGGCCGTTCCGAGGTGGCAAAGCGAGCTGCAAGCGAATTCTGGGAGCGCCGGCATCAGCGCGAGGATCAGGATCCGCCTACTTCGCAGGAAGTTGCATCGGCGCAGATCGAGGCAAACATGCTGTATCTGCCGAGGGTGTCCGAAGACGATCCGTTTGCCTACTTACGTCAAATCAAGCAATCGACGTTTATCCTTAATGGCGTGCACGACGTAATGATTCCGACCATCAACTCGTTCTACATGGCGCGCAATCTGCCGAACGCGCAGTTGTTTATTTATCCGGATGCCGGGCACGGCGCGCAGTTCCAGTACCCGGAGCGCTTTCTCTATCACGCCGCCAGGTTTCTCAGCGAATAACGTCAAACCCGATCCACCGACTCAAGGTTGTCACCATGATCAAGTTCAAATTTCTATTGTGGATGTTCACTCAACTGCTGAAACGGCAAGTCAGGAAAAACCCCGATTGCGCCCGCTACATCGCAGGCGAGGATCTTGTGTTCCAGATCCGTACCGATGCAGGTGTCGGCCGCTATTTCGTCATCCGAAACGGCGCCATCCGCTCCGTTGCCGGCCTGGCCGACAATCCGCGCTTCACTTTGAAATTTAAAGACGCCGATAAGGGTTTTGCAATTCTCTCGGCCAAGGACAGCCAGGCAGCGTTCCTTAGGGGGCTGGGTAACGAGGAGTTGGTTATCAGCGGTGATTTCCTCAAGGTAATGTTTTTCCAGGGACTGACTGCTTACCTGCAGCCACCCAAATTGGTCGCTCCCTATGACCGCACTGCGTTTTAACGACGATGGCGCCTGACAAAATGCTAAACAAGACCTATGGGCAGCTGTGTCCGATTGCCAGAAGCCTCGATGTGCTAGGCGAGCGCTGGACGCTATTGGTGCTCCGCGAACTGCTATTGGGCCCAAAGCGGTTCAAAGAGCTGTTGGCGGTATTGCCGGCAATGGGGACCAACCGGTTGTCCGCACGCCTGAAGGTGCTGGTAGACAACGGAATCGCCAAGCCTGCTACAGCGCCAATAGCCGCCTACGAACTAACGGAATTGGGGGAGCAGTTGCGTAAACCACTGCTCGCGCTAGGACTCTGGGGGCTGAGCTTGCCAGTGGACGAACGCATCGACCCCGCAACTGCACGCGCTGAACTCATAGCCCTCAGCCTCACGGGCATTGGCTGCTCCGATGCGAGCACTGGATTACGCGCCACATACGAGTTTCACGTCGGCGAGGAAGTCTTCCACATACGCGTGGATGACAGCGAGATACTCGCGCGCTCAGGTAATGCCCCAGCGGCCGATGTGGTCATCCACTGCGATCTGAACACCTTCATGGCGCTGGCCCTACGACAAATTTCGCCGGCAGATGCATTGCGCGAAGGTCGGGCTCATCTACCGCACACACAGCTCGAAACCTTCGAGCAACTGTTTCAAGCGCTCGAATTCAATCCGGAAAACTTACCGGACACATTGCTTGCTGCTCTTCCTCATTCCAGCCTTGTGGGAACACCAGATGAAAGCTGAAACAAACCTGCTGAACCAATCCCTGCAACTGCCCAACGGAAGCGTGCTGCGCAATCGACTGGCCAAGGCATCGATGAGCGAGACGCTCGGCACTTACGATAACCGTCCCACCCTAGGGCTGGTCGAACTCTACCGTCGCTGGGCAGCTTCCGGTCTGGGACTAATCATTACGGGGAATGTGATGATTGACCGTCGCGCCCTTGGCGAACCGGGCAATGTCGTCATTGAGGACGAGAAAGATCTGCCGGTACTGCGACAGTGGGCGAAGGTTGCTACCGACCAGGGGGCAGCGATCTGGGTGCAACTCAACCACCCTGGCAAACAATCGACAAAGGGGCTGAACGCCAGCAACCTTGCTCCATCGGCTGTTCCGTTCCGAGAGGATATGGCTGCCTTTTTCGAAACCCCGCGTGAAGCCACTGTTGCCGAGATCCAAGACATCATCGAGCGCTTCGGGCGCAGTGCCGCCATCTGCAAAAAAGCTGGATTCAGCGGCGTGGAAATCCACGGAGCACACGGCTACCTGATCAATCAGTTCCTCTCACCCCATCACAATCGGCGCGAAGACGAATGGGGTGGCACACCGCAGAAGCGTCGCCGTTTTGTGCTGGCCGTCTACGCCGAAATTCGACGCCAGGTCGGAGCGGACTTCCCGGTGGGGATTAAACTCAACTCGGCTGATTTTCAGCGCGGTGGCTTCACTGAAGAGGAGTCGATGGAAACTATCCGCGCGCTGATCGACGCGGGTATTGATCTAATCGAGATATCCGGCGGCACCTACGAGGCTCCAGCCATGAGTGGTGCGATGCATGAGCCGAAAAAAGGCTCTACCGTAGCGCGCGAAGCCTACTTCTTGGAGTTCGCCGCGAAGGTTCGAGCTAACGTGCAAGTGCCCTTGATGGTCACAGGCGGTTTTCGCACTGCGGCAGGGATGAACGAGGCACTGCGCTCCGGATCGCTGGATGTGGTCGGTCTGGCACGATTGTTGGCCATTGATCCGGATGCCCCAGCGGCATTGCTGAAGGGGAGCGACAGCAATCAACAGGTGCGACCAATCAATACCGGCATCAAGGCCGTGGATCGCATGGGGATTATGGAAATCCTCTGGTACACCGGACAACTCAAACGCATTGCCAAAGGTGGCGAACCTCGCCCCAACGAAAGTGGATTCTGGGCGTTCCTTAAAGCTGCGTTCGGCAGCGGGTGGGGGGCATTGCGCACTCGCCGCTTGCGGGCCCGCTCCTGAAACCGGCATAAGCTGCGAGTCCCGAGACGCTGCCCTCAGCACCAGTCGGCCGCTTTATTGCTGTACTGGCGTTGACCTCTTACTCGGGTCGTAGAAGCAATCGCACCAGCAATGGTCGCGCGCGGCTTTAGCGTATTCACCAGTCACTGACTACGATTTGAAAACTGAACCTGGTAGGCAGGCCCTTTTGGAGCAACGGTGCCATGTGTTGTGTCCGCAGAAAAAATCAGCGAAGCAGGACGATGTTCTGAGGAAGTGAGGATTGCATTTCAGTTTGTGAAACGTACTGTGAATCCATAGATGGCAATCACTGCGAAATTGCACTCCACTTGACCACCCGTTTGCATTCGACCTGACCAGTCATTTGCATTCGTTCTGACCAGCAATTGCATCGGATTTGACCCGCTTGCTTCGTGGCCATGACCGGCAGAGAAGCCAATAGCGGACGTTCACCGAGGTCCGATTTCGGCCAGGAGCGGCCCTTGGGCGAACGATAAGTCCATCATTTTCTGTATTAACTAAAGTTCGGCTCGGTCAACACGTTGCGCCCTGACTGGCGCAATCGCATGCGAAAAAGATAATCACGAAGATTTGATGTTTTTTTCAGCCATTGCGCACTTTCGGGCACGCGTTCCAAATAATCGAGCATAGGCGTCAGGATGGCGTCCGCCATGCTGTAGTCCGCCCCGCAGAAAAATTGCTGCCCGTCCAAATGCTTCGCCAGCAGCCCAAGTGTCTGGATCGCCATTGGCTCGGCGGTAGTCACAGCTTCTCTATCAATAGGGCGTGACGGCTGCGCAGGTGAAACCAGCAGTAAAAGATAACGACGTATCAGTCGATCATCGGCATACATCGCCAGGGCAGCGGACCACTGATCGACCTTTACCTTCTGGGCCAAGTCAGCGGGTCTTGGAGAAGTATGCGCAAAGGCTTCATCCAGGTAGCGGCAAATGGTGGTTGTTTCAATTACGCTCCGCTCTCCATGCAGCAAAACCGGGACCTTGCCAAAAGGATGCAGTGCCTTGTGTTCAGGGCTGTGGAGCGTGATCGTTTTACCATCCACCTGCATCCCGTGTGTGTAATCTAGCGCTTTCTCTTCGCAGTAAAGTCTGACACTACGTACGAAGGTGCTAAATCCAGGTCCCAGTATGTGCAATTTCATGAGTAGCTCCTTGAGGGAAGAGTCGGCAATTCTGGTCGGTATGACTTTATGTTCAAGAACATAAAGTCCCGTTTTGTCATACTCCATCTCACGCTTTACTGAGGAGAAGACGCATGCCCTGGCCTGCTACACAGCGCGCAACCACTCGACAGATGATTCTGGATAGCGCAGCGCGACTCTTCGCACTGGAAGGTTTCGAAAAAGTCAGTATCGACTCAATTATGGAGAGTGCGGGATTGACCCGAGGGGCCTTCTATAGTCACTTCGCATCCAAAACGGAGCTTTACACCGAAGCTATTAGAAATGCCGCGAACGCGGGGGGCGCGATACTGGAAGAGGCTGGTAAAGATGGTTTGCAGCAGGTAGTGAAAGACTATCTCCGCATGGACCATCGGGATGCAAGCCGTATGCACTGTCCGTTAGCCTTCATGGTCAATGATGCTGCTCAGCAGGACGGAGCCATCCAGGAAAGCTACACCCAAGTGCTCGCAGCTTTCATCACACGTCTGGAGTCCGGACTGAAATCGACGACAGAGGCGGATACACGCCAGCATGCTTTGCAAATTGCCGTAGGGATGATTGGTGGCTTGGCACTAGCTCGAGCTGTGGCCGATGATCAATTGGCGCAAGAGATTCTTACAGCCTGTCAACAGGGATGTTTGCAGCTCGTTGAGCTATGACATGCCATAACAAACAACGAAACGACCGCTTTGGATCGACCGGTTGAGTCCACAGCCAATAGCAGGCATTGGGCTTGATCAGTCAAGACGAGTATCCGGTCAAACGAAAGCCCCTGAATCTCTCGATTCAGGGGCTTTTATTTGGTTCTTCACGGAATTCCGGGGAACACCGATACCTGTAGAAGCTGCGGTGCGGCGATCCGACTTGCCAGCGATGGCAACTGACGGCCGAGCATTTTCTTCCTGGTGTACATATTCATTGCTGCGGTAACGGCCACTTAGGGTTCCGCCCTTACGGCGGGTCACTTGGAAGAGCGGAACGCCGCCCGGCCCCAAGTAACCAAGGGCTCTTGCCCCTGACGTTCGGTGCCTCGCCTAGGCTCGGCATGCCCTCGCTCCGGTCCTGCTCCGTGGGCCCGCCGCGATCGGCCATCCATGGCCGTGCGCGGCTAACCCGGCATCCATGCCGGGTTGCCCACTGCGCAGAACCTGCGCTCGGCCTCACGAGGGGGCGTGCACCGCAACAGCACCGCGAGGCGAGCTAATGCTCGACCTCGTTGTTTGGTGGTGCACGCGTTCCCCTGTAGGAGCTGCCGAAGGCTGCGATCTTTTGATCTTGCTTTTGCGATCTGGAGATTGCTGAAGATTAAGATCAAAAAGATCGTCCGAACGCGGCCCGAACCTTCGGCAGCCCCTACAGATATTTCGTTATATGTGCTCCCCGGGATTGCGTGAAGAACCTTTTATTTGGTGCTTACTGCGCCAGATGTAGCAACAGGAAATCGATGAATGCCCTCGATTTGTGGGGCAAATGCGGGCTGTTGGGAAACACCACATTGACGGACTGCGAGGGCAGCGAATAGTCGGGCAACAACCGGATCAGCCGCTCGCTGGCGATATCGTCCTTGACCACCCAGGCGGGCAGCACCGAGACGCCTAGCGACGACAACGTCATGGAGCGGATGGCCGTGGAAGAATTGGATTCAAACTGATTGATCCCGTTGATCTCGACAGTCCCCAAGTGCGGATGGCGCAACGTCCACTGGGTCGGTGCCTGCAGGTTGCTGTTGGCGATCCACGGCACCGAATTCAGGTCCTGAGGATTCTGCACCGGGTGACGTGCAAGAAACGTCTCGGTAGCCACCAGGACAATTTCATAATCCGCCAGTTTACGGCTCTTGAAAGCCGAGTCCGCCAAATGGCCTAAACGGATTACCAGGTCTAACTTTTCCGCCACCAGATCATTGAGTGACGAGTTGAAGTTATAACAGAGTTTTATTTCCGGGTAGCGCTCTATAAATTGCGGTATCAACGGAAGAATATAGGCCTTGCCGTATTCACTGGTGGAACTGAAGCGCAACTTGCCGGACACCCGATTGTGTCCTTTTAATACATTATCGAAGGCGTTATCGATGTCCGCGACAATACCTTTGAATTCTTCATAAAAGTCCTGACCGGTTTCGGTGAGGGATATATTTCGGGTGTTTCTAATCAACAACGTCGCTGACAGCACGTCCTCCAGCGCCTTGACATGCAGGCTGGCCATGGCTTTGCTGATGCTCAGGTAATTGGCAGCCTTGGTGTAAGAACCAAAATCGACCACGGCCAGGAATGTCTGGACCCGATTAAGATGAGTGTGCATAGAAATATGGTTCACTGTTAAATCCCGTCAAACATTGTTTCAAGGATAGTCGTATCGACAGTTCAAGTCCACCGCCCTTATGCTTTGCGGAAAAGGGGAAACAACATGACCTATCGCTACAAAGTTGCACTGATATTTCTGATCGGCTTTTTTATAGACTGCATTAACATCTTTATGTCAGCGGTCGCATTACCGAGTATATCGGCAGCGCTGCACGTTAGTACTTCAGACGTTGCGTGGGTGGCTAACGCTTATATTCTGGGGCTGACACTGATCATTCCGGTCAGCACCTGGTTGGCCGGTCGTTTTGGCAGTCGGGAAATCCTCACCACCTCGATGATCGTGTTTACAGCCTCCGTGTGGATGTGTGGGCTGGCCAACAGTTTCAACGAGCTGGTGATCTGGCGCTTCGTCCAGGGGATTGGCGGCGGCCTGTTGATTCCTGTCGGACAGGCACTGACGTTCAACCTGTTCAAGGGCGAGCAGCGGGCGAAAATATCCACGTTGGTCATGGCCGTTGCCCTGATTGCGCCCGCCATTTCACCGACCATCGGCGGCATCATCGTCGACAGCAGCTCCTGGCGCTGGGTGTTCTACAGCAACATCCCGTTCTCACTGATCGCGGCATTGCTGTCATGGTTCTGGATCAACGAAGCGCGACCGACGACTTTGCCCAGACCCGACATCAAGGGCTTGCTGCTGGTCAGCGCGGCACTCGGCAGCCTGCTGATGGGCATGTCGTTGTATGGCGGCGACGCTCCGGCATGGGTGGCCGGCCTTTTCGTCATGGCCGGCGTTACGTTCGTCGTGCTGTACGGGCTGCACTACCGCACCTGCAAAAATCCGATCATTGAACTGAGCCTGCTCAAAAGCAAAAAACTCAGCACCTCCGTCTATATCTATTACGCGATTCCCGGTGTGTTCACGGGGGTCAACTTGATGAGCATCTTCTTCCTGCAAAACACCCTGTACTTCAGCGCCCGACTGACAGGGATGTTCATGATCCTCTACGCCATCGGCGCATTCATCGCGATGCTTATCTGTGGCCGGGTCTATAACCGGATGGGCGCCAAGCGGCTGTTTGCCCTCGGGATGCTATTGCACAGCGCCGGCATCGCCACCCTGTTACTGGTGAACGATCCCTCAGACTTTCTGGTGATCGTCATCGCCTACAGCTTGATGGGGATCGGCGGCGGCATCGGTGCCAACACAGCACAAACCACGTCGCTGATGGACTTCGAGGGCAATGACACCCACAAGGCCAGTGTCATCTGGAACATCAACCGACAGATGTCATTCAGCATCGGCGCGGCCCTCTTCCTGATGGTTTTCAACCTGCTCTTGAAGCATTTCGATACCACCCAGGCCTACCACGTGACCTTTGCCATCGCCGCGCTGGTGGGCCTGTTCCCACTCTTTCAACTGAGTCAGTTGAACACTCAAAAGGACTGTCATGCGCAACAAAATAGTTGAACAGGCGCACCACAGCATTCATCACGTGCACGAGCTGATCCACACCCTGTTCACCGACGCAAACGGTAAGGGGCAGGCCACGCTTGAACCTCTGATATCGGCCTTTGCCGAGCACTTCACCATGGTCACCACCTCGGCCGCCATTGTCAGCCGGGCGACGGTCGAACAGATGTTTAAAGGTGCAGTCGGCGCCAAGCCAGGCCTGGAGATCGTCATCAGCGATCTGCAGACGGTCTGGCAGGAAGGCAACAGCGTGGCGATTCGCTACAAGGAAACCCATCGCCTCGGCCAGCGCGAAAGCTCACGGGTTTCGGTGGCGATCATTGGCATGCATCACCACAACGCCCAATGGATCTACCTGCATGAAACGCCGCTAAGCCAGGAAAGCTGATTCTCGTATGAACTACACAATCACTGATTGCCGAATGCTCTCGGCCTCTATCAAAGAAATCACCGTCAGCCCGCTAACAACGGGGTGTGCGGTGCCGGCGGCGGGCGTACATTTCAAATGAAGGCTGCATTGCCTACCCACTCAGGGGATTTACCGCTTTTGCAGACATCTCTGAATGTCTGCAATGGGCGGTTCTCTGCCGGTCGTCACTACAGCGTGTGCTGGTCAAGTCGAATGCAAACAGTTGGTCAACACGGATGCAATCAGGTGGTCAAGTCCATGCAATTACCCAATCACAAAACGCTGAAAGAGTGGAAAGCTGAGTACGGATCCGCGACTGTTGAATCCTGGCAGATAAAGTGATTCTGGCTTGAGTACAAAAGAGCCCTGAAAGAGCCTTTTTTGTTTGGTATGTAATGGCTGCCCAGGGACGGAAAAACGGCCCGACACTTTCTGGAGGATGTTGGGAAGTTGGCGATGAGAATCATAGGGACGAGTTGGTGCAGCTTTGCCTACGGCGTCTCACCATTTGTCAGCAAACCGAATCGTTCATCCGTAGAGTTGGCCGTCAATGAAATATGACGGCCATCAGTTGGGGCTCTTTAGCCTGTAGTCATCCCGGAAATGCCACGTCGCTGACGCGCTCTTCACTCATCGGCACCGAAAGGCACCAGGTGAACATCAGCTGTATTGATTTGCCGACCCGTCAGCGGGTTTTGGTTTTCTGGAACAGGTTAACTGGTAAGCAATTGCCAACCATATGAACCAACCCGGCATGACCATCAAGGCAATTCGGGTGTCGGGTCTCAATGCCAACAGGCAGAGAACGAAACCCAGAAACCCCAGGGAAAACCAGGCCATCGGCACGCCGCCAGGCATCTTGTAGGCCGATTTCGCATGCAGCTCGGGTCGCTTTTTGCGATAGGCAATGTAGGACGCGAGGATGGTCGACCAAGTGAAAATCACCAGGATTGCCGACACGGTAGAAACGATGGTGAACGCTGTCATCACTTCTGGAACGATGAACAGCAACAGTACCCCCACCAGCATCAACAATGTGGTGAACGCCAGGCTCAGCAAAGGCACGCTATTGCTCGACAGACGCCGGAAAATCCCCGGAGCGTTGTCCTGATTGGCCAGTCCAAACAGCATGCGACTGGATGAAAATACGCCACTGTTGGCCGATGAGGCGGCGGATGTCAGCACCACAAAGTTGACGATACCGGCTGCTGCGGGAAACCCTGCGACCAGAAACAGCTCGACGAACGGGCTCTTGTTGGGCGAAACCTGTTGCCAGGAAGTCACTGCAATAATGCAGGCCAGTGCCAGCACATAAAACAGGATGATTCTCAGCGGAATCGAGTTGATGGCTTTAGGCAGGGTCTTCTCGGGGGAGCGCGTTTCGGCGGCTGCGGTGCCGATCAGCTCGGTGCCCGCAAAGGAGAAAATCGCCATCTGGAACCCGGCAAAGAAACCGAACAAGCCGTTGGGGAAGGCGGCCTGTTTATCCAGCAAGTGGTTCAGGGATGCAGTAACGCCACTGGGTGAGACAAAGGAGCTGGCAATCATCACCATGCTGACGCCAATCAGGGTGACGACGGCAATGATCTTGATGATCGCGAACCAGAACTCCACCTCACCAAAAAGCCTGACAGTCAGCACATTCAAGGCGAACAGTGTCATCAGCATGCCGATCGCCGGTATCCAGGCGGGTACATCGGGGAACCAATACTGAAAAAATCCACCCACCACGACGGCATCACCTATCACTGCAACGCTCCAGCTTAGCCAGTATGACCAGCCAAGGAAAAATGCCGCGCGTGGGCCAAGATAGGCACCGGCAAAATCCGCGAAGGTTTTGAAGTTCAAGTTGGAGAGCAACAGTTCGCCCATGGCACGCATGACGAAGTAGACGAACAGACCGATGATCATATAGATGAGGATGATCGACGTACCGGAGAGGGCGATGATCTTCCCGGAGCCCATGAACAGACCGGTACCGATGGCACCTCCCATGGCCATTAACTGAATGTGACGATTGCTGAGCGTGCGCTGCAGCGCGGGCTGTTCAACCAGCCCGGACGGAGTCGATTTCATTACAAAACCTCTTGATTTTATGTTTTTGAGTTTTGGCAGAAAAGTGGGTGTCGAGCGTTCTTGTTAGAGATGCAACGGCTACTGACGGTGGTGGTTTGCGGGTGGCAGGGTTTCTTGTCCGCTCACCCGGTGAGTAGCCCCTTGGCACTTTGCTCAGGAGGCCTCACCTATGGCGATCAGCTGACTGTGCGCAGGCGCGAAGGAACTGCTGGCTGCTGATCAAGCAGTTGGTAGAGGTTTTTTATGTTGGCAGGCGTCGGCACCAGATGGATGCGCTCACCGATGGCATGCTCCCGCGCCAGATCGTGCACGTAGCGCAGTGACGAAAAGTCTTCCAGGGCAAAACCCACCGAATCGAAAACGGTGACCTGGGTGTCGTTCTCACGGCCCGGGACATCGCCCTGGACAATCCGGAAGAACTCCACGACGGGAAAGTCGACCTCCAATTGTTGAATATCGCCTTCAATCCGGGTTTGAGGTTCAAACTCAACGATGACCCGGGCATTGCGCAGGATGTCGGCGTGCAGTTCGGTTTTCCCTGGGCAGTCACCGCCCACGGCGTTGATATGCATGCCGGGCTCGATCATCTCGGGCGTCAGAATCGTTGCATAGGCCTTGTCTGCGGTGACTGTGGTGACGATGTGCGCGCCCTTGACCGCTTCCTGTACCGAGTTGGCCAGAATCACCTCAATATCCGGGAATGCGGCCAGGTTGTGCTTCAACTTGAGTGAAGCGTCGCGATCGATATCGAAAATGCGAATTTCCTTGATGGACAGCATTTCGTGGAAGGCGAGGGCCTGAAACTCGCTTTGGGCGCCATTGCCGATGATTGCCATGGTGCTTGCACCCGGGCGCGCCAGGGACTGCGCAACCAATGCGGAAGTCGCGGCAGTGCGCACGGCTGTGGTCAGCGTCAGTTCGCTGAGCAAGGTTGGATAGCCACTGTGGACATCGGCCAGGACACCGAAGGCCATGACCGTCAGCAAGTTGCTTTGACCGTTGTCCGGGTGACCGTTCACGTACTTGAACGAGTACTGCTGGCCATCGTCGGTCGGCATCAACTCGATTACACCGTCGGCCGAATGATTGGCGGTGCGGGGCGACTTATCAAACTGCGCCCAGCGTGAATAGTCAGTTTCGATGTAAGTGGCCATCTCGCGGATTGCCCGGCGGATTCCCACTGTGGCGAACAGGCGTGCGGCATGATCGACGTCTATAAAAAGAGTCATGTTTTTATTCTCCGATTCAATAGTTGAAGCGTTGCGATTCAGGGGATGACTCAGGCGCGTTTACTCTCATAGCCATGCAGTACGTTGACCGCATTGATCCCGATTTCATCGACCATGTAGCCACCTTCCATGACGAATAGGGTGGGGCAGCCGACGCTCGCGATCAGCTCGCCGATGCCGATGAAGTCTTCACTTTCCAGCAGGAAGTGACTGATGGGGTCGTCCTTGAACGTGTCGACGCCCAGTGAAATAACCAACACTTCAGGGGCAAATTGCTGGAGTTTCTTGCAGGCGTGTAGCAGGGCGTTGCGATAGCTTTCCCAGGTGGTGTTCTTCGGCAGCGGATAGTTCAGGTTGTATCCTTCGCCTTGCCCTGCGCCGACTTCGTGGCTGAAGCCTGAGTAGTACGGGTAGGACACCGCCGGTTCGCCGTGCAGCGAGACAAACATGACGTCACTACGCTCGTAGAAAATGTTCTGGGTGCCGTTTCCGTGATGAAAGTCGACGTCCAGTACGGCGACACGTTTGGCACCTTGGGTAATGGCCTGCTGTGCAGCAATGGCGGCATTGTTCAGATAGCAGTAGCCGCCCATGTATTCGCGCGCTGCGTGATGGCCGGGTGGGCGGCACAGGGCAAAGGCACTGTCGTGGCCTTCATCGATCAGCGCCAGGCCGGTGAGGGCGATGTCTGCACTGGTTTTCACCGCTTGCCAAGTGGTGGCGGTAATCGGGGAGCCGGCGTCCATGGCATAGAAACCCAGCTTGCCGTCGATGAAAGTCGGGACTTGCTCGTTGGACAGGTCGCGCACTGGCCATACCAGCGGTAGGGCATCGTGCGTACGTCCGGTCGCGCTCCATTCTGACCAGGCGCTTTCCAGAAAGCTGACGTAGCGCTCGCTGTGCGCATTGACGTAACACGACCGGTCAAATGCTCGCGGCTCGACGATCTGGCCAAGGCCTACCTGCTTGACACGGTTATGGACGGTATCGGCCCGACTGGGCTGTTCGAACGACGGCTTGAGCACGCCGTCTTTCAATTCGGTGCCGTGGTGCAAGCGGTGGGAATCACTGAAAACTGTAAACATTCTGCGCATCCGTTAATGTGAACCAGTGCAAATATTCTGTTCCGGCCGGGATGCGCTTTCTTTGCTTTGTTTTCGTGGTTTACTAGATTATTCGGGCGTTTTTACTCTGGAATGGCGTAATGCAGAAAAAATCATCCAAACGCATCAGTCTCGACGATACCGACTTGGCAATCCTTGCATTGCTGCAAGAAGATGCGAGTATTTCCAACGCTGAGCTCAGTGAGCGCTTGTCGTTAAGCCTGACACCTTGCTGGAGGCGGCGTAAGAGAATGGAGGAGGCGGGCGTGATCAAGGGGTATCAGGCGAACCTTGATCGACGAATGCTGGGGTTGGATATCATGGCGTTCGTGCACATCCGTTTTTCCACCCACGCCGATCACGCTCCCGACGCTTTCGAGGCGGTGATTGCGCAATTGCCTGAAGTGTTGTCCTGTCACAAGATCACCGGGGATGCCGATTACGTGCTGCAAGTGTTGGCAGAGGATCTYGATAGCTACAGTGACTTTATCGAGCAGGTGCTCAGGCGTCAGGTGGGCATTGCGTCCATCCAGTCCAGTCTGGCTTTACGCGAGGTCAAGACCAGTAGCCGTATCGCGATACCCAAATCGAGCAAGGAGTGAATGGGCAGGGGTTAGATCACCTTGTGAAACCCTGCCTTTGACGTAGCTCCGTTGTAATGAAGCCCGGAATAGCAAGGTGCTGACGAAGTGGAAAGCTGAGCACAGCTCTGCGACCGTTGAGTCCTGGCTGACCAAGTAATTCTGAAATGAGTACCAAAGGGCTCTTCGAGGGCCCTTTTTTACGTCATAGGGTCTTCAAGCGATGTGTTCTGGAATTGCTTGATTAGCGATTTGTGCAACCGTAGGTAGCGTTCAGAAAATACAAATGCGAATACGTATCAAAAGCTGATAATGCGGTATACCATACGCCTCGATTTGTTGGCACGTATGCCGTCCCATTTGGCTATTTTCTCAAGGTTTCCTAGATGCGTCGTACTCTGGTTTCTATCTGTGTGATTCATGCGTTTTCCGCTTCCTCCTGGGCAGAGGGCGCCACAACCGATAAAGCCAGTCTGGAGTTGCAAGCAACCGACATCGTTGGCACGGCTGACTTTGAAACCGCCCTGGGGCCCGTCGACGGGTACCGGGCGACGCGTTCATCCAGTGCAACGCGTACCGACACGTCGATCCACGAGACGCCTCAATCCATCAGTGTAGTGACCAAGGATGTCGTGGAAGACATCAGTGCCACCCGATTGCAGGACGCGCTCGATTACGCCGGTGGTGTGGGGCGGGCCAACAACTTTGGCGGCCAGGGCCTGACCACATTTACCGTGCGTGGATTTACCACCGGGGAGTTTTATCGCAACGGGTTCCCGATCAACCGTGGCTATCCGAACATGCCGGATGCGAACACCATCGAAAGGCTCGAAGTTCTGCGAGGGCCTGCGACCATGCTCTATGGCCGAGGCGATCCAGGTGGCACGTTCAACATCATCTCCAAACAACCTCTGGCCGAGCCCACTGTGACGCTGGGTAGCCAACTCGACGACCAGGGAATGCAACGCGGAACTCTGGATGCCTCCGGCCCGCTGGATGAAGAAGGCCGTTTGGCCTATCGCTTGAATGTGGTGGGAGAGGGCGGCGATACCTTCCGAGATCATGTCGAAACCGAACGATACGGCGTCACTCCGGTACTTGCCTGGCAGGTCGACGACGACACCAAGGTGATCTTCGAGGGGGATTTCATGCGCAACAATCACCCGCTGGATCGCGGCGTGACGCACTTTCCCAATCAAATCGGCATAGCCTCTCGCGACACCTTCTTCGGTGAAAAAGACGTTGGCAAACTGCACAACGACAACAACATGGCGCAGCTGCGTTTCGAGCACCTGATCAGTGATAACTGGACATTGGGCGGCGGTTTTCAATGGCTCGACGGCACCCTCGAGGGGAATGCGGTCGAAGCCAACGGTGTGGCCGCAGACGGGCGCACCCTGGGCCGTAACTTCAACTACCGCAAGCTGGAGTGGACGGACAAGGACACCCAACTCAACCTCACAGGACATTTCACCGCAGGCGGTTTCGATCACACCCTGCTGACCGGCGTCGAGTACGAGGATTACGACTACAAGTCGATCATCCAGCGCTCCAGCGGGGCCGTGAGTGCCTACCCGATCGATATCTTCAACCCGGTGTATGGCCAACCTCATCCAGCCTTGACCCGAACCCCGACCAACGACAAGGAAAACCTCAAGACCTACGCGGCATTCGTCCAGGATCAGGTGGCCTTGACCGAGCGTTTGAGAGTATTGGCCGGGGCCCGTTTCGAGCGCTTCGAGCATGATTACCAAACCTTTGTGCCGGGCGGCAGAAGCTGGGAGGCCAGCGACAATGCGGTGACCCCGCGCGTTGGGGTGACCTATGACCTCACCGACACCGTGGCGATCTATGCCGATACGGCTCGCTCGTTCAAGCCCAACACCGGTGCCAGTCGCCAGGGCGGTGGTTTCGAACCGGAAAAGGGCAAGTCGTATGAACTGGGTATCAAGTGGGAAGCGCTGGACAGTCAATTGAGTGTCGACGCGGCGATCTACCAGATCGAAAAGCGCAACGTACTCACCACCGATCCGGTGGACTCGACGTTCACTGTGGCGGCAGGCGAGGTGCGCAGCCGTGGTTTCGACCTGAACATCGCCGGCAACCTGACGCCGCAATGGCGGGTGATTGGCGGCTACGCCTATGTCGATGCCGAAGTGATCAAGGACAATGTCATCCAGTCCGGCACCCGACTGATGAATATTCCGCAGAACAGCTTCAGCCTGCTTAACGTCTACGAGTTCCAGGATGGTGCCCTCAAGGGACTAGGGCTTGGCACCGGTCTCAAGTACGTCGATGAGCGCGCAGGGCAGACCGCCAACACGGCGTTTTCGATGGGCAACTACACCGTTGTCGATCTACTGAGCTACTACAAGGTCAACGAAAAAATCCGACTGAATCTGGATGTGAAAAACCTGACGGACGAAGATTATGAGGAGGGGGCGTTCGGCAACGTTTACGCTTATCCAGGGGCGCCGAGAACGGTGCAGGTCGGTATTTCATATTCGTTGTAATTCGGTTGAATGGGCAGTTGCATGCTGTGAAAGCTCTGCACAGTTCCGCGACCGTTGAGTTCTGGCTGACCAAGTGATTTTGGTTTGAGTACAAAAAAGGCCCGATAAGGGCCTTTCTTTTTTATAGCAGCGTAGGGCATCTAGTTTGGTGGGAGTCAGGGTGCGCCTACGGACACCTTTCTGACGAAGCTCCGCTCCAATCAAACTATACCTGTTGCTTGATTAGTGACTGGAAGGCTTGACCGTATTTTCACGGGCAAGCTCAATGCACTTCAATGCCAAAATGGTTGTCGGGTCGACCAATGCAACCTCATGATTTTTGATCATGTAGGATTCGCTATGCTCAAGCACCAGAGGTAGCTCCGTACAACCCAGGATTAGCACATCAGCGCCCAGTTCACACAAGTGCTCTGCGGCGATCAAGAGCTGGTCTTTACAGATGCCGTCTGTGAAACCCGCTTTGATTCCGTGGTCTCCATAAATCGACTCCATCACCAACGCTTGGTATTCAATGCCAGGGGTGATGATTTGAAGTCCTGCTCGCCGGGCAGCCACGTGATAGACCTGACTTTTAATTGTGCCGGACGTCGCTAGCAGCCCTACGGTTTTGCCAGCACCGTATCGCTGAACGATAGCCTCAACCGTCTCAGTCAACATATTCACTATTGGTACACGCAGGTGCGCCTGGATGCGCTCAACAAATGCATGAGCTGTATTGCACGGAATCGCTATGGCATTGGCGCTGGCGCTTTCCAGTCGCTTGCACGTTGCGTACATCGCCATCGTCGGGTCGGTTTCGTCATACAGCAGGTTGGCTGTGCGATCGGGGATCTGGGGGTTTTGTTCGACCACCATTTTGATGTGTTCCTGATCGCGACCTGCCGGTGTGTGCGCAACAACCTTCCCCATGAAATCAACCGTTGCCGCTGGCCCAACACCACCCACTATCCCAAGCTTGAATGGCGGACGGGTCGACTGGCCTTTCTCCAAGGTGGCGAAAGTGGCATAAATCTCGTTGATATCCAGGACAGTCAAGCCACGCCGTTGAAGATCACCGCAGACCAACGAGAGCTCAGTCATGCCAGGCAGGATGATTGCGGCCCCCTGATCCTGAAGCGAAAGGCAGGCCTGATAGACACACTCCAGAGGTACACCGTCAAGGTAACCATCCTTGATGCCATTAACGCCATACATCGCATCCATCAACCCGGACTGCTCGTTATCATTTGGATAAACGAGCTTGAAGTCATTGCCGAAATAGCGCTCAAACAGCCCTGAGTGCCGAACATAGTCAGACGCGATGATTCCCAACGTACTGCCGCATTCAGCGACATGATCCACGTGCTTGCGTAACGCCTCCATCATATCCAGAACGGGTATGCCAATTTCCTCCTGGATTTCCTCACGAAAGGTGTGACTGGCAAAACAAGGCAGTAAAACTGCATTGACTTCGCTGGCCTCGAACGTCTGGCAAACCTGAAATACGTAGAACTTTCTGGAGGTCATGCTGGCACCCCGATCCAGGGGCATCAGGACGTCTTTGAAGGGGTGTTGCTCAAAGAGGAAGTGATAGCGACCTTGATCCTCCAGAACAGCTCTGGATTTCACCAGTTTGTAGAAAAGATCGCCGCCGGCCAGTGAGCCAAGCCCGCCGACGATACCTAGTTTGCGAGCAAACGATGACCCGCTGGACGGCTTCGATTTACGTTTCATGTTTAGGTTCTCACGCGGTGGCTACAGTATGAATTGGGAGCGGAGACTCAGTGCCGGGCGCGTCTTCAGCCTCTTCATGTGGTTCTGATTTGGCAACCACGGCCGTCGCGATGCTATTGCCAACCACGTTGGTGGCAGTCCTGGCCATATCAAGGAATTGGTCAATGCCAAGGATCAACAAGATGCCGGCTTCGGGGAGGTTGAACATGGGTAATGTCGCCGCCACCACAACCACCGATGCTCGAGCTACACCCGCCATGCCCTTGCTGGTGATCATCAGCGTCAGCAATATGAGCAGTTGCTGTGTGAAGCTCAGGTCGACGTTGTAGGCCTGAGCAATGAACATGATGGCGAACGCTTGATACATCATTGAACCATCAAGGTTGAATGAGTACCCCAACGGTAGAACGAAGCTGGATACGCGTTTCGGCGCACCAAATTTCTCCAGTGCCTCCATGGTTTTCGGATATGCGGACTCGCTACTGGCAGTGGAAAATGCCAACAGAACAGGTTCGCGGATCAGCTTGCCCAAGCTAAACACTGAGCGCCCCAGGAACAGGTAGCCGGCAGCGAACAACACGCACCACAGAATCACAATGCCCAGGTAGAACTCGGCAATCAGTTTTCCGTAATCGACTATCAAGCCAAGACCTTGAGTGGTGATCGCCGAGGCGATGGCTGCGAAAACGCCGATTGGCGCGAAGGCCATGACGAAGTCCGTGACCTTGAACATCACCTTGGCCAGCTCTTCGATGCCATCGACAATCGTTGTGTAACCCGCTCGCTTCACACCAGCGAGGGCAAACCCGAAGAACAACGAGAACACCACGATTTGCAGGATTTCGTTGTTGGCCATGGCTTCAGCAATGCTGCGGGGAAACACGTGACTGATGAAAACCTTGAGGCTGAAATCCCCGGTGTTCACCACCGGGCTCGCCGCATGCTGGACGACCTCCATGTTCAGTCCTGCGCCGGGTTGGAACAGGTTGACCAGGCCCATGCCGATTGCCAGCGAGATCACCGAAGC
This sequence comes from Pseudomonas sp. P4_B3, assembly GCF_056402295.1. Lineage (NCBI taxonomy): Bacteria > Pseudomonadati > Pseudomonadota > Gammaproteobacteria > Pseudomonadales > Pseudomonadaceae > Pseudomonas > Pseudomonas sp. P4_B3. The sequence goes on from NZ_JBFUHR010000004.1 coordinate 168,734, forward strand.
GGTGACGAACCAGGCCATGGCTCGCAGGCCTATGCGCCCAACGGAGCGGGAGTTTCCCATGCTGGCAATGCCGCCGACCAAGGTGGCGAACACCAGAGGCGCGATGATCATCTTGATCATGCGTAAAAATATGTCGGTGACCATCGAGAAGTAAGACGCGATCTCTTTGGCGCTTTGTTCGCTCCCTGCGAGGTGGTGGCAGGCCCAACCGACAAGCACGCCCAAGGCGATGCCAATTGCGATCCGACGCGGAAGTTTATTTTTCTTCACGGAGCTTTCCTCAAGTGGTTTTTTTGCTTTTTTACTTGGCAGGAGACAAGTGTCATTCGGTCGAAGCTCTGTGGCCTCGCTCCAACGTTTTCGATTCTAGGGTCGGGCCTGGAAGGGCGTGATGAGTAATCCCGATAGCCTCATGCGCTTTTGGAATAGTTTTCGAAACTGCTGCTTCGCCCTGACTGGTGCGCAGTAAACTGCTCAATCGGGACATGAGGTGTCGGTATGCAAATCAAATGGCTGGATGATCTTCTGGCGGTCGCGGAGTGGAAGAATTTTTCTCGGGCTGCGCAGGTTCGCTGTGTGACCCAGTCGGCTTTGTCGAGGCGTATAAAGTCACTTGAAGAATGGGTAGGTGCGGAGTTGGTGGATCGTGGCACCTATCCTGTCCAACTGACCTCTGCTGGCCGCACATTTTGTGAAGAAAGCCGCGAGGCATTGGCGGGGCTAATGAGGCTGCGCTCAAGCCTTCGCGAGGTAGAGCGGATGCCAGGGCGATCGATCCAGGTCACTGCCGGCCACAGTCTGTCGATGACATTCCTGCCGAAATGGCTGAAGCAGTTTCAGCAGCACAATGAGCAATTCAATGCGCGGGTCGTTGCCGCCAACATCCACGACGCGGTCATATCTCTGGAGGAGGGGAGTTGTGATCTGATGATCGTCTACCACCATCCCCTGGCACCCATACTTCTCGATTCGGAAAAGTTCGGGAGTTTGACCTTGGGTCATGACGCGTTTATTCCTGTGTGCGCACCTGACAGCGATGGGAATCCGCTGTATCCCTTACCGGGCACCTCCAGCAAAACAGTTCCTCACCTCGCTTATACAGCTACGACTTTTCTAGGTCGTGTTGCCGACATCGTCATAAAGAATGGCCCGACTGCATGCATGCTGGAGCGCTGCTACGAGGCGGATATGACAATGCTGCTGATGCGAATGGCAGTCGAGGGTTATGGGGTGGCATGGTTGCCACAAAGCGCTGTCATTGACGAGCTTCAACGAGGTCAGTTGGTGAAAGCGGGTGGTGATGAATGGAGCACGCGACTGGAGATACGCTCCTACTGCTCCATCACCAATGAGAACCCTACAATGCGCAGCTTATGGAAAACCCTCGAAGGCGCTTCCCGCGATCTCCATGGCAAAACAGCCAGTTGATCGAAGCTCGCAGGCGCGAAAAACATCCCTCAAGTATGGGTAATGACGTCTGCGCATCGGGTCATTCTGAAACGTCATCACCCGCTATTTTTTGGTTCTTCACGGAATCCCGGGGAACGCGTGCACCACCAAACAACGAGGTCGAGCGTTAGCTCGCCTCGCCTCGCGGTGCTGTTGCGGTGCACGCCCCCTCGTGAGACCGAACGTCAGGGGCAAGAGCCTTTGGTTACTTGGGGCCGGGCGGCGTTCCGCTCTTCCAAGTGACCCGCCGTAAGGGCGGAACCCTAAGTGGCCGTTACCGCAGCAATGAATATGTACACCAGGAAGAAAATGGTCGGCCGTCAGTTGCCATCGCTGGCAAGCCAGCTCCTACAGGTATCGGTGTTCCCCGGGATTGCGTGAAGAACCTATTTTTTGCGGGGGATGGCGCCGTATGTAGATATTGGGCCGGCCGCCAAATACAGTAGATTTGTGCGCATCGGGGTCAGGTCGACCGGGGCTGGTAACGCAGCTATTGGCGGCGATTAGTGGAGACCTGCTCGGGAGCGGTTAATCGGGTAACAACATTCAATGTCTAACTGCTTCTGGGTTTACGACCGCGCGAGCTTGGTTTCACCGGAACGCTTTTCCCATACTCGCTCCACCATAACGCGAGTGCTTCCATCGTTGGCCCGAGTGCACGGGCCTTTGCCGTCATCTCATATTCGACGCGCGGGGGCACTTGCGCGAAGACTGTTCGCGACACCAGGCCATCGTTTTCGAGTTCACGAAGTTGTGCCGTCAGCATGTGCTGGGTGATGCCGCTGATCGCCTTGCGAAGTTCTCCGAAGCGATAGATTCGCTGGTTCAACAACCACATGATTTCCAGCTTCCACTTGCCTGAGAGCAGCGCAAATGCACGGCGCATTTCCTCGTGCATATTGATCTGATCGTCATCAATAGTCTGGTTTTCCATACTAAGCACCACTTTTTCATCCTGCTTGTCGCTTTTCATATTAGGCGACATCTTTGACCTAAGTCGACGCATTAACGCTTGCTTAGGAAAACCCCATGATTGAAATCTACATTTATTGGATCAGTACGACACTGCTGTCGTTGTTGTATCTGGCCTCGGCGACTCTGTACCAGGTTAAAAGGGAATGGGTTCGTCAAGCACTCGCTGACCTCGGCTACCCCGCCAATCTGATGCCGATGCTCATTGCAGTGAAGATCCTGGCGGTGGTCGCCATTGTGTTGCGGATCAATGTGTCGCTTAGCGACCTGGCCTACGCCGGCATGCTTTATCACCTGCTGCTCTCAGCGTTTGCGCATATCAATGTCCGCAAGCCTGGTGGAGCCTTGCCGGCGGTTATTTGCCTCGTGTTGCTGATCGCTTCCTTCCTCACCCAAAACGCTGCTCGTGAATTGCAGTCACCCCACGGGCAAGTAACAACGGCACATTTAATAACCCCCACATAACTGGAGATCAACATGTCCCGACTCAATGGAAAAGTAGCCATCGTCACTGGCGCCGGTCGTGGTATAGGCCGCGCTACTGCCCAGCTGTTTGCAGGAGAGGGCGCGAAAGTAGCCGTTGTTTCACGGACGGCTGAAAATGTCGCGGGTGTCGTCGCTGAGATCCAGGCAGCGGGCGGCATCGCCCTCGGCGTAGTCTGTGATATCGCCGATCCAGATCAAATCAAAGGCGCCGTTGAACAGGTCGTTGCTGAATATGGCCGGATCGACATCCTGGTGAACAATGCCTTCGACCCCTGCGCCGTCTTCTCATCGGTTCTCGATCTGTCAGCCGAGCAATTGCAACGCAATCTGGAAATGGGGCCGATTGCCTATCTGCGGACGATGCAAGCCTGCTACCCACACCTTAAAGCCAGCGGGGAGGGTAGAGTCATCAACTTTGCATCGTTGGCCGGTGTCATCGGCTTGCAGGGTTATGCCCCTTACAACATGGCAAAGGAGGCGGTGCGTGCCTTGACTCGCTCGGCGGCAAGGGAGTGGGGCGCAGACAAGATCACGGTGAACAATGTCATGCCGGTTGCGGACACTTGGGGGGCTGCTGCCAATGCGCCCGCACCCACCAACGCACTTGGCCGTTATGGATCACCCGAAGAGGACATTGCGCCGGTCGTGCTGTTCCTTGCCAGCAAGGATGCGCAGTTCCTGACGGGTTACAGTCTTACCCCTGACGGTGGCCAAATCATCGACAGCGCACGCTGACGGTCACGTCCAGTTTCCGAGCGCATGCTCAACCGAAACCACAAGACATGCCTTGGCGTGTCTTGCGGTTATTTCAAGCAATGCTGACCGATGCAACAGGCTCCCGCGATGCTGCGCGTGCAGCCAGGAAGGCAAGAACGGCCGCCACACCTAGCAAAGTGGCGCTCAATTCGAAGGTCGCTTGATAGCCGCTCGAGTCGAAGACCAGCCCGCCAACGGTTGCGCCAGACGCAATAGCGAGTTGGATGATCGCCACCATTAAACCGCCTCCCGCTTCAGCAGCGTCTGGCAACGTTCTCGCCAGCCATGTCCACCATCCCACGGGCGCTGCAGTCGCAACCAGTCCCCATGCGCCAAGCAAGACGGTCGTGGTGGTCGCCGAGCTACCGAATGAAACAAGCGCCAGTGCAATCATCGCCATGAAGATCGGGATGACGATGAGGGTTCGATGCAGGCCATTTTTCAAGAACGCTTCAATCAGGAAGGTTCCGGCAAGTCCCGCCAGGCCCAGAACGAGCAACATAAAAGACAGCATGGAGACACTGACGTGCGTGACCGTTTCAAGGAATGGGCGCAAATAGGTAAACAGCATGAACTGGCCCATGAAAAACACACTGACCGCGACCATGCCTAGCGCGACCGGTACGCTTTTCATCAATCTGAAGACGTTTCCAGTGCCTGAACCGCTTTGCGATTTCATCGGTGGAAGGCTTACAGACAGCCATACACAAGCGACTATCGCGACTGGGATGACGCACAAGAATGCACCGCGCCAGCCAATCAAGGCGCCGAGAAAACTGCCCAATGGTGCTGCAATCACAGTCGCCAAAGCGTTGCCGCCGTTGACGATTGCCATGGCACGTGTGACTTGGTCGTCAGGCACCAGGCGCATGGCGGTTGCCGCCGACAATGACCAGAAGCCACCTATCGCAATACCGATCAGCGCGCGGCCGATCATGAACACCCAGTAGTTCGGGGCGAACGCGACCACTGTTCCAGAAAGGATCATCAACAGCGTCAGTGAAAGAAGCAGCGGTTTGCGGTCGACCCGCGCCGCCACCAGCGGGATAAGAAGGCTGGTGAATAAGGCAAACAGCCCCGAAACGGAAATACCCTGACCGGCTTGTCCTTCGGTGATATGCAGATCGGCGGCAATCGGTGTCAGAAGGCTGACGGGCATGAATTCCGATGCTACCAGCACGAAGGCGGCGAGCGACATGGCGAATACGGCACCCCATGATTTATGGGGCACTGGGGTGGTGTGATCAGTCATTGTTTGAATCCTGTATTGCGCGAAGCGTCGTAGCCCCGAGGACGAGGCTACGAGAGAAGCGATGCCCGGCCAGGGCACCGAACGGGCTACTTAAGGTTGCTTTTGAAGAACGTGGTCAACTTGGCGAATGGAATGAGGTTGACCCGGTCGTAGAGATCGACGTGGTTGGCGCCCGGAACGATGACCAGTTCTTTAGGTTCCGCTGCACGCTTGTAGGCATCTTCACTGTATTCACGAGAATGAGCCTCGACGCCCGTGATAAAGAGAAGTGGACGTGGCGAAATAGTCTCGATGTCTTCGAACGGGTAGAAATTGTAGAACTTCGCATTGGTGGTCAGTGTCGGCATGGTGGACGTCTGCGGCGATGCGCCGGCAGGGGTGACTTCACCGCGAGGAGTGCGATAGAAATCAAAAAACTCATCGCCTATCGCATTGCCTGTGAGCTTCAACGGGGCACCGGCGGTGTACTGGGTAGCGCCGCCAGTGAATTCCACATAGCGTTGTTCTGCAGCTTCGGCGAGTGCCGTGCGTTTCTGCTCTGGGGTCGTCGAATGACCCAAACCTTTGCGATAGAGGTCGCCGTGGTTGTACATGCTGACTGTTGCGATTGCCTTCAGTCGAGGGTCGATCTTGGCCGCGCTGATGACGAAGGCGCCGCTGCCGCAAATGCCGATGATGCCGATGCGCTCACGGTTAACGAAAGGCCGTGTGCCCAGGAAATCCACCGCCGCGCTGAAGTCCTCGGCGTATATGTCCGGCGACACGGCTTGACGGGGCTGCCCCTCGCTTTCACCCCAGAACGAAAGATCAATCGCCAATGTCACGAAACCTTGCTCGGCGAGCTTCTGGGCATACAGGTTGGAGCTCTGTTCTTTCACCGCGCCCATTGGGTGCCCTACGATGATCGCGGGGTTCTTGATCTTGGGATCCACTCCTTTAGGAATGTAGAGGTTCCCTACAACGTTCATCTTGTATTGGTTTTTAAAGGTGACCTTTTCTGCGATGACCTTCTCGCTTTTGTAGAAGTTGTCAGCACCGTTAGACATGTCAGCTCCCATTGATGAGAAAGAGGCGATAAACAGCCCCAGGGCAAGAAAGAGTCTGTTCATTCGATATTCCTTACTTTTGGATGGTGTCCATTTGCGTTCTTGAATCTGAGGCGCTCAATCAACCAATGTGGAGTTGTCGATCACAAAGCGGTACTTGACGTCGCCCTTGAGCATCCGCTCATAGGACTCATTGATCTGATCGGCCCGCACCAGTTCGATATCGGAGACGATGCCGTGCTCGGCGCAGAAATCGAGCATCTCCTGTGTTTCGGGGATACCACCAATCATCGAGCCGGCAATCGTTCGGCGTTTCATGATCAGGTTGAATACGTTCGGCGATGGATGTGGTGAGGCGGGCGCACCGACCAGAGTCAGTGCCCCATCACGCTTGAGCAGCACCAGAAACGCATCGAGACCGTGGGGGGCTGCGACGGTGTTGAGAATGAAGTCGAAACTCTTGGTATGTGCAGCCATTTCTTCAGCGTTGCGCGATACGACGACCTCATCGGCGCCTAACGCCTTTGCCGCCTCGCGCTTGGATTCAGAGGTGGTGAACGCCACGACGTGGGCGCCCATCGCATGAGCCAGCTTGATGCCCATGTGGCCCAGGCCACCGATGCCGACCACGCCTATTTTCTTGCCTGGGCCGGCGTTCCAGTGGCGCAGAGGGGAGTAGGTAGTGATGCCCGCGCACAGCAGCGGAGCGACGGCAGCCAGTTGTGCCTCGGGATGGCGGATGCGCAACACGTAGCGCTCATGCACCACGATGTTTTGCGAGTAGCCGCCCAGCGTCCAGCCGGGTGCGTCCGGTGTCGGAAAGTTGTAGGTGCCGACCATTGCGTCGCAGTAGTTTTCCAGGCCTGTCTCACAGTCATCACAGTGTTTACAGCTGTCGACGACGCAGCCGACACCGACCAGATCGCCGACTTTGAAATCCGCGACATGCGCGCCCACCGCCGATACACGGCCGACAATTTCGTGACCCGGTACGCAGGGAAATTGCGTGCCTGCCCACTCGGCGCGCACTTGGTGCAAATCTGAATGGCAGATGCCACAGAAGGCGATATCGATCTGAACATCATGGGCTGCAGGCGTTCGGCGGCTGATCTGCATTGGCTCAAGGGGTTTGTCGCCCGCGTGAGCACCGTAGGCTTTGACAAGCATGGGAGCATCCTCGATGGGTTTGTCGGATGAACATTCTCCCACTCTGGCCAGACCCTCTGTAGTGCATTGCGCTGGATTACTTGCCTGATTCTATGAGTCTCTTTTTTTTTGCAGGACGGTCGTGAGTTGGCGAGTTAGAGTTCAGGGAAGAGGTACAAGACGAATATGACGAACAAACCCGACACCGCTCCTCAACAGTTATCGCCACAAGAAGCGCTTGCGCAGATCATCGGCGCGCAGATCTCCAAACCAGGTGATTACGCAACGCCCATTGCAGGCCTCGGCTTTTTCAGGCGCGAACATCCAGCACCGCCCATCGTTTGCATGGTCGAGCCAAGCATCATCCTTGTCGCCCGAGGTGACAAACAGCTCTGGGTAGGTGGCGAGGGCTACCCCTACGACACATCGCGGTTTCTGATCACCTCATTGGATTTGCCTGCCAATTCAGAAGTGCTGACGGCAAGCCCGGAACAACCATGCCTGGGGCTGACCTTGAAACTCGATCTGCGCATGCTGGCTGAGCTGATAGCGCAAAGTGACCTGCCGCCAACCCGTGATCGATCAGTTGCAAAGGGGGTAGGAATTGGCTCAGTGACCCCAGCGATGCTGGCCTCATTCGAGCGTTTATTGGCCCTGCTCGATGAGCCGGAGTCCATCCCTGTTCTTGCCCCCTTGATTCAGCGCGAGATTCACTACCGTCTCCTGCAGAGTGATCAGGCGAGCCGGCTTCGACAAATAACGTCTGTCGATGGCCAGGGTTATCGGATCGCGAAAGCCATCGATTGGTTGAAGTTGAATTACACCTTGGCGCTTCGCATTGATGAGCTTGCAGCCCGTGTGCAGATGAGCACTCCGACCTTTCACCACCACTTCCGCCAACTCACCGCAATGAGCCCCTTGCAGTACCAAAAATGGCTGCGACTGAATGAAGCAAGACGGTTGATGCTCAATGAACACCAGGACGTATCCAGCGCCGCTTTCAAGGTCGGCTATGAAAGCCCATCCCAGTTCAGCCGCGAATACAGCCGTCTGTTTGGCGTCCCCCCCAAGAGGGATATTGCGGTGTTGCGAGGGCAGGGGTAGCAACTGTTCATTCTCCGCGCCAACCACCAGGGTGAAGGCGGGATCATCGCTTCTCAAGCGGTGATTTCCGGTGCTTTCTCCCTGACTCGCCAAGCCATTCAGTTGGGTTATATCCCGCGCATGTTTATCCAGCACACATCGAGTCAGGAGCAAGGGCAGATTTACATCGGCACGGTTAACTGGGGAGTCGATTTCCGCCTGTTTGTTGCACTGGGTGTTCTCGACGTTGAGCGTGGGCGTTTTGAGGGTTGAGCCAGCGCCTTCGAGCGACCCTGCGGTTGCTCGAAGGCGCTCTAGGGGGCGTTCTCCATTAGTTTCCCTACCGCGTTGTCGCCTTAAAGCTGGCCAGGCAAGGCGTAGGCCGCTGGGAATGGTTGTTCCCTTTCCAAGGCCTGCAACGCAGCATGGCCAGCTTTAAGGCACAACCCGAAGGGCCGGGCCTGCTGTTGTGCAGGGCTGTGTTGCTCGAAGCTGATTTGGAATGACCAAACTGCGCTTCTCGCGCCTTGCCCTGCACAACAGCAGACCCGGCGCGGTAGGGAAACTAATTGAGAGCGCCCCCTAGTTACTTCAGGTTGCCGCTGAGGAACTGCTGCAGACGCTCACTTTTAGGGTTACCCAATACGTCCTCGGGCGCACCCTGCTCTTCGACCCGCCCCTGGTGCAGGAACAGCACCTGGTTCGACACTTTGCGCGCAAAGCTCATTTCGTGGGTCACCATGATCATGGTGCGGCCTTCTTCGGCCAGCCCCTGGATCACCTTGAGCACTTCTCCCACCAGTTCCGGGTCCAGGGCCGAAGTCGGCTCGTCGAACAGCATGATCTCCGGTTCCATGCTCAGGGCACGGGCAATGGCGACCCGTTGCTGCTGACCACCCGAGAGAAACGCCGGGTATTGATCGGCCACCCGTGCCGGCAAACCGACCTTGTCCAGGTAGCGCCGGGCGCGATCCTCTGCGTCCTTCTTGCTGACGCCCAGCACCCGGCGTGGGGCCATGGTGATGTTCTCGAGCACGGTCATGTGGCTCCACAGGTTGAAGTGCTGGAACACCATCGCCAGGCGGGTGCGGATGCGTTGCAGTTCATTGGCGTCGGCCACGCGCATGCCGTGGCGGTCATGGACCATTTGAATCGGCTGGTTGTCCAGGCTCATGGCGCCGTCATTGGGCGTTTCCAGGAAGTTGATGCAACGCAGAAAGGTGCTCTTGCCCGAACCACTGGCGCCAATCAGGCTGATCACATCGCCGGTCTTGGCGTTTAGCGAAACGCCCTTGAGGACTTCATGGTTGCCATAACTTTTGTGCAGGTTTTCAACGGTCAGTTTGTACATGAACAAGCATCCTGAATTAGTGAGCCGGGCCGAGGAAAGACAACCAACGGCGTTCAGCCAGGCGGAACAGGCCGACCAGAGAGAAAGTGACCGCCAGGTAGATCAACGCGGCGATGCCGAACGACTGGAAGGTCAGGAAGGTCGCCGAGTTGGCGTCCCGCGCAACTTTCAGAATGTCCGGGATGGTCGCGGTGAAGGCCACGGTGGTCGAGTGCAGCATCAGGATCACTTCGTTGCTGTAGTACGGCAACGAGCGACGCAAGGCCGACGGCATGATCACGTAGGCATACAGCCTCCAGCCTGTCAGTCCGTAAGCCTTGGCCGCTTCGACTTCACCGTGGGCCATGCTGCGGATTGCCCCGGCGAAAATCTCCGTGGTGTAGGCGCAGGTGTTCAGGGCGAACGCCAGGATGGTGCAGTTCATCGCATCGCGAAAGAACGCATCCAGCACGGGCTGAGCACGCACCGCGGCCAGGCTGTAAATGCCGGTGTAACAAATCAGCAATTGGATATACAGCGGCGTACCGCGGAACAGGTAGGTGTAGAACTGCACCGGCCAGCGCACCCAGACATTGGTCGAGACCCGGGCAATCGACAGCGGGATCGACATCACGAAGCCGAAGAAGATCGAGGCACTGAGCAGCCAGAGGGTCATGGCCAGCCCGGTGATGTGATTGCCGTCCTGGAACAGGAAAGGTTTCCAGTATTCCTGCAGTAGCTCGATCATCGCACGGCCTCCCGGGTGCCTGCGGCGTAGAAGATTTCCATCCGGCGCAAGGCGTAGTTCGAAACGATGGTGATCACCAGATAGATCAAGGCGGCCAGAATCAGGAAGAAGAACAGCTGATAGGAGCTCTTGCCCGCGTCCTGGGCCACCTTGACCAGATCGGCCAGGCCAATGATCGACACCAGCGCGGTGGCCTTGAGGATCACCATCCAGTTATTACCGATGCCCGGCAGGGCAAAACGCATCATTTGCGGGAACACCACCAGGCGAAAGCGCTGAGCGCGGGTCAGGCCGTAGGCGGTAGCCGCTTCCATCTGCCCTCGCGGTACGGCGAGGATGGCGCCACGGAAGGTTTCGGTGAAATAAGCCCCGTAGATGAAGCCCAGGGTAATGACCCCGGCGCTAAAGGGATTGATTTCGATGTATTCCCATTCCATGAAATCGGTCAACGAGGTCAGCCAGGTTTGCAGGCTGTAGAATATCAGCAGCATCAGCACCAGGTCCGGCACCCCGCGGATCAGTGTGGTGTAGGCCTGCGCAGGGACGCGCAGCAGTGCCGATTTCGAAAGCTTGGCGCTGGCGCCGATCAGGCCCAGGCCAACGCTCACCAGCAAGCACAGAAAGGATAATTTGACAGTCATCCAGGAGCCTTGCAGCAACAGCGGGCCGAAGCCCTTAAGGCTGAAGCCTGACAGCCCCAGAATCATCAAGAGGTTTTCTAGCATTGGGCAGCCCTACGTCAATCAAAAAAGTGCCCATCCGGAAATGGGCGCAGGGTCATTATTTGCCGCTGTAGAGATTCAGATCGCCAAAGTGCTTCTGCTGGACGGCCGCATAGGTGCCATTGTCGTGCAGTGCCTGGATACCTTTGTTCAGCAAGGCCTGGAGCTCGGCGTTGCCTTTGGTCAGGCCCACGGCGGTTTTGGCTGGCAGTAGCGGGCTTTCGACCGGCTCGCTGACCTGGAAGTCAGCGCCTGGTGGCGACTTCAGGAAGCCCAGTTCGGCTTGCAGCATGTCCTGGATTGAGGCATCGAGGCGTCCGGAGATCAGGTCAGCGTACACCTGATCCTGGTTGGCGTAGGCCTGGGTCTCTACCCCGGCCTTGTCCAGCACGGCCTTGGCGTAGGCTTCCTGGATGGTGCCTTGCTCGTAGCCGACTTTCTTGCCCTTGAGGGAGGCCGGATCGGTGCCGATGGCCGCGCCTTTCTTGAATACCAGTGCGGTCGGGCCAGAGAACAGCTCGTTTGAGAAATCGATAACTTTCTCACGTGCTGGCGTGGCGGTCATGGAAGAGATCACGCCGTCGAACTTGTTGGCCTTGAGGCCGGGAATCATGCCGTCGAAGTCGCTTTCGACCCACTTGCACTTGACCTTCAGCTCTGCGCAGATCGCGTTACCCAGATCGATATCGAAGCCCACCAGGCTGCCATCGGCGGCCTTGGATTCGAACGGCGCATAAGAGGGGTCGACGCCAAAGCGCAACTCCTTGTACTCCTTGGCCAACGCAGAACCGGCAGCCACACACAAAGCCAATGCAGAAAGGGTGAGAAATGCTTTTTTCATTATTTTATTCCCTGGGACCATCGAAAGCGCTTGTGACGCAAGAGCACGGGTACTGCTTGGCAACATGTCTTATGCACACGCAGATACTTGTACAGACAAGCATATGCAATCACCCGGCCAATTCGCGGATTGGGCGTCTGAGAAAGCGCGTACAGCGCTCTGGGATGGGCTTTTCAGGCAGGTTAGCGCAGGGGGGAGGCAGCCTGCGAGGCTGTTACCAAAGCAGGTTTTTACACACGATTGGGGTATGCGGTAACAAAGTGTGAGATTGAGGACGCCGGCTTTCCTGGCTCGATCCTTGATGCTCCAGCAGCATCGACGGTCAGAACGACGGAGTGTCATCGTAGGCATTGAGTGGTCATGTGTACGACGAGTTCGACCCGGGGAACATTGTTGTTCTCTGTTGGACGGTGGAAGAATTTACACGGTGCGTTAAGAGCATCGTGAACAGGCTGTGCTCACACCGTCCCCCTCTTGAGGAGGGGTATCCACCCAATTGCGTTGAATCGCGGCATGCGGAGTGCCGTGCAAATAACGCCAAAACAACAAGGTATACGGTTTGCGGCCACCGCCGGCCTTTGGGTAATCACAGTGGACGTAACGCCCCGGTTCAGCGGCGACGCGCCAGCGTCGTCCGCTGCACCGGTCGTCAGGTGCTCAATTGATTTTAACGATCTCGGGCGGACTCCACGTGCCTTTGCCAGGAGGCAGTACGGAAGGGGTTTCCGTCTTCGGCCAATACAGGCGCATCACCATGTAGATCAGATCATTCGGTGCGGGCAGCCAGTTGCCTTCCTTGTCCGCGCCGGGTGAGTCCTTCTGGACGTAGAGCGTCAACGAGCCGTCTGCATTCTTCTTCATGTCGGGTAGCATCGGCGAGTTGATGAGGTAGCGATTGATCGGATTCTTGATCAGCAGTTGCGACTTGCCGTCGTACATGGTCACCGACCAGAAGGCGTTGACCGGCGGGAGCTGTCCAGCGGGAAAGGTGATGGTGTAGTTGTGCTTGCTGCCGTCAAGCGGCTTACCATCGGACAGGACCTTGGCCATCGGATACGTCGCCTCTTCGGCGTCGTTGGCATAGATGCCCGCTTGTGCGATGGCGGCACGCTTTAGCCAATCACCATTGTAGAACGCGGCATCACCGCCGGAACTCACGATGTTCCAGCCATTGACCTGCGTGCCGAGATGATTGACTGCATTCTGGACCTTCGTATGCCCAGCCTGCATGCCCTCAACCACTGCGGCCTTTTGCTCGGCGGAGAGTTCCTGGAAGTTGAAGTCCTTGCCGGCGCCAATGCCCATACGGGCCAGCCTCGCGCGGATCGCCACTTCATCCGGTGTGGCCGGGGCAAACTGCAACGCAAAGCCCAGATACTTGAAGAAGTCGGTCTTCACGAGGTCCTTGTCGAACTTCGGAAAGTTGATCGCCGGCGCGGCAGGCGGCGCGGGCTGCTTGAGATAAGCCGATAACGGCTGGGCCGCATAACCGGACTGGATCTTTTCGACGTTTGGCATGTCCGCCGGATTGAAGAGCTGGGTGCGAAAGATCACGAAGAGGAGTTGTGTACTGGAACGAAACACCTTCTTGATTCCTGGCGGGGTCACACCCTTCCAGTCTGGGCCGACCACCAGGTAATCGCCGGCTTCGCTGCCGGTGGTGCGGCTGCCGATGTAACCGAAGTTGTTGGTGCTGTTATCAATTAGCTGCACCGAGTAGTACCGCGGTTTCTCCACCGTCGGCACCGACAGCACGATCGGCTCGCTACGCAGATCCATAAACATCAAGGAATACGGTGTGTCGCTGTTCGGCGAGACGATGGCCGTGTCCTTGTAGCTAAAGACATTGTGCATGCTGTGAATGTGGTTGAACGGCGCCTTGTACTGGCCGGAGCTCTTGTCCACGGCATAGTCGTACATGGTCGCGTAGTTCATCACGATGGGCAGACCGTAGATGTAGCCTTCCTCGGCGATGGCTTTCGTTTCGGCGGGAGTGATGTCCGCTGCTTGGGCGTGCGTAAATCCAAAGGACGCGAGCAATACCATCGCACAGCCAAATGTTCTCGGTAGTGTGGTTATCATGAACCTGAAACTCCATTTTTCGCATTAGATGATTGAGTCGGCCAGCTAACTGCTAATCAGGCGATATTCAATGTCGCCTTTACTCACGACTTGATATCTCATAACGCTCCTTGTCTTGCTGTAAGGCTATGTTTTTCTTGATGTTTGTCGACGCGAGCGCGACACTGATCGAGGAGAAACACGACGGATGGCAAGCACAGACTGCTCGGTCAGTATAAGCAGCAAATCAAACAACGCTGCTGACATGACAGCAACGTGTCCTCTGACTTCTGGCTGGGTAGCGAATTTTCGTGCCAGCCAGCATGGCTAGACACTGATGTGCCCTCCAAGGCGGGAATCCTGATGATCTTGATTCATATCTATCCTCATCAAGGGGGGCAACTTCTCGAATTTCACCGAGTCGCAGGCGCTCAACCATTCGAGCGCTAAAAGTGAATCTTACGGATAGTTTCACTTAGGAAAGAGTAGTGTGTACGCCACCCGAAAGCCCCAACCGTGTGCACCATCTTCAGGACTGTCCGCCCAGTATCGCGGCCCCACCTGAAGGCTCATGGGCTGCTTGCCGACTTTGAACAATTGCGTCACGAACAGGTTGATCGGCACATTCCACTCCCTGGCTTCCCAGTCGTAAGTGGATTCTGCTATTCAAGGTCAGACCCTGTGGCCTCAGCCCTTTCGGCAATAGGGCCCGCTGGATCTCTGCCTGAGCAATCGAACGACTGCTTGCCAACTGCAAGCAGTCGCAAGCGTCGCGTTACTTCGATGCCACCACTGCCGGCGGCTGCCAGCTACCGGCGCCAGCGGGAAGAATCGAAGGCTGCGTGGCCTTCGGCCAATACAGGCGCATCACCAGATAGGCCGTGTCGTCAGGCGCCGGCAACCAGTTGGCTTCCTTGGTCTTGCCCGGCGAATCCTTCTGGATGTACAGGGTCAGCGAACCGTCCGCGTTTTTCTTCATGGCCGACAGCATCGGCGAATTGATCAGGTAGCGGTTGAGCGGATTCTTGATCAGCAGCTGGCTCTTGCCGTCGTACATGGTCACCGACCAGAAGGCATTGACGGGTGGCAGTTTGCCGGCGGGGAAGGTGAGCGTGTAGTTGTGCTTGCCGGTATTCAACGTCTGGCCGGTGCCATCGGTACGCGTAATGGGGTACATCGCCTCGGCGGCGTCATTACCGTACAGACCAGCCTTCGCGGCGCCAGCCCGCATCAGCCAGTCGCCTTTGTAGAACGCCTGGTCGCCGAAGAACGCGCCGACGCTCCAGCCGTTGATATTCTTCATTCCGCTCGAGAGGAACTTGTCGACCTTCTCGTCGCCGGCCTTCATCCCGAGCAGGACCACGGCCTTGTGCTCGAGCGAGAGGTCTTTGATTTCGAAGTTCCGGCCGGGGCCTACCCCGATGCTGGCCAGCCTGGCACGGATCTCCTTGTCCTCCGCTGATGCTGGCACATACTGCAGCGCCGCCGACAGGTACTCGAAGAAGTTGGCCTTGATACCTTCCGTGGTAGCCGGCAGGAAATCAATCTTCGACGCAGCGGGCGGCGCGGGTTGATGGAGGAAGGCGGACAGTGGCTGGAGCTTGTAACCCGCCTGCAGCTTCTCGACATTCGGCATGTCGGCTGGATTGAACAACTGGGTGCGGATCAACGTCAGTGCGAAAGGGGTCGTGGAGCTGAACACCTTGTCGATGCCAGGGGGAGTCGCACCCTTCCAGTCGGGGCCTGCAATCAGATAGCTCCCGGGTGCGCTGGCCGTTGCCCGGCTGCCGATGTAACCGTAGTTATAGGTGTTGCCGTCGATCAGTTGCACCGAGTAGTAGCGCTTTTTGGAAACTGCCGGCACGGTGATTACGAGAGGCTCTGCGCGCAGGTCGGCCCAGAGAAAGGAGTACGGCGTGTCGCTGTTGGGTGTAATGATGGCCGTGTCAGCTGGCGTCGCGACCTTATGATCGTTGTGCAGTTGGTTGAAGGGGGCCTTGAACTGGCTGGACCTGGAGTCCACCGCGAACTCGTTCATCACGGCGTAGTTCATGACCAGCGGCAAGCCGTAGATAAAGCCTTCCTCAGCGATCGCCTTGGTCTGCTCGAGACTTGGCGCAGGTACGCCCTTGGCCACATCCGCCTTGTCTGCCTGCGCGATCGGATCGTTCTTGCTCGCACACCCCGCGAAAAGCGTTGAACCCACGACGACGACCGCCGCAGCCATTGTCCAGCCCCTGTTAGACTTCCTGTTCATTTCCACCTCGTTGGTTTTGTGCAAGCTGGCGTTGTTAGCGTCCATGT
This sequence comes from Pseudomonas sp. P4_B3, assembly GCF_056402295.1. Lineage (NCBI taxonomy): Bacteria > Pseudomonadati > Pseudomonadota > Gammaproteobacteria > Pseudomonadales > Pseudomonadaceae > Pseudomonas > Pseudomonas sp. P4_B3. Next base: position 184,930 of record NZ_JBFUHR010000004.1, read on the forward strand.
GAACCGGTTCTGGAAGTGTCTACGTCAATGCCGATGTCGCCGAATTTCGACCAATCCTGCCAATTGACTGTGGCCAGAATAGACCATTGCGTATCCAGTTGATGGCTGATGAAGAAACTGCCACCCGGTATGGGATTGAGCGCGTTACCACTGTCGGTGCCCGGTGTATTGGTTTCACTGTCTTTATCGAACGATAAGTCACCAAAAAGAACCTGAGCGCCAGCGCAGATCTGTGTTCCGCTGAGGTAGCTCAAGCCTGCGGGGTTGCTGGCGATGGTCGAAGGGCCTTGTGCCCGGGCCGCTGCACCGGCATTGGCCAGTCCAACGTTGTCGGTGGCGATTTCGTACAACATCAGGCCACCGGCAACACTGCGGCCACTGGTAAAGACCGGGTATAGGCCGCCATGCACCGTCGCGGCGCATACTTCAGGTTGCTGCAATCACTAACGTCATCGCCCACTGTTCTTTTCGAAAACCGACCTGTGCATGTCGGTAGCAAGCAAGTTGTCGTTTTCGGCCATTCCCTCCCAAAAACGCTACCTTATTGCTCACCGCCAATGAGTAGAGCGGTTGACCACATCTCCTTCGCTTTTAACCTTACCCCTTGCGATCATCGAGATAGAGACATCGGCATGTCGTTTTTTGAACGCATGGAAGGATTCATTGAAGTCAGGTGTGAGTTTTGCAGGTAAATACAAATAGCTCGCCGGACGAGCAATAAAAAGAGCCTGCGCCTGAGGCCGTTTACCCGCTTTGTGTGAGGAGATACCGCGATGACGACGTTCAACTCCGGGGCCCAACCCCAGAACCGTGCGCCTCAATCCATCGGCTTTCTGCTGCTGGACAATTTCACGCTGATTTCCCTGGCGTCCGCCGTGGAACCCCTGCGCATGGCGAATCAGTTATCCGGCCGCGAGCTGTATCGCTGGACCACGCTCACAGTCGATGGCGGTCAAGTCTGGGCCAGTGACGGTCTGCAGATCACGCCTGACGCCGCCATGCACAAAGCGCCGCCGCTCGACATTGTGATTGTCTGTGGCGGGATCGGCATTCAACGCACGGTGACCCGCGCACACGTCTCATGGCTGCAGAGTCAGGCACGTCAGTCCAAACGCTTGGGTGCGGTGTGCACCGGTAGCTGGGCGCTGGCCGGTGCCGGCTTGCTGGATGGATTCGATTGTAGTGTGCACTGGGAATGCCTGGCGGCGATGCAGGAAGCCTTTCCTCGGGTGAGCATGAGCACCCGGCTGTTCACCCTCGACCGGAACCGCTTCACCAGCTCCGGCGGCACCGCGCCACTGGATATGATGCTGCACCTGATCAGCCGCGATCACGGGCGTGAGTTGTCGGCCGCCATCTCGGAAATGTTCGTCTACGAGCGCATTCGCAACGAGCAGGATCACCAACGCGTGCCACTCAAGCACATGCTCGGCACCAACCAGCCGAAGTTGCAGGAAATCGTGGCGCTGATGGATGCCAACCTCGAAGAGCCGATCGACCTCGACGAACTGGCGGTGTACGTCGCCGTTTCGCGACGTCAGCTGGAGCGGCTATTCCAGAAGTACCTGCACTGCTCGCCATCGCGTTACTACCTCAAGCTGCGCCTGATCCGCGCGCGGCAATTGCTCAAGCAAACGCCGATGTCGATCATCGAAGTGGCGTCGGTCTGTGGTTTCGTGTCCACGCCGCACTTCTCCAAGTGCTACCGCGAGTACTACGGCATTCCGCCACGCGACGAGCGTGTAAGTTCCAACACCACACAACAAATGGCGATGACGCCGCTGCCACAGGCCCTGGTGCTGTCGCCGTTGTCCGGACCGTTGTCGGCACTCAGTCAAGCCCGCAACGAATCGACTTTTGCCAGCGTTCGGATATAGCCCGAGGCGTTATTAAAAGATCGCAGCCGTGGTCGGTTGATGGAGTGATTGAGCGCCGCAGAGTCGCTTTGCCCTGCGGTGCCGTCACTCTGGTTTGAGTTATCGAATATCAGCTTCGAAACCTAAGCGTCGTTGACGGTGCTTCGCCAAAACGTTTTTTATATTCCTGGGCAAACCGACCCAAGTGGGCAAAGCCCCATTTGAAGGCGATATCGGTTACCGACGCATCATGACTTTGATTGCTCAATTCGATATGCACCTGCTCCAATCGCAGGTTGCGCAGATAGGCCATGGGCGTGGTATCGCAAAAATCGCGGAAGCCGGCAAACAGTGTGCGAACGCTGACCCCGGCGTGCTCGGCCAACTGCTCTATGCTCAGCGGTTCATTTGCATGAGCCCGCATATATTCCTCGGTCCTTTTGACGAAATAGGGCAGCGTTTTTGGTTTACTGGCGCACTCCAGTTGTTCTCGCAGATTGTTGGGTTGGCCATAGACCAATGCATTGATCAGGACGGACTCGAACTGCTTGAGCACAAGGGCGTGGTGGAGTGGGTGTTCGTCCAATGTAATAGCATCAGCCAGCATGGTGATCAGTTGGAGGAAGTAATTTCCACCCGGGGTGGTCAGGTCGAGTTCGGGATGAAACTCCAGTGGTCTGTCCATCACGTGACCGAGGTGCTGGGCACAATGGTATTCAACTTCGCTGCGTTCGATTCGAAGTGCCAGTTGGGGGGCGTTGGCGTCCCAGCACATCGATAACGGCAGAGTGGGTGAAATCAACGAGGCTTTGTGGGGAGTGGAGATAAAATCATGGTCGCCGCACATAATGTGCGCCTGGCCGCTGATGGGGATCTGGATCAAAAAGAAACTTCCCAGGCGACCCGGGTCGATATTGACCCTTGCTCCATACTCCAGCCTGTTCAAGGACAGGTGCCCACGATTGACATGGTGCATTCGTGCACTGATGCAGTCGGATTCTTCTACGCAACGCAGATCATGACTTGTGAAGACGCTGCTGACGCCTTTGCGAATGGCTTCCAGGTCATTGAGAAGAAACAGCTGGTTTTCCGGGGTGAACAGCGAAGCTCTGTCAAAGAGACTGCCGCTGCTCTGCAGGATGGCACTCAGGCTCATGGTCGCCTCACTTGCATGCACGGTTTCAAGGCATTGCGCACAGTTGTGTTACCGAGGTTTTGCAGGATAAGGATAGTCACTGCATTAACCGGATAGCCTGTGGACATGTCCGTTTCTTTTTGTGCCCTCATCGGGGCTATCTACCTGCTGAAGCAATGGGCATGCCATGCGGTGTTCGCTTTGTGCAGGCTGTCGCTGAGCATGATTCATTCGTTCCTAGGGTCCTCCCGAGAACCTTAGGCGTCCATCGTTATTTTCGTTGGTTGTTCCGTGTTTCTTGAGGAATGGTCAATCAGCGTTTGCGAGTCATTTGCGCAGTCTATTGTCTCGCCGATTATCGGTGCAGAGCTGAAATGCCTGACAGACCGAACCAGAAACCTTTCTGCATGCCGTGGACAGGTTTAGCACCCAGCGGATAGTCCCTCTGGAGGCAGATGTTCAATATCGTACCAACGCTTCTGAATTAACCGAGCGGGAGCGCCGTCCAGATCATTGCGGGCGGAGCCCGCCACAATTCTGATAAGGCGAAGTGCGATGAACATGTCCTTTTCATCTTCGCAGGCAAAGGAACTTCCAGCCAACCAATGGTATGACTGGGATTGGATGGCTGGCGCAGAGGTTCCCGTGGGGAGCCATCTCATCACCTCCCGAAATGGTTATTACCATCACGGGATTTACCTGGGAGCGTCTCAAGTCGTTCACTACTCCGGACTGTGTTCAGGCTTGCACGCGGGTCCTGTCGAAGTAATCGAGTTGCAACGGTTTTCCTCAGGAAACTCGGTCTGGATCCGTACCGCCCAACAGGTCCGATTTCAACGAGAAGAAGTGGTCCGGCGAGCCCTGTCTCGCATGGGAGAAAATCAATACCGACTGCTGACCAACAACTGCGAACACTTCTGCAATTGGTGCCTATATGGCGAGAGTCGCAGTGACCAGGTGCGCAATTTTGCGACTCATCCCTTCGCAGCGCTGCGGTTGCTTCTGCTAGCTCTGCCAGGACTGTTTCAGCGCGCCGCCATCGTTTGATACTTCGCTTTTTACCCTTCAGATCAATGATCACACTAAGCCGCGTGTTCATTCGACTCATGTTTGAATCGTCCATCCTGCGCTTCTTTTTTCGTCGAGCCTGTCGAGGGAGAAGGGCGGCTCTTTGTAGCCGGTGTCGCTCTGATCATCTTCAGGTCATTCACACAGCTTTATTTCATTTTGCCCATCGGGTTCTGTCCCTCTTGTTAACTTCCTGCATGTCACGGACAGGCGCCGCATTCAGCGGATAGTCGGCACCACTGAAGGTGCCCAATATCTTCTCCAACATTCCTGAACCCTTGGAGATTCGATATGAAAGGCCAGTATGTCAGCGTGCCGGTTCTGTCCGGCGGTCACTTCCAGGCTTATCTGGCGACCTCTGTCGATGGTCGCGGACCGGGCGTGGTGCTCTGTCAGGAAATCTTCGGCGTCAACCAGGCTATGCGTGAAGTCGCTGACCTGTTGGCCGAGGAAGGTTACACCGTGTTGGTTCCGGACCTGTACTGGCGCCAGGAGCCCGGTGTCGAATTAGGTTACACCGAGGCAGACTTTGGTCGTGCTTATGAGCTCTACCAAGGTTTTGACGAGGCACTGGGTATTGATGATATCCGCGCCAGTCTGAATGCCCTGCAAAGCATGCCCCAATGTAAGCCGGGAGACCTGGGTGTTGTGGGCTACTGCCTGGGCGGAAAGCTGGCTTATCTGGCGGCCTGTCGGTTGCCCGAAGTGGCCTGTGCTGTCGGTTACTACGGCGTGGGTATTGAAAACGCCTTGTCGGAAGCTGAAGGCCTGCAGGGGCGCCTGGTGCTCCATATGGCTGAACAGGATCAGTTCTGTCCTGCCCAGGCTCGGTCCGCGATCCAGGAGGCTCTGCACGACAAGCCTGGTGTTGAACTCTACGTTTATCCGGGGGTTGATCACGCCTTCGCTCGCCCTAACGGCCATCACTATCACAAACCGTCTGCACTGTTGGCTCACGAACGGACGGTTGCTGCATTGCGTCGGGTTCTGGGCCCTGACTACAACCTTTCAGATCTCTGGGATGAGCACGTGCGCCACGAGTTCGATACCCGGGACGTACCTGCAACCATGGCCACCATGGTCGCTGAACCTTACGTCAATCACATCCCGACCATGACCGGCGGCGTGGGTGCGAAAGAGTTGAGTCGCTTCTACCAGCATCACTTCGTCCATGGCAATCCCAAGGACATGGCGCTGACACCCCTGTCTCGCACGGTCGGTGCATCGCAGATCGTTGATGAATTCATCATGAGCTTTACCCATGACTCCGAGATCGACTGGATGCTTCCAGGGGTGGCACCGACCGGGCGCCATGTCGAGATCCCGATGCTTGGCGTAGTCAAGTTCCGCGGGCCGAAGCTCTATCACGAACACATCTACTGGGATCAAGCCAGTGTGCTGGTTCAGATCGGCCTGCTTGACCCGACAGGGCTACCCGTGGCGGGTGTGGTGACTGCGCAAAAGTTGCTTGATGAGTCACTGCCCTCCAATACGCTGATGCCGAGTTGGGCCTCCAGCGCCGACAAGTCGGTTTAAGGGGATAACCATGTCTCATCTACAGAACAAGGTTGCAGTAATAAGCGGTGGCGCGACCCTGATTGGCTCCGCCGTCGCTCGGACGTTGATGGACGCAGGGGCTAGCGTTGCGCTGTTCGACATCGATCGTGAAGCGGGTCTCAAGGCTGCCGCCGAACTCGGTGAGCGAGCCGCATTTTTTCATCTCGATGTAACGGATGACGAGCGCATCGCGCATGCAGTCGAAGAAGTGCGAGCACGTTTTGGTGGGGTCGACCTGCTGATCAATCTGGCCTGCACTTACAGCGACCAGGGTTTTGCGTCCAGCCGCCAGGATTGGCTACAAGCGCTTGATGTGAATCTGGTATCGGCCGTGGCATTGACTCAAGCAGTGCATCAGGACCTTAAAGCCCGACGCGGTGCGATTGTCAATTTCACTTCCATCTCGGCCAAGTGTGCCCAGACCGGGCGTTGGCTCTATCCAGTCTCGAAGGCCGCGATGGTGCAGCTGACTCGCTGCATGGCTATGGATCTGGCTGCTGACGGCATCCGCGTCAATTCGGTATCGCCTGGCTGGACCTGGTCGCGAGTGATCGCCGAAGTCAGCGGCGGTAACCGCGAAAAGGCCGATGCAGTCGCCGCTTCCTACCACCTGTTAGGGCGCCTGGGAGAACCCTCCGAGGTGGCCAATGTGGTGGCGTTTTTATGTTCACCCGCCGCCAGCTTTGTGACGGGTGCGGATTATGCCGTCGATGGAGGTTACTCGGTCATGGGACCGGAACAGAACCTGCCGGCGATTCCACGGCTTGCCGAGTAACACAGAACACTAACAAGAAACCCTGTTCGGCGACTGCCGAATGCTGCACCTGTAACCGTCGATAACCAGGAGAATAACAATGCGTCGAATCGCCATCGTCGGAGCCGGTCAAGCCGGCCTGCAACTCGCTCTAGGCCTGCTCGCCAAGGGTTACCACGTCACCTTGACCACTAATCGTAATGGCGAGGACATCCGCAACGGTAAAGTGATGTCCAGTCAATGCATGTTCAACGCTGCCTTGCAAAGCGAGCGTGATCTGGGGCTGAACTTCTGGGAAGACCAATGCCCGGCTGTTGAAGGTATTGGACTGGCAGTGCCTGACCCAGAGAACCCGAATGAGCCGCTGTTCAGCTGGAGTGCCCGGCTGGATCGCTATGCCCAATCCGTCGATCAGCGCTTGAAAATGCCAGCGTGGATGGACGAGGTCGTGAAGCGTGGCGGCGAGGTCATTATCCAGGATGTCGGCGTGGCCGAGTTGGAGCTTTTGTCGACCACCCATGACTTGGTACTGCTGGCTGCGGGCAAGGGTGAAATCGTCAATCTGTTCGAAAAAGACGCCGAGCGTACTCAGTTTCAACAGCCGCAAAGGGCGCTGTCGTTGACCTATGTGAAGGGCATGACACCGATGTCGCCGTTTTCCCGGGTCAGCTTCAACCTGATTCCCGGTGTAGGTGAGTACTTTGTGTTTCCTTGCCTGACGACCACCGGGCCGTGCGAAATCATGGTCTTCGAAGGCATTCCGGGCGGGCCGATGGATTGCTGGCAGGGGATTACCTCGGCCGAGCAACATCTCGAGAAAAGCCTGGAGCTGATCAATCGCTATGTACCTTGGGAAGCCGAACGCTGCCGCTCCGTGGAAATGACCGATGACAAGGGTTTCTTGTCCGGCAGATTCACGCCGATGGTACGCAAACCGGTGTTGACGCTGCCGTCTGGCCGCAAGGTCTTTGGCATGGCCGACGCACTGGTGGTCAACGACCCTATTACTGGCCAGGGTTCGAACAATGCCGCCAAGTGCAGCAAGGTTTACCTGGATGCGATTGTTGCTCGTGGTGCGCAAAGCTTCAGCCCCGACTGGATGCACGAAACCTTCGAGCAGTACTGGAGCTATGCCCGGCATGTGGTCAAGTGGACCAACACCATGCTGACGCCTCCGCCTCAGCACCTGTTCGAACTGCTCGGCGCCGCGAGCCAGTCGCAACCTCTGGCATCGGCCATCGCCAATGGCTTCGATGATCCACGCACCTTTGCACCTTGGTGGTTCGACGCCCAGTCTTGCCAGGCCTTTATTCAGAAAAAGACTCATCAGGCCGCTTGAGCCGCCATTGACCCAGGAGTTCATCATGAATGCACTTACCGTAGAATCTATCCAGCCTGATCTGGTCAATGCGCAGGACAGCGATCCACGCGAACTGCGAAATTTGCTCGGGCAATTTGCCACGGGCGTGACCGTTATCACTACACGTACAACCGACGGGCGCAATGTTGGTATGACCGCTAATTCTTTTTCGTCGGTCTCACTCGATCCGCCGCTGGTGCTTTGGAGTATTGCTCGCAACGCTCCGAGTCTGGCGGACTACCTGTCGTGCGATCATTTTGCGATCAACGTTCTGGGCGCTGATCAGCATGATATTTCCGGACGTTTTGCGCGACCTGCGCCAGACAAGTTTTCCGGGGTGGCTTTCAAGGCTGGAGAGTCTGGAGTGCCGCTTCTCGATGGCGTGATCGCCACGCTGGTCTGCCGTAATGTCACCCAGTATGAAGGGGGTGACCATCTGATCTTCCTTGGACAAATCGAACACTATCGCCAAGGTGGAGGTGACCCGCTGGTGTTTCACGGTGGGCAGTATCGAGTGGCTGCGCAACATCCTGGCTTGAGCCGATAAGTCGGAAGTTGTCGAGCTTCGCCGGTCTTTCTCGAGCGGCGAAGCATGCCTATTGTTATGACACGTATCTTGCTGCAGGAATAATGGTTCCAAAGCATTGCAGAGTAACCATTATTCCGTCCGTGGCCAGCTCTTTGGATGCGGCTTGAGTCAACACACGCACAGCCATTTTGGACGCGGTGTGGATATCCACCAAAGACGAATTCTCATGGCCGGCACTGGACGATATATTGATGATCGTGCCTTTTTGGCGTCGCTGACGAAATTTATCCGCCGCGACCTGAATTCCCCACAATGTGCTTTGAATACTGTGATTGATCAGTCGTTGGGCTTCTTCATAGCCTATATCAGCGTCTGCGTCTTCTCTCTCAAAGCCGGGGTTGTTTACCATGATGTCGAAGTTGCCAAATATTTTTCAGCATGATCGACGGCGTCACGAAGTTGTTCCCGTCTGGTGATATCGGTCAAGAAAACTGACACACGACGACCTGTTGCGGTGATCTCATCGGCTGTATCGTTGAGCGGCGCTGCGTCTTTATCGACCAACACTATATCGGCCCCTTCCTTGGCCAAGCGAAGGGCGATACCCCGTCCGGTGTTCTGTCCAGCACCCGTTACAAGTGCAATTTTTCTTTTGCTATTCATATGAAGTTGTTAACGCTCTCTGATAGTCGCTGAAGAACTCTATAGCCGCTTATCCAAGTGAAACCGAAGCCTGCCTTACAAGCAGCTGGGTATTTTAAATGCAGGAGAGAAATCCGTCGCCTGAAACACATGACCGATTGGTTTTATTTGCGCATATCGGATGACCCCTGCAGTTGGCGGATAGTCAGAAAGAAGGGCGGTGATCATGATCTGATCAGCCGCACAATGAAAAAAATGGTGGCTTTAAAAACACAAATGCCTGCTGAACATCCTATGGGTATTTAGATTTGTTGAAGCGTAGTTGGTGTGCCGAGAGGCAACGTTATGTGTAAATGGATAGCCTTTACGCACATATTGCTACGTTCAACTACTCTGCCTTTAGCCTTGCTGCAAGTGGAGAGCGTTATGAAAACAAAAATAAAACTGCTATCGGTGTGCGTGCTGGGCCCCGGCCTCTTGGGAGTTAATCCTGCGCAGGCGTATGACTTGCCGGTGGTCAATCTGGGTTTGACCAGTTTCCTCGACGGCGCCCCGCCAGCCGGACCGGGTTGGTACTTTCAGGAATACTTCCAGAACTACAGCGCTAATCGTTTTCGAGATCAAAATGGCAAGGCACTGGGTTTGCCCAAACAAGAACTGGATTTTCAGGTCGCAGTGACTCAAGTCAGCTATTTTTCCGATCTTCGCTTGGGTAATGCAACTCTGGGCATGAACGCTGTGCTGCCTTTTGTAACCAGCATGGATGTTGATGACGGACTGAATAATGCGGCGCTAAAGGCTCAAAGTGGTGTGGGTGATCTTCTGTTAGGCCCGATGATCCAGTTTGATCCGATCATGGGGCCTGATGGACCTCGTTTCGTGCACCGCATTGAGTTGCAGGTCAATGTGCCGACCGGCAAATACGACAATAAGCATGACATCAACCCCGGAGCCAACGCCTGGTCGTTTGACCCCTATTGGGCAGCTACTTATTGGTTTACGCCAAAATGGACAGCGTCGGTTCGTGCTCACTATCTTTACAACGGCAAGAATGATGATCCGGGACCGGGGTTTGGTGGCGCTGATGATATTCAAGCTGGCCAAGCCCTGCATGCAAACTTTGCGACCGAGTATGCGGTGACGCCGCAGCTGCGCCTGGGTATTAACGGCTATTGGCTAAAGCAAATCACCGATACCAAAGTCGATGGTCATGAGGTTTCCGGCCGTCGTGAAAAGGTATGGGCCATTGGTCCGGGAGCAATGTATAGCTTCTCCAAGGACGATCATGTGTTTTTGAACGCGTACTTCGAACAGGACGTCGAGAACCGTCCAGAGGGGAGTCGTGTGCAAGTGCGCTATGTTCATCACTTTTAAGACCGCCGCAGTCATCGTGCCATAGCACCCTACTACTGTTGCTCTCGGCCTGCCCTTATGGGCAGGCTTTTTTTTTCCTTTTGGGACCTTTCAATCATGTCCGCACCTCGTACTTCCTCTGACAATGCTGTCCTGATATGCCGTACCGACCTACAGGGGCGCATTACCCACGGTAGCGAAGCTTTTATCAAACTTAGCGGGTATACAAGTCAGGAGTTGTTGCATCAATCAAGCAGTCTTCTTAAACATCCTGATATGCCCGCACACATTTTCAGTAGTCTCTGGAGTGCGCTGCAACAACGAAAGCCCTGGATGGGGCTGTTGAAGAATCGGCGTAAGGATGGCTCAACCTATTGGTTGAACGTTTACATAAAACCGGTGTTCGGCGCTGGTGGGATTGAGGCCTACGGAGCAGTCTATTGCTCTCCATCGCAAGTGCAGACAGAGCGCGCTGAAAAGCTCTATTCACGGTTGAGTACTGGTGGAGCAATTCTTCAGTGGGGTTCTCGCCTTAATCGACTGGTGGGGTCTGCATTACCGAGCTTGCCGCTGGGATTATTGTTGTCGGCAGGTCTTTGGCAGCTGGATTCTTTTTGGGCCCAGAGTGCTGGAGTTGTAGCTGGATTGGCCGTTATGGCGGGCCTCCAGGATTGGCGACAGAACCGTGCCCTCACGCAGATTTTTGTTGCCCATCCCAAAGCGTTTGCCGATTCGTTAACTGTCGATATTTACAGTGATGCGCCAGGTGCTGCCGCGTTAATGGAAATGGCCTTGGTTGCAGAAGAAAGCCGCCTGCAAAGCGCGTTGTCGCGAATCGGAACGACTGGAGGCATCGTTGAGCAGCAGGTAGTCGAGCTTGCCCAATTGATCCAGGCCGAGACTCAGCGTCTCGAACGTCAGCGTGATGAAACCGACTTGTCAGTTACCGCCCTCAGCGAACTGGCAGCCACTATCCAGGAGGTCGCCAGTAATGTTCAGGCAACGAATCTGGCCACCCAAGAAGCTGTCAGGCTCGCCAGCCATGGCGAGCAATTGTCCGGCAAGAGCCTTGACGCAATGCAGCAACTCAGTACATCCGTCGGGAATATTGCAGTGGCAGTCCAACAGTTGGCCAGTTCCACGGAGGCCATTGGCACAATCACCAACATCATCAGTTCGATTGCTGGACAAACTAATTTGCTGGCTTTGAATGCTGCCATTGAAGCCGCTCGCGCCGGCGAAGCGGGTAGGGGGTTCAGTGTTGTTGCTGACGAGGTACGGCAACTGGCAACACGTACTCAAGAAGCAACCCGGCAAATTCAACCGCTCTTGCTGCAACTGCGTGATGCTACCGAACGTACCGTCCAACTGACCGACGAGGGTCGAGAATTCGCGCGACACAGCACTCGTGAAGTGATGTCGGTGCAAGGCAATCTGGCTGGAGTGAATTCCTCGTTGACTCAAATATCGGGCATGAGTATGCAGATCGCCTCTGCCATGGAGCAGCAATCGCAAGTGGTAGAGAGCTTGTCACAGCAGGTTCTGCAAGTGGCTGAGCTATCGAAACAGAGCGTCGATAAGGCTTTGGACGGTCAAAGAATTGGTGAGGACTTGAAGTCTCAGGCCGAGGCTCTGAAAAACCTGGCGGAGCGTTTCGATCGTTGAATCTTTAGCGAAGGGGAGTTGAACGGGGCCAGGCAGTTGATAAAAAGCGGGGGGAGTATCTGGTCGATTCCAGATACTCCCCCATGGTTCTTAATGTTTTGAATTGCTCTCGATGAACTTCTCGTAAAACATCTGGAATTTTTCGATTCGCTGTTCGATGAACCAGGTCTTGACCGCTTCCACCATTGGCGGAGGGCCGCACAGGTAAATATCGAATGGATCAGCCTCAAACGCATTTCGGTCAAAGTGATCAGGAATCCATCCGGTTTTCCCTTTCCACTGCTCTGACGGCCTCGACACGATGAGGTGGTAGTCGAAATCCACGATACGTTCGCGATAGTCCGCCAGTCGTTGGGTTTCGCACAGGTCATTGTCCTGAGTGACACCATAGAACAGCTGGATCGGGTGCCCACAGCCACCTTTTTCTGCAATGTTATCCAGCATCCCGAGGAAAGCCGACAGGCCGGTTCCTCCTGCGACCAGAACCAGAGGCTTGGTCACCTGGCGTAGATAAAAGCTACCCAAAGGGGCTTCGAACTCGATGGTTTGACCGGGTTGGCAATGCTCACGAATGAAGTTGCTCATCACGCCATCCGGCAGGAGGCGGATGAGAAACTGAAGCTGGTTAGTGGGATTGGGTCGGTTGGCAAAAGAGTAGGAGCGCCACTCACTGGTTCCAGGTACGTGCAGTCGCGCGTATTGTCCCGGAAGAAAATCCAACTGCTGTTGGCTGGAGCAAGCGTCGAGATGAAGGATCGCGGTCGTGGCTGAAACCTGCTCCACACGGGTAATCACCGCTTGCAACAATTGAGTTGCCCCAGCGTTGCACAAGCTCGAATCGAAATCGAAATAGAACGACGCATCCGATTGCACTCGGGTTTGGCAAGAGAGCATCTTGCGTTGCGCCAGATCGTGTTCGGACAAAGCCTCGTCATCGACATAATCTTGAGTGTATTGACCTGATTCGCAGCGCCCCTGACAGGTGCCGCAGACACCTTCGCGACAGTCCAGCGGGATGTTCACGCCATTGCGCAGCGCAGCGTCGAGCAACAACTCGTTTGGCTTGACCTCGAAGAACGAGGTCTTGCCGTCGGCGAAGCTGAAAGCGACTTTATGGTTCATGACAGCGTGCTCCACGGGTCACAGGTGATAGAAATCAAGCACTGAGTTGATGGTGTCGTTGAGCAACACGATGTGCTTGCGAGTGATCTTCCAGCTGTCTGCGACCGCTTTAAGGTGGTAGGTCACATGACCGTAGAACTGCTCGGACAACCCCTGTCGGGTGTAAAGTGTGACCCAGGCTGCCTTCACCTCGAGCAAACCGTTATCGATCTCCCTGATCCGCACGTTGCTGATCTGATGCAAGGTACGCGGCATCGGGTTTGACGCCGCCGATTTACCCGTGCGCAGACGAAACACCCGGTCTTCAAGGCCAGAGCGGTTCGAGTAGTAAATCAGCGACATGCTGCGCTTGGGGTCGGTGGTGTACACATGCTCCGACTCCCATTGCGGCAGGTGGAATTCACTCTGCTCATCGAAGAGGGCGATGTAGGCGTCCCAATCCTGCTGATCGCACAGTTCGGCTTTGCGGTAGAGGAACTGCTCGATGGAATGTTGTAGTGCGCTCATTTCACACCTCCTTCAACTTCAGGGCTTTTTGTTCCAGACCTTGCAGAAGGAAACGCTGCCAGGATCCATGCTGATTGATGTAGAGCCCCTCATGGGTGAACTCGGTGCCGGTCAGTACCGGGTTGATGCCCAGGACCTCGCTGTTGGGAGTGGGGCCTTCGACCCATTTTTCACTGCCGCGGGACACTTCGTTCCAGCGCTCAAGGCGTGCCTGGAAGCCGCGCTGGGCTTCACGAAACTCCACCAGATCGTCGGGAGTTCCCATGCCTGAAACGTTGAAGAAGTCTTCGAACTGGCGAATGCGGTTTTCCCGGTCCGCGTCGGACTCACCTTTGACGCCGATGCACTGGCTGGTGATTTCTGTCTTGTTCCAGGCTACCGGACGCACGATACGCAGCTGCGAGCTGATCTGATCCATGAAGAACAGGCTTGGGTAGATGTTGAGGTTGCGCAGTCGGTGCATCATCCACTCAGCCTGCTGCTGGCCGTATTCCTCCACCAGTCGCGGCATGACGCTGGCATAACCGGCGCGCACAGTCGGGTTGGGCATATCGCTGAACAAGAGGCTGTGGCCATTCTTGAACGAGAACCAGCCATCGTCGGTTTCTGCATCGCCGGCGCCCAGTTTGCTGTAGTCCAGTGTGCTGGAGCCACCGCCATTGGCGGCATTGACTTGCTGGCGATGCTGCACCGTGGAGACGTAGTTGTAGTGCACGGTGCTGACGTGATAACCGTCCAGACCGTTTTCGTGCTGCAGTTTCCAGTTGCCGTCGTAGCTATAGGTCGACTTGCCGGGCAGTATTTCCAACTCGCCGGTAGGAGACTGGGCGACCATCATGTCGAAGAACACCTTTGCATCGCCGAGGTAGTCTTGCAGCGAGTCGCTGCCGTTGACGTCCAGGCTAATGAAGACGAAGCCTTTGTAGCTCTCGATCCGTGCTTTCTTCAGGCCGCGGGTTGCCTTGTCGAAGCCTTCCGGGTATTCCCCCGGGGCCTTGACCTTGACCAGGCGGCCGTCACTTTTGTAACACCAGGCGTGGAACGGGCACGTGAAGGTGGACTGGTTGCCTTTGCTGACGCGAGTCAGCGTCGCGCCCCGATGCTGACAAGCGTTGATCAGCGCGTGAAGCTGATTGTTGCCATCGCGGGTGATGATCATGGGCTGACGACCCGCACGCATCGTCAGGAAATCATTGGGGTTGGCGATTTCACTCTCGTGGCAGGCGTAGATCCAGTTCTTCTCGAAGATCAGTTCCATCTCCAGGTCGAACAGTTCCGGCTCTGTGAACATGTCACGGGCGATGCGGTAAATGCCTTCAGCCGGACGGAAATCCAGGCAGCCCTGGATGTATTCTTGCCACTGCGCAATGCTTCTCGAGTTGTTCATCAGGTACACCCTTTTGTAGTTTTTAGGCTCCCCCCGATTGAAAGCCTTTTTGTGTGGTGCATCTATCCGGATTCGAGGCGATATCTATCCGCTTCTGAGGTGGCACGGCCCGCTCTTTATGAGACATGCATGGCGGATTTCTTTTGTGCGTTTTCATGATGATTTTTGCATTATGCGGATAGTGATTCCGGGGCGTTGAAAGTACGGTTGTAGCCTGATCTGTAACTCTTGTGGTGCTGCGATGAATCTGCAAACTCATGCCGGGAACAATGCTGAATTTCAAGACATTCATGCGGTGCATCATGATGTACGAGGTGCGCAAGCCTGGATGGTGAATATCTGCGGCCCTCACGAGCTCAAGGCATCGTCCCCGCAGCGACTCCATTTTCAACATGCCGGAAATGTATTGAAGTCGATGTCTACAGTGATTGGATATATCGAATACGGTACCGATGTCACTATCGATATTGATGCGTCGGTACTCAATAGTTACAGCATCAGTCTACCAATCAGTGGTAAGCAGGAACTGAGAAGGCCAAATGGATTGCTGATGTCCGATAGCGAAAACGGAATAATCGTATCGCCTTATGATCAGCAAGAACTCTCTATGGCAGGTAATTGTCGAAAAATTCAGGTCGCCATTACGTGTACAGCAATGCGCCAGGTGTTGGAGGAACTGTTACAGCGGCCAACGCAACAGCCGATTGTCTTCGAAACCCAAATAAGTACAAGTGACGGAGCCCCGGGCGCATGGTGGCGGCTGGTAAAATTCCTGCTTGTGGAGATGGATCAGGCACGTGATTTTTTTGGTCATGTATCCATTACCCGTGATATTGAAAAGGCGTTGATAAAGGGTTTGATCTTGTCGCAGCCAAACAATTACTCGAGCGAATTGGCTAGCCTTTCGCAAACTCGATGTCCTGAATACTTATTAAAAGCCAAGAAACTCATACATGATCACGCCAGCGATGAAGTCAATCTGGACGAGGTTGGACGGGCGGTGGGTGTCTCTCGCTTCAAGCTTTATGATGACTTCAAGAAATATTTCGGCATCACACCGACTGTGTATTTAAAGCGTTTTCGGCTTGAAGCTGTAAGACAGGCGTTACTGGAGGGCGGATGCAGTGGAAACATTACTGCGGTGGCGATGCAGTGGGGATTTAACCACTTGGGCCGTTTCTCGTCCGACTACAAAAAGTTATTTTTGGAAGTGCCATCGAAGACCGTTGAGCGGAGTCGAAAGCATTGATCGCAAAGACGGATCCTGGCGCTGGATTCAGTGATGGAGTTCTTCTTTAGATTCAAACGGGTTTTATTGTCTGTTGGGTTGTTAACTGACTGAGCGCCCAGTGTTGGGTGCTTGCGTGTGATAAAAACAAGAGAGGCCCATTATGAAAACGGTTGCGCAATTAGTCTGTTTAAAATCCGAGCGGAACGTTTACACCGTTGCACCTGAGCAAATGGTCATTGAGGCTGTCAGGACGATGGCTGAACGAAATGTTGGAGCACTTCCTGTCGTTGAGAACGGCGTTGTTATCGGTGTTATCAGTGAGCGAGACTACGCACGCAAGATGGTACTGCAGGGACGTTCCTCGGTGGGCACACCCATCAGGTCGATTATGAGTTCGCCCGTGATAACGGTGGACCCTTGTCAGAGCATTGAGACTTGCATGGGGCTCATGACCGAACGTCATCTTCGTCATCTGCCGGTTGTAGAAAACGAAAAACTAATTGGCTTGCTGTCGATTGGTGATCTGGTCAAGGCTGCAATTACAGAACAAACGGATCTGATTCTGCAACTCGAACAGTATATTCGCGGTCACTAATTACCAGTCCGACGATTTGCGCAAACAAAAACGCCCCGACGAGTCGGGGCGTTTTTGTTTGCCGCAGAAGGTTAGTCGACGGCCTTGACCATGTCTTCGATGACCTTTTTCGCGTCGCCGAACACCATCATGGTTTTATCCAGGTAGAACAGTTCGTTGTCCAGGCCGGCATAGCCGCTGGCCATCGAGCGTTTGTTGACGATGATGGTCTTGGCCTTGAACGCTTCGAGGATCGGCATGCCGGCAATCGGCGATTTCGGATCGTTCTTCGCCGCCGGGTTGACCACGTCGTTGGCACCGAGCACCAGCACCACGTCGGCCTGGCCGAACTCGGAGTTGATGTCGTCCATCTCGAACACCTGGTCGTAAGGCACTTCGGCCTCGGCCAGCAACACGTTCATGTGGCCGGGCATACGACCGGCAACCGGGTGGATCGCRTACTTCACGGTCACGCCGCGATGGGTCAGCTTYTCGGTCAGTTCCTTCAGCGCATGCTGTGCCCGCGCKACCGCCAGGCCGTAGCCCGGCACGATGATCACGGTGTCGGCGTTGGTCAGCAGGAAGGTCGCGTCGTCAGCCGAACCGGATTTCACCGGACGGGCTTCTTTCGAACCCGCCGGGCCGGCCGCATCCGTCGTATTGCCGAAACCGCCGAGCAGCACGTTAAAGAAGGAGCGGTTCATCGCCTTGCACATGATGTACGAGAGGATCGCACCGCTCGAGCCTACCAGCGAACCGGCGATGATCAGCATCGAGTTGTTCAGCGAGAAGCCGATGCCCGCCGCTGCCCAGCCGGAGTAGCTGTTGAGCATCGACACGACCACGGGCATGTCGGCGCCCCCGATCGGGATGATGATCAGCACGCCGAGCACGAAGGCCAGCGCCAGCATCACGGCGAARGCRGTGTAGTCGCCGGTGAGCATGAAGGTCACGCCCAGGGCCAGTGTGGTCAGGCCCAGCAGCAGGTTCAGCTTGTGCTGGCCACTGAACTGTACCGGTGCACCCTGGAACAGGCGGAACTTGTACTTGCCCGCSAGCTTGCCGAAGGCAATGACCGAACCGGAGAAGGTGATTGCACCGATGGCGGCACCGAGGAACAGTTCCAGGCGGTTACCGGCCGGGATCGCGTCACCCAGTTGCGCAACGATACCCAGCGACTGCGGCTCGACCACGGCGGCCACGGCGATGAACACCGC
This sequence comes from Pseudomonas sp. P4_B3, assembly GCF_056402295.1. Lineage (NCBI taxonomy): Bacteria > Pseudomonadati > Pseudomonadota > Gammaproteobacteria > Pseudomonadales > Pseudomonadaceae > Pseudomonas > Pseudomonas sp. P4_B3. Next base: position 202,887 of record NZ_JBFUHR010000004.1, read on the forward strand.
CGCCAGGCCGATCATGCTGTGCATGAAGGCGACCAGTTCGGGCATCTTGGTCATTTCGACGCGTTTGGCCATGATCGAACCGGCCGTGCCGCCGATCAGCAGGCCGACGATCACGTAGACGATACCGTCRTGSGCGAGCTCGGCGCCGAGCTTGTAGATCAGGCCGACCGTGGTGAGGATCGCCAGGCCCATGCCGAGCATGCCGAACAGGTTGCCRCGSCGCGACGTGGTGGGGTGCGAGAGGCCCTTGAGCGCCTGGATGAAGCAGACCGAGGCGATCAAATACAGGGAAGTAACCAGGTTCATGCTCATGCTTGCTGCACCTCGGCCTTGACTGCGGCGGCCTTGGCAGCCGGAGCTTTGGCCGCTTTTTTCTTGAACATTTCCAGCATGCGCCGGGTCACCAGGAAGCCACCAAACACGTTGACCGCGGCCAGGGCCACGGCCAGGGTGCCCATGGTCTTGCCCAGCGGGGTCACGGTGAGGGCGGCGGCGAGCATGGCGCCGACGATCACGATGGCCGAGATGGCRTTGGTCACCGCCATCAGTGGCGTGTGCAGTGCCGGTGTGACGTTCCAGACCACGTGGTAGCCGACATARATCGCCAGCACGAAGATGATCAGGTTGTAGATACCGTGAGAGATCAGCATGTCTTCCATTGTTTTTATCCTCAGCCGTTCTTGCGCACGATCTGGCCGTCGCGGCACATCAGGCACGCGGCGACGATATCGTCTTCAAGGTTGATCACCAGTTGTCCTTCTTTATCGAACAACAGTTTCATGAAGTCCAGCAGGTTGCGGGCGTACAGCGCCGAAGCATCGGCCGCCACGGCGCTGGCCAGGTTGGTTGGGCCAACGATGGTCACGCCATTTTCGACGACCACCTGATCGGCCACGGTCAGCGGGCAGTTACCGCCCTGGGCGGCCGCGAGGTCGATGACCACCGAGCCCGGTTTCATCTGGGCCACAGTTTCCGCGCTTAGCAGTGTCGGTGCCTTGCGGCCGGGAATCAGCGCGGTGGTGATGACGATGTCAGCCTGCTTGGCGCGTTCGTGYACRGCCGCGGCCTGGCGCTGCATCCAGCTGGCCGGCATCGGGCGGGCGTAACCGCCGACACCGACGGCGCATTCACGCTCTTCATCGGTCTCGTAAGGYACGTCGACGAACTTGGCGCCGAGGGATTCGATCTGCTCTTTCACCGCAGGACGCACGTCAGACGCTTCGATCACCGCACCCAGGCGTTTCGCGGTAGCGATGGCCTGCAAACCCGCTACACCAGCGCCGAGAATCAGCACGCGCGCTGCTTTCACAGTGCCCGCAGCGGTCATCAGCATTGGCATGAACCGYGGATAATGATGAGCGGCCAGCAACACCGCCTTATAGCCGGCGATGTTGGCTTGCGAGGACAGCACATCCAGGCTCTGTGCGCGGGAGGTACGCGGCGCGGCCTCCAGGGCGAAGGCGGTAATACCGCACTCAGCCAKCTTGGCGATGGTTTCGTTGCTGAACGGGTTGAGCATCCCCACCACGACGGTGCCGCTTTTAATCAGCGCCAGCTCGCTGTCGCTGGGCGCGACCACCTTCAAAATCAGCTCTGCACCAAACGCGTCATTGGCGCTGCCAATGGTTGCGCCTGCCGCTTCATAGGCACTGTCGACTACGCTGGCATTGACGCCGGCGCCGCTTTGTACAGTGACCTTATGACCCTGGCTGATCAGCTTCTTGATGGTTTCCGGGGTTGCAGCAACCCGTGTTTCACCGGTCTGGGTTTCGAGAGGAACACCAATGTGCACGTCAAATCTCCTGCGTGATCTTATTGAGTAAACCCATGCACTACGGATGAATGGGGCGGCAGGGACGGCCGATCAGCACGATTGCGCCAAATCGGAACGATCAATCATTCGAACACTGGCAAAAGTCGATTCGTTTCGTGCCTGGTCGAGTGCTGTCAGTGGTCTGGTCGATGACTGCTGCGTAGTCGCAAGCGTTGCCGCTATGCGACTCATTTCAGAGCCGGAACGCTCGTCGCTGGGTGGAACACCAAAGTACTCGCGATAGCATTTGGAAAAGTGGGGTGTGGACACGAAACCGCATACATACGCCAACTCTATGATCGACAATGATGTTTGCTTAAGCAGTTGTCGCGCTCGAACAAGACGTAACCTCAAGTAGTAGCGTGACGGCGTACAGTGAAGGTATTTCTGAAATAGCCGCTCCAGCTGTCGACGTGACAGATCAACGTATTCTGCAAGCTTATCCAGGTCGAGCGGTTCCTCGAGGTTGGCCTCCATCAACGCAACGATCTCCTGCAGCTTGGGCTGATGAGTTCCCAGCACATGCCTAAGCGGAACACGCTGATGGTCCTGTTCGTTGCGTATGCGCTCGTAGACAAACATTTCCGAAATGGCAGCAGATAATTCACGACCATGATCGCGACCGATCAGGTGCAACATCATGTCCATAGGGGCCGTTCCGCCGGAGCTTGTGAAGCGGTTTCGGTCGAGGGTGAACAGACTCGCACTGATGCTGACTCGCGGAAATGCTTCCTGCATGGCGGCCAGAAACTCCCAGTGCACACTGCACTCATAACCATCGAGCAGCCCGGCTTTGGCCAGTGCCCAACTGCCCGTGCACACGCCTCCCAGCCGTCTGGATTGACGCGCAAGGGCTTGCAGCCAGGTAACGTGCTCGCGGGTAATCACGCTCTGGATTCCAACACCACCGCACACGATTACAGTGTCCGCCACTAATGGATTGCTCCACGAACCGTCCGGCGTGATCGGCACGCCGTCACTGGCCCAGACAGGCTCTCCACCGGGGCTGAACGTATGCCAGCGATATAGCTCTCGCCCCGACAACTGATTGGCCATGCGCAGTGGCTCTACGGCTGACGCCAGGGAAATCAGTGTGAATTTATCCAGCAGCAGAAAACCAACTGATTTTGTAGCGGTACCGTCGGAAACGGTGGAGTTCGATGACATCGGAGGTCATGTCCTCACAAAGAGCGATTACGGCCGCAGACACAGGGGCTTGTAATACCCCCCAGCCTCGGCGTAGGGAGTATCAGGTTCGGCGCAAATACCTCCTTGGTTTTATCCCACCGACGTCGCCCTTGCATCCCGCGCAGGCTGACGCGATGTCACAAGACCGATAAAGGAAATCGCCAGCGCCAGGCCAATGGTCGAGCTCACTTCGCTACGGTGCTCTGGGGTTATCATCATGACCGCCAACGCTGCGCAAATGAACGCGATCACCAGCCATGTGAGCCACGGGAACAGCCACATACGAAAGGCCAGTTCGACATTCTGCCGACGTAGCATCCGGCGCATACGCAGCTGCGACACCGCAATGGCCAGGTACACCAGCAAGGCAATCGCACCGGAGCTGGCCAGCAGGAAGTCAAACAGCCCGGCGGGCATGAAGTAGCTCCACACGGTGATCGCTGCGCCCAGCACGGTGCTGGCGATGACTGCTGCCCGCGGCACGCCCTCGGAGGAGGTCGCCTTCAGCGCTTTCGGCGCATCGCCACGACGGCCCAGCGAGTACAGCATTCGCGAGGCAATGTAGATCGAGGAGTTCATGCAACTGGCCACGGCGATCAGCACCACCACGTCCACCATGAACTTGGCGTGGGGAATGTTCATGATTTCCAGTGCGCGCTGGTAAGAGCCTACCGAGGCCAGCAGCGGATCGTTCCAGGGCACCACGGAGATAACCACGAAAATCGACAACAGGTAGAACACGCCGATGCGCCAGATCACCGAACGCGTGGCTTTGGCAATGTTCTGCGACGGGTTGTCGGATTCGGCGGCGGCGATGGTGACCGCTTCAGTACCAATGAAGCTGAACATGATGGTGATGAAAGCGCCGACTACCGCCGACAGGCCGTTGGGGGCAAATCCGCCATGCTCGGCCATCAGTCCGCTCAATCCGCTGACTTCCCGATCGGGCACCCAGCCCATCAGCACGGCAAAACCCACGCCGATGAAACCGATGATCGCCACCACCTTGGCCATGGCGAACCAGAATTCGAATTCGCCGTACTTGGAGACACTGAACAGATTGGTGATCACCAACGCAATGATCGACACCAGGGCGAACAGCCAGGCATCGATCTGGGGAAACCATTGGTTCAACACATGGCCGGCGGCCAGTGCTTCAATAGGGATCACCAGCACCCAGAACCACCAGTAGAGCCAACCGATGGTGAAGCCTGCCCAACGACCTATTGCCTGGTCGGCATAGGTGGAGAACGAACCGGTGTCCGGGTTGGCCACCGCCATTTCACCGAGCATGCGCATGACCAGAACGACGAGCAGGCCTGAGAATAGATAGGCCAGGAGGACGGCCGGCCCGGCAGCGGCAATGGCATGTCCTGAGCCAACGAATAAACCGGCGCCGATGATACCGGCGATTGACAGCATTGTGACGTGACGAGGCTTGAAGCCCTGCGCCAATTGGCCATTCGAATCCTTGGAGCTCGGGCTAATCATTGGTTTTACTCTTTGGCGATCGACATTCAAGCGTTCTGAGTGAGGGGTAGGCGATCAGGGGCTTGCTGTTGCCCCTCCTGAAAGCGACAGTCCTCAACGCTACTGTTCTATATGCTCTGTCACCGCGATGTGGCCACCGCAGTGAAAAGTTGCGCCACCTTACCCGGCTTGTCCGACAATCCAGATACCTGATCGCGCCACCTCCGTGCCTGATATCGACACGGGAAAACTTTGCACTCGCCGTTGATGCCGAGGTTTTGGCAGCCGCGCGCGATCAAGGAAAACTCACGTTATCGGAGTATTGAATGCCGATGTCGCTCCTGAAAGAGATCGTTTCGCTGCCGCAACTGACCTGAATCTGCGCAATCACAGCCATTAAAAAAAGCAGCCCTTTGGCACCGATAACATCGTTTCTCGGCGGCGCTGCTTTTCACTATATTGGCCGCCAGATCCGGTGAGTGACTCAACATTCGCCACCCTCAGTGCGAGTAGTCTTTATGAATAAAAAACCAGGCAGCGCAGGGTTTGTTAATGCGGGTGCGGGAACCCGTGCAGTGTGGGGCGGGGAGCAGGTCAGGCATCCCTACAACGCCACTCAAACGCCCATCGTGGTCAGTGCCGCCTATGGTTATGACGACATCGATGTCTGGTACGACGTTGCGTTGGGCAAGGCGCCCGGCTTTATTTACAGCCGCATGAGCAACCCGACAGTCGAGACCCTCGAGGCAAAGATTCGCGAGTTGGAGCAGGCCGAATCTGCCGTGGCGTTCAGCAGCGGGATGGCGGCGATCAGCAGTGTGCTTTACACCTTCCTGGCCCATGGCGATCGGGTGGTGTCGACCAAGGACAGCTATGGCGGCACCAACAAGATTTTCGAAGAGTTCCTGCCGCGCACCGGTGTGAACGTGACATTGTGCGAGACGTTCGATCACGAAGAAATCGAATGCGAAATCGCCAAAGGTTGCCAGTTGGTGTATCTGGAAACACCGACCAACCCGACGCTGAAAATACTCGATATCGAGCGTCTGGTGGCTGCGGCCAAGCGCGTCGGTGCCATTGTGGTGGCGGATAACACCTTCGCCACGCCATTGAATCAGAACCCGCTGGCGCTGGGTGTGGACGTGGTCATTCACAGTGCCACCAAGTTTCTCAGCGGCCACGGCGACGTGCTTGGCGGCCTGGTGTGCGGTAGTGAATCACTGATGGCCAAGGTGCGTCATTACCGGGAAATCAACGGTGCGGCGCTCGACCCGTTCTCCGCCTACATGATCATTCGCGGCATGAAAACGTTGGTGCTGCGCATGCGTCAGCAGCAACGCAGTGCCCGTGCTCTGGCAGAGTATCTTTGCGTCGAACCGTTGGTGGAGTCGGTCAATTATCCCGGCTTGCCCGGCCATCCGAATCATGCGGTGGCGTGCGCGCAAATGTCCGGTTTCGGTGCAATCGTCAGTTTTGTCGTGGTGGGCGGCATGGACACGGTCAAGGTGCTCTTGCCGCGACTGCAATTCGCCCACTGCGCGGGCAATCTCGGTGCGGTGGAAACCATCTACGGTCCGGCCCGCACCACCAGCCATGTCGAGAACACGCTGGAGGAACGCCTGGCCCTGGGTATTTCCGAAGGGCTGGTGCGGATCTCTGTCGGCATTGAAGACACCGACGATCTGCTCGACGACCTGAAACAGGCGTTCGCATTTGTCAGGGAGGCGGGCAACGGACCCGCACAAGCAAACACGCAGCTTTCAATCAATGAAAGTTGCGCCGAAGTTGCAAACTGAAGCGTTAGCGTTAAACCTCACTGCAAGGATGTGAGTGGGGCGTTCATGAAGTGGAATAATAATAAAACTTAGTGGCGATCTGTTTTTTCTCTGCCCAGTCAGTCATCGCAGACGTTAATTCGAGCCCTAATAACTTTCATGAGAACAACCATGTCCATAAAAGAAGAACAACTTCATTCGCGTTCCGGTTTTAAACAGGAAATGCAAACACGGCATATTGTCATGTTGGCATTGGGCGGCGTCATCGGTACCGGACTGTTTCTCACGTCCGGGTACACGGTTAACCAGGCCGGTCCCTTGGGCGCGGTGATCGCTTACATCATCGGCGCACTCATGGTGTACATGGTGATGATGTGCCTGGGCGAACTGGCGGTACAGATGCCGGAAACCGGTTCATTCAGTACGTACGCCACCCGTTTTCTCGGGCCTGGTACCGGCTATACCGTGGCTTGGCTGTATTGGCTGACCTGGACGGTGGCCATCGGTTCTGAATTCACCGCCGCCGGTATCTTGATGGCGCGTTGGTTCCCGGATACACCGGTATGGATCTGGAGTGCGCTATTTGCGGGCTTGGTGTTTCTGACCAATGTGATTTCGGTGCGCCTGTTCGCTGAGACCGAGTTCTGGTTGTCTCTGGTTAAAGTGGTGACCGTCATCGTGTTTCTGATGATTGGCGGTGGCGCGATTCTCGGTCTGCTGCACATCGATCAGGGCCACAGTATCGGGCTGAGCAACTTCACTCGCGAAGGACTTTTTCCTACCGGAGTCATGCCGATAGCAATGACGTTACTGGCGGTGTCTTTTGCGTTCTCCGGCACTGAGTTGATCGGTATTGCCGCTGGGGAAACCAAGGACCCGCAGCGCAACGTGCCGCGTGCCATTCGTACGACGGTGCTGCGCCTGGCGATCTTTTTCGTGGGGACCATTTTCGTCCTGGCGACGCTATTGCCTCGAGAGCAGGCCGGCCTGGTAGAGAGTCCATTCGTCACTGTATTTACCTACATCGGGATTCCATATTCGGCAGACATCATGAACTTCGTGATCATCAGTGCCTTGCTGTCGGCCGCCAACTCCGGTTTGTATGCCGCGTCACGGATGCTCTGGACGCTGAGTGACCAGGGTCACCTGCCCAAGCGGTTCTCGGCCCTGACTCGCATGGGTACGCCGCTCAACGCCATTATCGTCAGCATGGCGGGTGGGGCTGCCTCGTTGCTCAGTAGCGTGTTTGCCGCCGACACCATCTATCTGGCGCTGGTGTCGATCTCCGGATTGGCGGTCGTGGTGGTCTGGATGAGCATCGCTGCGAGCCAGATTGCTTTTCGCCGTCACTATGTGGCCAACGGCGGTGACATCCGCGACTTGAAGTTCCGTGTCCGGGGTTATCCATGGGTGCCGCTGGGAGCGCTGGTCTGCTGCAGTCTGGCGTGTGTCGGGATTGCGTTCGATCCGGAGCAGCGAGTGGCGTTGTACTTCGGTTTGCCTTTCATCGCCTGGTGCTATTTCGTGTATTACATTACCCGCAAAAGCCGCGAGCGACGCTTGTCGGTTGCCCCCTTGGCACAACCGTCCGACGCGTTCTAGTCAGCGTCGACGGGATGGGCAAGCGTGCTCGGTGGAGGGGGCGTCCAAGAGGTTCAAGCCATGAAGCAAAAGACGCTACCCCCATTGAACTGGCTGCGGGCATTCGAGGTGTCTGCCCGCTGTTTGAACTTCACCCATGCTGCCGAAGAACTGTTTTTGACCCAGGGGGCAGTCAGTCAGCAAATCCGCCAACTGGAAAGCCATCTTGGAGTGGCTTTGTTCAAGCGCTTGCCCCGTGGCTTGGGACTGACCGAGGAAGGCCAGGCGTATCTGCCGGTGGTGCAGGATGCGATCACGCGACTGGCAGTGGGGACCAACGAAATTTTTGGTCAGCACAAACGTCGGCCGATCAAGGTGCGTGGCAGCCTGGCGTTCTTCGTGCATTGGCTGGCGCCCAAGCTGGCAGGGTTCAGCCAGGCGCATCCGCATGTCGATATCCGCTACATCAGCAATATCTGGGTCAAGGAACTGGACGGGGAGGATGACATGGAGATTCGCTGGGGCCACGGTCAATGGCCCGGCCTGGTGTCGCAGCGCCTGACCTGGGACACGTTGTTCCCGGTCTGCTCGCCGGACCTGATGGCAAGGTCGCCGCTGACGGTACCTGCGGACGTGTCGCACCATTCGCTGTTGCATGTTCTGGGCTACGAAGAGGGTTGGGGTTACTGGTTGAACATGGTCGGTGCGGACACTGTCGATTTCTCGACCGGCATGCAGTTCGACACATTGATCTCCACTTTGCGCATGGCCGAGTTAGGGCAGGGGATCGCCCTGGCGCGGTCCTCGATGGTGGAGGAGATGCTTCAGGATGGACGATTGGTCGAACCCTTTACCCAGCGTATCGAAGCCAGCGAGTCTTTTTACCTTGTGCGCGGTTCCGGGGCCGAGCAGCACCCCGACGCGGTGATGTTTTCCACCTGGCTGGTCGAGCAGGCACATCGTTTCAAATGAATGGCCGGAGCCAACCATGCGTTATGTGAGTACCCGAAATTCGGCCGTGCAGGTCGACTTCGAACAGGTCGTATTGTCTGGCATTGCCGAGGACGGTGGGCTGTTCGTACCGCTCGAACTGCCGCTGTTTGAATCGCAGGATATCGCCAACTGGTCGACCTTGCCCTATGACGAACTGGCCTACAGGGTGATCAGTCCGTTTGTGGGCGAGGCGATCCCCGAGACAGACCTCAAGCGCCTGCTCAAAGAGGCTGGCAGTCAATTCAGCCATCGTTCCCTGGCGCCTTTGCATCAGGTCGATCGTAACGAGTGGGTGCTGGAACTGTTCCACGGGCCGACTCGCTCCTCGAAGGATTTTGCCGCGCAGTTGCAGGCGCGGCTGGTGCCGTATTTTCTGCACAAGCGCGGGCGCCGCGGGGTGGTGATCGGTGCCACCAACGGCGATACCGGGCTGGCGGCCATCGAGGCGTTCAAGCACTGTGAGGACACCCCCGTGGTGGTGTTTTACCCAGAGAAGGGAGTACCCCTGGACCAACTCCAGCATCTGCGAGCAGCGGCGCACCCAAGGGTTCATCAGTTTGCGGTGAATGGCAGCTTCGACGATTGCCAGACCATCGTCACCCGGCTGTTCCGACAATGGCCGTATGCGCAGCACGAGGCGATCAGTTTCAACTCGAGTAACTGGGTCAGTGTGTTGGCGCAACTGGTGTTTTATTTCCACGCCGTGTTGCAACTGGGGGGTGGTCAACGTCCGATCGGTTTCAGTGTGCCGGCGGCGAGTTTTGCCGAGGTGTACGCAGGCTACATCGCGCAAAAAATGGGCCTGCCGATCACCCAGATGATTGTTGCGACCAACCAGAATGACGCGTTGCATCAGTTGTTTCAGAAGAACCACTACAGCAGGTCACGAGCCAACAAGACGCTTTCGCCTGCCATGGACCTGTCGATCTTTTCCAATCTGGAACGGTTTCTCTGGGAGCTCTACGGGCGTGACGACCAGGCGATGTGTGCCCTGATGGAGGGGTTCGAGTCCAGCGGCGAGATGGTCATCGCCAACGAGTTCTGGTTGCAGGCGCGGATGATCATCGACTCCTATGCGGTCAGTGATGAGCAGACGCTGACGGAAATCACCTCGCTGTATCGTGACACGGGATACGTCATCGACCCGCATACAGCCACTGGTGTGCTGGCCGCCCGGTTGTATCGGCGAAGCCTGGTGGCGCCCATGGTGACCCTGGGGGAAATCTCACCGGTCAAGTCGGCGGCACTGCTTGGCCAGTTGGGCATCAGTGTGGCGGGATCGCAACCTGAGGTCGCGACGCAAGGACAGGCGCAGGTTTACCGGATTCAACCGGACGATCTCGACACCATCCATGAGCTGCTCAGCGCGCTGTGAAGGCGCGGCAACAGGAGGCCAAGTGAAGCGAATTCTGGACCCCCTCGATGAACACATCATCGCGGAGCTACAGCTCAATGCCAGGGCTGCACACGCCGAGCTGGCAGCCAAGGTCAATCTGTCACGCAATGCGGTGCGCCAACGTATAGAAAGACTTGAACGCGACGGGGTAATACAGGGATATACGGTACGCACGGGGGAGGGGCGACAAGCCACTTCGAACATCAACGCGGTGATTTTCGTTTACCGCTACGACCGGATGCGGGGTGCGGAAGTGCTGCAAGCGCTGCGGGCCATTCCGGAAGTCATCCAGTGCGATGTCATGAGCGGTGAATTCGACCTGATGCTGCGGGTGGGCGCTGCGAGTCCGCAGCGGGTGCACAAGGTCTGGACTGAAATTGCCGCGTTGCCCGGGGTGGAAAATACCGTGACCTCCTTTGTGCTGTCGTCTGTCGTATAGCCCATTTTTCGTACCGCTAAAAGCCAACGTGTGTTGGCTTTTTTTTGCGTGCATCGCGAGCATTTGCGCTGTTTATCGAGTGGTTGCGCAGGCATTAAAAGTCAAAGGATCGCAGCCTGCGGCAGCTCCTACGGGTTTTGCGTACACGCGCAAAATGACGGTTGTAGAGGACCCATGTAGGAGCTGCCGCAGGCTCGGGCCGCGTTCGGACGATCTTTTGATCTTCTACTCAGGCGGATCGACCCGGTCCAGCGCGTGGTTCACCGCCAGTTCGCCCAGCGTGATGACTTGCGCGATGCCCAACAGCGTATTTCGACTCGATCCCTGCGTCCGGTCCGCCAGATCCATCGTCATGACATTGGCCGAGGCCAGCGACTCGCAGGCGTGAGCCAACAGGGTTTCGGTATCGAGTTGCGGATTGACGATGAACATGCTGCAGAGTTTGCGGGGAGTGGCCTGTAAGTCGGCGGCAGAGGGGATGCGTTCGGAAGATATTGCCGGTTCATTGTTCGGGGGATTGGGTGTGACCTTGAACATGATTTTCTTTTCCTGTTGTAGTGCAGCCACGCCGTCGCTGCTAAACGAGGGGTGGCGGCTGTACGCAGGTTAGCAGACCGGGGAAAAGAAGAAAGCCGGCGCGCCCAAGGGCGCCCTACGCACAGCCACCATCAAATGCAGGTATGGAATACCTGCCTGACGGACACTCGTACGATCTTCAAATACCACGGGCTGCTAAACCCGATCACTGGGAATCAGTGACGCGGGCCAAGTTACCGATGGCTTCCAAGGCGCACAAGCCGGCGGATTCTGGCGTACCTGTAGGCAACGACGCAAGGCGTTGTAGCTTTCATCGAGTAACACTGACAGGCGTTAAACAGGCACTGTTCAAAGGCCAAGTCGGTGGCTGAAGCTGTCCACAAAATCTGTGGGATGTAGTGGTCAAGATTGGTGCGGATCGAGTAGGCGGATGTAAATCCGCCTCCTACCCGATTCTGAAGCTTTGTCCCGGCACTGGTCAAAACGCCCATAAAATAGAGCAAATTGGCCTATTTCACTGCCCTGGGCCCAGCCCTAACCTAGTGCCCAACAACCCATCACCCGGATCAAGGGCATAACAAAATGACTGAATACAAATTGGCGCTGGTTGGCTTTGGTGGTGTTAACCGGGCATTGGCTCAGCTGATTGCCGAACGTAACGAACAGTGGAAAACAGAACTGGGTTTCACCCTGAAAATCGTCGGTGTGACCGACTTGTTTCTCGGTTCGGTGATTGGCCGCGAAGGGTTGGATGCCAATGCGCTCGCCCAATTGCCGGCAGTCAAAGGTGCATTGGCGCAACTGTCGGGTGGCGACGTCACAGCCCTCAATGAAGCGGTGATCAAGGACTCCGGCGCGGACATTATTGTTGAAGCCACCTTCACCAACCCGGTGGACGGTGAACCGGCGACGTCGTTCTGCCGTTGGGCGCTGGAGGGCGGCCAGCATGTCGTCACCACCAACAAGGGCCCCATCGCCTTGCACGGCGCGGAGCTCAAGGCGCTGGCTCGACGCAAGCATGTCGCCTTTGAATACGAAGGCTCGGTCATGAGCGGCACGCCGGTTATTCGCCTGGCCAGGCAGGCGCTGGCCGGCAGCTCCATAGTCGGTTTTGAAGGAATTCTGAACGGCACGTCCAACTTCGTGCTGACCAGCATGGAAGGCGGCCTGGGGTTTGCCGAGGCCGTCAGCAAGGCTCAGGAGCTGGGTTACGCCGAAGCCGATCCGACAGCGGATGTCGAGGGTCATGACGTACGCCTCAAGGTGGTGATCCTGGCGAATGAACTGCTGGACGCGAAGCTGACGGTCAGCGACGTCACGTGCAGCGGCATTTCGTCCCTGAGCCTTGGCGACATCGAAAAAGCCCGGCAGGACGGCGCTCGCTGGAAGCTGATCGGGTCGGCGATGCGCCATGCCGACGGCTCGATCAGTGCCAGTGTCGAACCGCGGCTGTTGCACAACGATCATCCGCTGGCCAGTGTTGGCGGCGCAACCAACGCGGTGTCGTTTACCTCGCAACTGCTCGGTGCGGTAACGGTTTCGGGGCCGGGAGCCGGGCGTACGGAAACAGCGTTTGCGCTGCTCTCGGACATCGTCAGCATCCATCAATCCATTGCACGCAACCAGGAGTAAGACTGTGAAATTATCGCGCCTGGTTCTGGATATCGTGGAGTCGCCCATTGAAGTCTTTAACGCCTATGACGGTTCCGTCATCGGTAGCGTAACGAATGTCTGTGCGTCGCAAGTTCCGCAGTTGTTGGAGACCGGGCGCAGTGGTGCACGAGCGTGCGCGGCGTTAGCGCGTCATCGTCGGGCTCGCATTCTTGAGCAAGCCGCAATCGACATCGAACGTGATGCCGGTGTGTTTGCCAGGCTGATCGTCGACGAGGCCGGGAAGACCCTCAAACAGGCGGAAAAGGAGGTCAAGCGTTGCGTCAACACCCTCAAGCTGTCGGCCGAGGAGGCCAGGCGCAATGCCGGGGAGGTGGTGCCTTTCGACGCTTATGAAGGTTCCGAATCTCGTCAGGGCTGGTTTTCCCGTGAACCTCTGGGTCTGATCGTTGCGATCACGCCGTACAACGATCCGTTGAACCTGGTGGCGCATAAACTCGGTCCGGCCATTGCGGGCGGTAACGCGGTGATTCTCAAACCCTCCGAGCTCGCGCCATTGTCGGCCATTAAACTGGTGTCTTATCTGGTCGCAGCAGGCTTGCCTGAATCAGTGGTCACAGTCGCCACCGGTGGCGCGGAGCTGGGCAAGGCGTTGGTCGCCGCCCGTGAGGTGCGGATGATTTCCTTCACCGGCGGTTTCGTCACCGCAGAGCAGATTGCCCGCACGGCCGGGTTGAAGAAACTCGCCATGGACCTGGGCGGCAATGCGCCGGTAATCGTCATGGGCGACTGCAACCTTGAGGCCGCTGTCGAGAGTTGCGTGTCCGGAGCCTTTTGGGCAGCGGGGCAGAACTGCGTAGGCACTCAGCGCTTGCTGATTCAGGCGTCGATTTATGACGCGTTCCGAGAGCAATTCGTCAGCCAGGCCCGTGCGCTTGTGGTCGGCGATCCATTGCTGGCCGTTACCGATATCGGCCCCATGATTACTGCGCAAGCCGCGCAGAATGCCGAACAAGTGGTGAACGAGGCCTTGCAAGAGGGCGCCACGTTGCTCTGCGGCCATCGGCGTGAAGGATCGTGCTACGCCGCCACCGTGTTGGAAAACGTCGATCACGCCAGTCGACTCTGGCGCAATGAAGTCTTCGCTCCGGTGGTGGTACTGCAGTGCTTCGAGAGTTTCGATGAAGCCATCGCGTTGGCCAATGAGCCCGAATACAGCCTGCATGCCGGGATCTTCACCAATGATCTGGCAACCGCGATGAGCGCCGCACGGAGAATCGAAGCCGGGGGAGTGATGATCAACGACTCTTCCGACTACCGCTTCGATGCGATGCCGTTTGGCGGTTCCAAGTACGGTAGCCTGGGCCGGGAAGGCGTACGTTTTGCCTACGAGGAAATGACCCAACCCAAGGTGGTGTGCCTTAACACGTTGGGTTAGTCGATTCGCGGCCACGAGCGAAATCAGGTTACTGGCTTCAAACAATGGCGATTCAGTGATCAAACACTTCACGAATCGTGACGTATTGGAGTTTCTTCGGCCCCGGAACGCCATTGGTAAATGAAAACTGGAGGCGGCCAAATGGATCTAGCCGCCCAGCTTGGCCCAGAATTCTTCGGCAGATGGGCTGATTGGGGCTGTGGGACGCGTGAGATGAATCTCCAAGGGAATATCCCAGCTTTCGTCGAGCGCCCTGACAAGCCGACCGTCAGCCATTTCCTGTTCTGTCAGGCTTTTGGGTAACCACGCGACACCCTTGCTTTCCAAGGCCATGGACATCAGCACTGCTGCAAGGTGGCTACTAAAAAGAGGCTTGAGGTTAAGGTAGTCTTCCTTGCCGTGGAGTCGGTGAGCGACGATGCGGCCTAGACCCGATTCGTGGGTGTATGCCAAGTAGGGCAGTGTTTCTGGTGAGGTACCAAAATTGGCAGAGGCACTCGCCAATGGCACGAGTACATCCTCTCCAACTTTCTTCCCAATGAACTGATCAGGGGCTAGCAAGGGGGGGACGTCGGGATGGCGATGGCAAAGCAGGAACTGAACCTGGCCGTGAATCAGCATCTGCTCACAGACAGCCATGCTATCTGAGTGCAGTCGTACAGCATCTATCGGGGCGCCATTTTCCGTACTTCTCAGCCATCTCGGAAAGAAGGTGAATGACAGGGAGTGAGTGGCTGCGAATTGCAGCGTTTTGGCGGCCATCCCAGCCACCTCCTGTGCCTCTGTGCGCATCCTGTACAAGCGTCGTGCAGCCTCCTGAGCACTGGGCAAAATCTGCCTTCCAGCCTCGGTCAGCGTTGCGCCCTGAGGCGTTCGCACAAACAACTCCACGCCCATCCAATTCTCCAGTGAACGGACTCTGCGGCTGAAGGCCGGCTGAGTGACGTGGCGCGCTTCAGCGGCACGAACAAAGCTGCCGTATTCCGCAAGCGCTGAAAAATCTTCAAGCCAGACGAGTTCCAAGGGCAATGCCTCCTGTGCATAGGGCGCGGCATTAATAGCATTGGGCGGGTGTCATCGCAAAGCATAACGTGGGGTCACCAACAACAAGAGGAACCCGTCATGCGTATCGTAGACATCCGTGAAAAAACTGTCTCCATCGCTTCTCCAATCGCCAATGCCTACATCGATTTTTCGAAAATGACCTGCTCGGTTGTCGCTGTTGTCACGGATGTGATTCGCGATGGTAAACCTGTCATCGGTTACGGTTTCAACTCCAATGGTCGCTATGGACAAGGCGCTCTGATGCGTGATCGCTTCCTGGCGCGTATCACGGAAGCTGATCCAGATACTCTCATCGACCACGAGAACAACAACCTGGATCCGTTTGCCATCTGGAAAGCCCTGATGACCAACGAAAAGCCAGGTGGCCACGGCGAACGCTCAGTCGCTGTCGGCACCATTGATATGGCTGTATGGGATGCCGTTGCCAAGATTGAAGGCAAGCCTCTGTATCGCCTGCTGGCCGACCGTTATCGTGACGGCGTGGCAGATGACAAGGTCTGGGTCTACGCGGCGGGCGGCTACTACTACCCGGGCAAAGATCAGACCAAGCTCAAGGCTGAGATGCAGAGCTATCTGGATCGTGGCTACGACGTCGTCAAGATGAAGATTGGTGCGGTGCCACTGGACGAAGATATTCGTCGCATCGAAGCGGTGCTTGAAGTAGTAGGGGACGGGCGTCGCCTGGCGGTCGATGCCAATGGCCGTTTCGATTTGAAAACAGGTATTGCGTACGCGGAAGCCATCAAAAAGTACAACCTCTTCTGGTACGAAGAAGTTGGCGATCCGCTGGACTATGAACTGCAGGCCGAGCTTGCAAACCACTATGAACTGCCCATGGCGACTGGTGAAAACCTGTTCTCCCATCAGGATGCTCGTAACCTGCTACGCCACGGTGGTATGCGCCCTGATCGCGATTACCTCCAGTTCGACTGCGCCCTGTCTTACGGACTCGTGGAGTACATGCGCACCCTGAAGGTGATGGAAGAAATGGGTTGGTCTTCCCGCCGCGTAGTTCCGCATGGTGGTCACCAGATGTCCCTGAACATCGCAGCGGGTCTACACCTGGGCGGTAACGAATCGTACCCGGATGTGTTCCAGCCTTTCGGCGGGTTCGCTGACGGGATTCGGGTGGAGAACGGCTATGTCGGTCTGCCGGATATTCCAGGTGTCGGCTTCGAAGCCAAGTCAGCCTTGTACGCAGTGATGCGTGAGTTGGGCGAAGGCTAATAGCCCTTGAACTGCGGCCTTTTTCAAGAGGCCGCAGTTATCAGGCGTCACCCACTGACGTCACGCCACATGCCCATCACAAAAATAAAATGAGGTGCTTCCGTGGAAATCTCCAAGACCCGCTGGTACAGCCAACTGTATGTGCAGGTGCTGATCGGTATTGTAATCGGTGCAGCAATTGGTCACTTTGAACCGCAATTCGGAGCCAGGCTTCAACCTTTTGCAGACGGCTTTATCAGACTCATCAAAATGCTGTTGGCCCCTATTATTTTTGGCACCGTGGTTGTCGGTATCGCCAAGATGGGCAGCATCAAAGAGGTAGGGAGAATTGGCGTTAAATCGCTGCTCTACTTCGAGATTCTTTCAACCATCGCCCTGGTCATCGGCCTTATTGTGGTTAACGTCGTAAAGCCAGGCGTAGGGATGAACATCAATGTTGACGCACTGGATGGCAGTGCTATCGCCAAGTACAGCCAAGCTGCCAGTGAGCAGGGTGGCACCGTCGATTTTTTCATGAACATCATCCCGCAAACTTTTATCGGTGCGTTCTCGAATGGCGTCATGCTCCAGGTCATCCTGCTTTCGGTCTTGATGGGTGTTGCCCTGGTTCAAATGGGTGAAACCAGCAAACCGCTGATCAATACGATCGACCTGTTCCTGCAAGGGCTGTTCAAAATCGTGGCAATGGTCATGCGGCTGGCTCCAATTGGTGCCGGTGCCGGTATGGCTTTCACTATCGGCAAGTACGGGATCGGTACGCTACTGTCGCTCGGCCAGTTGCTGATTGCGCTCTACGTCACCACCCTGATCTTCATTGTGGTGGTGCTTGGAACGGTTGCTCGATGGTCAGGAATGCCTTTGTTACAGTTTCTCCGGTACTTCAAGGACGAGATCCTCATCACGCTCGGAACCTGCTCGACTGAGGCTGTGCTTCCGCGAATGATGGTGAAACTTGAAAAGCTGGGCTGCAAGAAGTCGGTGGTGGGCATGGTGCTGCCAACTGGATACACCTTCAATGCGGATGGCACCTGCATTTACCTCACCATGGCGGCGATTTTTATCGCACAGGCAACCAATACGCCGCTGACGTTTATGGATCAGATGATTCTGTTGGGTGTTTTCCTGCTGACCTCGAAAGGCTCGGCTGGCGTGGCGGGTGCCGGGTTCATAACACTCGCGGCAACGCTTACAACCATCCACTCCATTCCGTTGGTAGGCCTTGTACTGCTTTTGGGCATCGACCGGTTCCTCAATGAAGCGCGAGCTGTTACCAACCTGATTGGCAACGGTATCGGCACCATCGCCATTGCCAAGTGGGACAACTCGTTCGATGTAGAAGCCTGTGAGCGTGAAATTGCCGCGATGAAAAACGCAAAGGCGGAGCGTAGAGCGTTAGCAACGCAAAAGTAATCAACATCGCTTACCCGGTCATTCCTCTTCGGATAGGGCGCAATGACCGGTAGCTATTCGATGCCTCGTTCACATAGAACCATTCAAGCGAAGTTCTCAGTTGAATTGCGATGGAGCCGAAAAAATGATTGAGCGATCCCATCACGAACTACGCAAGGCGTTCGGTGATTTACTTCATGGAACAGTCTGTAAATTTGCCGCATCAGTGTTCGATCCGATCTCGGTTCGAATGGCCTCTGACCTTGGCTTTGAGGTCGCCATCCAGGGTGGATCCGTCGCCTCGCTTCAAGTGCTCGGTGCCCCGGATATCTCGTTGCTCACTCTTGATGAATATGCGGAGCAAGTTTCCAGGGTCGGACGGGCCAGCCAAATCCCAATCATTGGAGACGCTGATCATGGGTTCGGCAACGCGCTCAATGTAATGCGAACGGTCACCGAGTTGCAGAAGGCCGGTGTTGCCGCTCTTACGCTAGAAGATACTCACCTGCCGGCCAAATACGACGAGCAAGCGCACGTGCTTATCGAAATGGAAGAGGCCGCAAGCAAGATTTACGCTGCGCGATTTGCCCGGTCAGATGATGCCCTCAGCATCATCGCCCGTACGAATGTAGCCGTTTCCACTTTGGAAGATTCCATCGCACGCACTACGGCCTATCAAAAGGCTGGGGCCGATGCGATTTGCCTTGTCGGAGTAAAGGATTTCCAACACTTGGAGGCGCTCACCTCGCATCTTTGCGTGCCAATCATGCTGATTAATTATGGAAACCCTGCACTGAGCGATGTTCAGAAGCTGAGCGCAGCCAATGTGCGAGTTGTGGTCAATGGGCATGCCCCCTATTTGTCCGCAATCAAAGCGTCCTACGAGGCGCTACGCGAACAAAGCGGTATGGAGGGGCGCGAGCTTTCCCTCCCTGAGCTGCTTTCAAAATACACGCTCTCGGATAATTACCGTGAGTGGGCGAAGACCTACTTGAAGTCAGAACACGATTCGAATTGAGCTTGAAACAGGCGAAATAAAGCATCATGAAAAAGACCATCCTGGCCTTCAGCCGCGTCTCACCCAGCCTGCTTGAACCTTATAAAGATAAATACAACGTCATCATCATGAGTCCCGAGCTTGGTGACATGGATGCCCAGTTCGAAGCTGCCATTTCCAGCGCCCACGGACTGATCGGCGGCAATCGTCGTCTGGGTGAAGCTGAGCTGGCTTCGGCTGAAAACCTTGAGATCATCTCGAGCATATCGGTTGGCTACGACAACTATGACCTCAGCTTTCTCAATGGCCGAGGGATCATGTTGACCAACACGCCGGATGTCTTGAACGAAACCACGGCTGAACTCTCCTTGAATGTGTTGGTGCTCCGCAAGACTCCCGGTCTTTGTCTCATAGAGGTTGTATTCCTTTCAGGAATGCAATACATAAAGATAATGAATTTTTATTATCGCTGTTTATGACCTAACTTGATTCAAGGACATGGAGAACCGCCTTGAAATCATTACCTCTCAACCAAGCTGAAAAATTTGATACCACACGGGCCAATGAGTACGAACGACAGAGCCGTATTGCATTAGCAGGGTATGACGCCTGTCACGATCTTGCTGCATGCATGCTGGCGGCAAGCCTCAGCACTACAGGCTCGGCGAAGATACTGGTAGTTGGCGCTGGTGGGACGGCGCAGGAAATCATTGCAATGGCAACCTTGGAGCCCAGTTGGCGCTTCACTGCCGTTGATCCATCCGAGCCAATGCTGGCGGCTGCGAAGCACCAGTTAAAGACGAACGACTTGCTTGAAAGAACGGACATGCATCTTGGACATATTGAAGATCTGGTAGCAGACCAGTCCTACGACGCAGCCACTTTGATCGGCGTCCTGCATCATCTCGAGGGTGATGATGCCAAGCGCCAACTTCTGCATTCCATTCGGGCTCATCTGAAGCCGGGTGCGCCGCTGATTGTCGCAGGAAATCAGTACGCCTATGCCAGCCAACCGCTATTGCTGGCTGCTTGGGGCCAGCGGTGGCGGCAGCAAGGAGCCAGCCCGGATGAAGTGAAGGCCAAACTGGGGAAAATCCTCCAGGGCGCTGATCCGCCACATTCTGAGGCGGCGGTTCAAAAACTGTTAAACGACGCGGGATTCGGGGACGCCACACGTTTCTTCAGCAGCTTGTTCTGGGGGGCTTGGTTGACGTTCAAAATGGTTTGAAGCTGGACGCGACAGGCAGCTATTGGCCGATTCTGTTGAAAAAGTCGGCCATGGTTTCCACGGCAGAAAAATACGCGCCTGAGATTGAAATCTTTACTTTTGGGCAGAGGCTTCCGGGCTCGGATTTCACGTAGCAGCGTGTAAAAAAGGCGTTTTCACCACTCAATATTCAGGCCATTTGGGCGGGCCGACTTTTTCAACAGTATCGGCCGATAGCAGTCTGTCGAATCAGCTTGAGCTTAGCTTGAATGAACACGCAGTCACATTAAACAAGCTCTCCAAAGCCCCCCAAGGAGCAGCCATCGGCAGCTCCTTGGGGATCTCCTTTGTCATTCAGATTGTGCCAGGCATAAAAAACTACCCTCAGGCCTGCGCAACTCATCGAAATGAGCCTGATAGGTGCTTATCGATGACATTCACTCCTCTGAAACCCCTGGGTGCCAAGCAGGACGCGGTGCTTCAACAGGCGGGGTTCCGTCGTGAAACATCGTCTTCAGTTGAGCACGCAGTTCTGGTGAGTCGGTGTGCTTGTGAACACTGACCGCATGCTGCGCGGCGGCCTCGAGCAGTTCGTTTTCAGAGTCTGCGGACAGTGCGATTGAGCAGTGGGAATCGCTCGGAAACTCGCGGCAGTCGATGTATTTACGCGCCATGAATGTTTTCCTCTCTACGACGAAGGCAGGCCGTGGCCTGCGTGAACGATCGCTCGACGCGTCTCCCATACATCAAACACGACTGCATGCCACATCGAGTGTGCCGATCGTTAAAGTATAGGCCCACCGATGTCAGGGTAGTTGTGCCAGACATGGAAAACGGCCGCGCGGAAACAGGGAACAGATCACGATGGCTCGGCATTTACCTGAAATCGTGCTCTGTCCCTTTTTATGCTGGTTACGTGGCAACTACTAATGACTTCACATGGCCGATTGCTGCCTGTAGTGAAGGGCTGCAATCGACCCTGGACAGAGTCGATCAGGCGAGGGCTTGGAAACTCCAGTCCTCGGCTTGGACGACTCGGCAGAATGGCCCTGCCAACGTCGCATTGTGGTGGGCAATGATGGCCTTTGCTTCGAGTGAAGGGGTGTCAGAGCAAGTATGTCCATCGGCGATCAGCACAGCATCGAATCCACAATCGCGGGCAGCCCGGCAAGTACTATCTACACAGTATTGAGTTTTCATTCCTGTAACGACGATGCCATCGCAGTTACGCAGGCGTAGTTGAGCAGCCAGATCGGTCTGGGTAAACGCGTTGGGTCGATATTTTTCAAATATCACTTCGTCACCTCTCAAATCCAATTCCTGGACAAACTCGGTCAGCGGGCTACCACGTTCTATCGGCGACCCGGCTGGGCCCAAATGGCGGGCGAGAAATATGGGCGCGCCCATTTCCCGGGCCTTGCTCATCAGGCGATTTAACGTGTCGACCAGAGATTCACTGCCCCAAGGTTTATCCGGGCCGTGAACGAGTCCTACCTGCATGTCGAGGATCAAGAGTGCGTACATTGTGCGTTTCCTTACGTTTGAGCCAGAAACGCCGGGGCAAAAAAAAGACCCGGTCATTGCTGGCGGGTCTTTGGGGGTTATGCATTGTTTCAACTCGCACAACCTCTCACGACCCGCCTCGAGCGGTCGTGAAAGTTGTGGTCGATTTGATGCATGGCTTAGTCATGGCGTTGACCATATCTTTGGGGCGCCGGCCGTGCAAGTGAACATCCCGAGAATGAAAGTGATTTCATGGGGCAGCAACGTCCGCTATTGGCTTCTCTGCCGGTCATGGCCACGAAGCAAGCGTTCCTGTAGCCGTTTAACGCGGTACCTGATTTTAATGCTGCACGTTCTTCTTCAGGCTTTCGGGGCTGCCAGCGCATAGACCATCCATCACCAGGTTCATCAATCTGGCGAGACGTGAGCGCCATTCGCTCTGGGAATCTATTTGCCATATTCCGGCAATGGCTAGAAAAAAGTCGTCGTTAGTAATCCCGCTACGAATCGTTCCGGCCTTTTCATTAGCCCTCAAAAGCGACTCGGCTGCTGTCTGGACTGGCGCGTATCCCGACTTCCCCGGGAATTCGTAAATAGACGCTGCTTGTCGTATCGCTGTCGCGAGTCCCGCCTTTGTCATTGCATATTCAGCGAGGCAGTCCATCCATTCTCGAAGGGCCTCCTTAGGTGGTTTTGTCGCGAGCAGATATTCCGCCAACGAGGCCACTTGCTGCATTTCGAATTGATAGACCTCGAATACCAGGTTCTCTCTGGTAGGGAAGTGGCGATAAAACGTTCCCTGTCCTACCCCAGCCTTCTTCGCAATCGTACTCAGCGGAACCGCAGGATCGCTAGTCAGCTCTACCACCGCGACCTCCAGTATCCGTTCCCGGTTTTTCCTGGCGTCAGAACGCATCACCAACTCGTCAGGCATGAGCAAAGTTTTCCCTTCATTCTATTGCTAAGCGGACAGTTGTCCGGTACGTTTTGAAAGTGGACAATTGTCCGCTTACACATCGTTTCTGGAGTTTACTATGAACGGCACTGGCAACACGATTCTGGTTACTGGCGGCACCTCAGGCATCGGCCTTGGTCTGGCACTCAGGCTTCACAAGGCGGGCAACAAAGTAATCATCGCGGGACGTCGCAAGTCTCTGCTCGACAAGATCGTGTCGGAACATCCGGGTCTTGAATCAGTGTTGCTGGACGTCTGCGATCCACAATCCATCCAGCGCAACAGCGAAGCGCTGGCGATCAGCCACCCGAATCTGAACGTTCTCATAAACAACGCAGGCATCATGCATTGGGAGGATCTGACTGATCCGGAAAACCTGAGCACTGCCGAAGATATCGTGACAACGAACTTACTTGGCACGATTCGCATGGTGTATGCATTTACTCCCCAGCTGATCAAACAGCCCAGCGCCACGATCATGAACGTCAGTTCAGCGTTGGCATTCGTTCCGCTGCCTGCAACACCGACCTACAGCGCAACCAAAGCCGCAGTTCATTCGTTCACTCAAAGTCTTCGAGTTCAGCTGGAAGCCTCGTCAGTTGAGGTTATCGAACTTGCGCCGCCGGGGGTACGTACCACGTTGCTTGGGCAGGAAAACGACGAACACGCCATGCCCTTGGAGGCGTTTTTGGATGAAATCTTCGAACTGCTCGAGATCTCTCCAACCCCACGCGAACTCGTCGTCGAGCGCGCCAAGCCATTACGGTTTGCTGAAGCGAGCGGTTCACATGATGAGGTGCTGAAAATGCTTGCAGGATACAAACCACCGGCAGAATGACGTTTACCGTGTGGGTATCACCTTATGCCGTCCAGGCAGGCAGATTGCTTCTGCCTGCCTCGAGCCCCTGGATGATTGCGCTGCGCAATCTCGTGCCTGAGGGTTTGGCTACCAGCAGAGCACTCTATTAGAGCCTGAAACGCTGGCCGGCGCTGTCGCGGCACCTCGTCGCCTGGAAGGAATAGGTGACTCTTCGATGGATCGCTACGGAGCGGAAAGCGGGCGGCGACGCAGCGGGCGAGTGGGATTGATCAGTTGCTTGCGCATAGGTGGCAACCGGATAAATTACTTAAAAATGTGATGACCGACTCGCTGCCGCATGACCCGGCGCCCGCCTCAAATCACAGGGGCTGTAAGGCAGAGTCTACTTGGCCAGATTGGCCATTCGTCGAGGGCAGACGGCATCGGTTGACAGTAGGCATTTCTAGCTGGAATATATAGTGCACTATACAATAGCGAACTATCTAATGAGCTCGAATCGGAAACGGGTGGGTACCCAGCTGTCTTTTTCACTTTATGCGGCGGCAAATCGGGTGGTGCGATTGCACAAACCTTATCTGGAACCGTTGGGCCTAACCTTCCCGCAGTACCTGGTCATCCTGGAGCTTTTAAACGGCTCGCCACTTTCTGTGGGTGCTCTTGGAACCCGCTTGGCGATGGACGCTGGAACCATAACGCCATTGCTGAAACGGCTTGAGGCTGCCGGGCTCGTCACTCGCACACGGGATCCCGCCGACGAGCGCCGCGTGATGATCGACCTGACGCCTGATAGCCGCATGTTGGAAGCCGACATTCGGGGAATCACTAGCAAAATCAAGTC
The DNA here is from genome assembly GCF_056402295.1 of Pseudomonas sp. P4_B3. Taxonomy (NCBI): domain Bacteria; kingdom Pseudomonadati; phylum Pseudomonadota; class Gammaproteobacteria; order Pseudomonadales; family Pseudomonadaceae; genus Pseudomonas; species Pseudomonas sp. P4_B3. The sequence goes on from NZ_JBFUHR010000004.1 coordinate 227,129, forward strand.
AGCTTGCCAGCTCGATGAGCGGGGTATCGATGAGCTTCGTCAAACACTCGATGCGCTCGGCCATCCGGCAACCGACTGAACGTTTTTACACGTGCTCAAAGAGGAAATCATGACCACTTCAATGGCTAGGTTCGATGCTGATACAGCGCTGGATGACACCCTGCAATTTCAGAAGACGGCCCGTACACGGCGGTCTTTTCGTGGGTTTTTAGACACCCCTGTGCCCGACCAGATCATTCAAGAGGTGTTGAAGGATGCCCAGTGCGCTCCCTCCAACTGCAACACCCAGCCGTGGGATGTTCATGTTGTTCGTGGCCAGAAATTGAAAGAGCTTTCGCAAATTCTCCACGCGAAAAATACTGCAGGCGAATTCACCCCAGACTTTTCGTTCGATATGGGTGCTTTTTACGGCCCCTATGGAGATCGCAAGAATGCACAGGGCAAAGCCTACTACGAGGCTATGAACGTTATGCGCGAAGACAAGGAGGGGCGGCGGCGAGCGGCAGCCTTGAATTTGTCCTTTTTCAACGCCCCCCAGGCCGTTTTTTTATTCATGCCGGTGTTTGGTGACAATGTTCGAACTGCTGGCGACATTGGCATGTATGGCCAGACTTTCCTGCTGTCGCTTGCTGCCCGAGGGTTAGGCGGCATTCCGCAAACCTCGCTTGGTTTCTATGCAGCTACGATCCGAGAGGCGCTAGGCATTTCTGAAGAAATGAAAATGCTGTTTGGGATGTCATTCGGCTACCCGAACGAGAGCGCTCCAGGCAACCGCATGCATATGGATCGTGTGCCGGTTACCGACAGCGTTACCTTTCATTCTTGAAGAGTCGTATTTTCCTGAGTCAGGCGACATGCGTGCACACCTCAGATCGCGGGGGCTTCGCGACACACTTGATTCATTCGCACACCCAGCCAAGCAGTAACTTGAATATTGTTTGTAGGTGAGGAGGTTATTGAAATGAAAATCGGAATTATCGGCGCCGGCAACATTGGGGCTACCCTTGCCCGTAAGCTCGCTGCGTGCGGCCATGAAGTCAAACTGGCAAACTCGAAGAGCCCTCAGAGCATTCAGAACCTTGCCAACGAAATCGGTGTACACGCGGTGACCAAGGAAGATGCTGTGTCCGATGTGGATGCCGTTATTCTCTCGATCCCCTTCGCGAAGTACCCGGATCTTCGGCAAACGTTGAGTAGTATTCCCGAGAAGGTCGTCGTCATTGACACATCCAATTACTATCCGGGACGAGACGGGGCGATCAAAGAAGTGGACGACGGCAAGCCCGAGAGCGTTTGGGTAAGTGAGCAGATTGGCCGCCCGGTCGTTAAGGCATGGAATGCCGTCCTCGCAGCTACCCTTGCCGATAAAGGCCAACCAGCCGGGTCTTCAACGCGTATAGCCCTACCTGTAGCTGGGGGGGACACCACCGCTGAGGCAATCGCGCAGGATCTTGTTGAGGATACGGGCTTTATCGCGCTTGCCGCTGGCAACCTTGAAGATTCGTGGCGTCAGCAACCAGGTACACCTGCTTACTGTACCGAGTTGACATTGCCGGAGCTGAAATTGGCGCTGTACGCGGCAGACAAGGCACGGGCGCCACAAAACCGCGACGCACTGATCGCCAGGTTCATGGCTCCCGGCAGTCAGTTTACACATGAGCAAATTGTTGCCACGAATCGTGCAATGACGGCCTGATCACGCAGTTTTATCAATCGCTCAATCTCAGCGCCAGCTACCCCTCAATAGATATAACTGAAGTGGATGCCGTCAAACGCGATTCAGTCATGCATGGATTCCGCTTCATCCAGGTGATCGATGTGCTTGAAGCGCTCAACCAGAAAGTCGATCAGGCTGCGCACTCGCGCCGACAGGTGTAACTGTTGCGGGTAAACCGCGAAAACATCGGCGCGGGTTGGTGTCTGGTCTTCCAGCACTAATCGCAAGCGGCCACTGCGCACATAGCGGGCGATATCCCATTCTGCTCGCAGCAGAATTCCGTGGCCTTCCAACGCCCAATTCAGGGCCACCTCACCGTCATTGCAGCCCAATGCACCACGGACTTTGATGTTTTGTGTACGCCCACCGTGAGTAAAACTCCACACCCCGTAAGGCGTTTCGTTTTGCCGCAGAAAGATGCAGTTGTGTAGCTGTAAATCCGTGAGGCGTTGCGGCACGCCGTGTTTTTCCAGGTAGAGCGGTGAGGCGCATAACAGGCGACGGTTAGAGGCGATCTTGCGCGCGTGGAATGCCGCGTCGGGCAGGGTGCCGAAACGGATTCCCAGATCGAAACCGTGGGTCGCCAGATCCAGCGGGTGATCGCTGATTTCCAGCTGTATTTCCACCTCCGGGTACTGCGCGAAGAACGCGCCGAGGGCCGGGCCGATGTAACGACGGCCAAAGCCCAGCGACGCGTTGACCCGGATCAGACCTTTAGGTGTAGCCCGACTGCTGTTGATCAACTGCTCGACCTCATCGATCTGCGTCAGGATCCGGGCGGCATGGGAAAAAAGCAGTTCACCTTCTGAGGTCAGACTCATTGAGCGCGTGGTGCGATTCACCAGGCGGATGCCCAATCGAGCCTCCAGCACGGTGAGACGCTTGCTCACCGCCGGTGGCGTGATGCCCAGCTCTCGCGCGGTCGCGGCGAGGCTGCCTTTGTTGGCCAGAAGGTAAAAAAATGACAAATCCAAGGTTGGGTTCATTCGTAACTCAAAGTTATTTATATAGTGATTTTGAGTAACTCACACCTATTTGTTCACTACATATACTCCGCTCACACCCTGATTGAACAGCCCGTTCGACAGGCAAAACAAGAACGTTACGAGAGTGGAGTTGACCATGAGCGCATACAAAATTGCAGCGGTACCAGGTGATGGCATCGGTGTTGAAGTGATCGCCGCTGGCGTCGAGGTGCTGCAAGCCCTGTCGAAAAAATCTGGCTTCGACCTGGACTTCAAACATTTCGACTGGAACTCGGATAACTACCTGAAAAACGGTTACTACATTCCTGAAGGGGGTCTGGAAGAACTGAAAACCTTCGACGCGATTTTTTTTGGTGCCGTGGGAGCACTCAACGTACCGGATCACATTTCCCTGTGGGGCTTGCGCCTGCCGATCTGCCAGGGCTTCGATCAGTATGCCAACGTGCGTCCGGCTCGCGTGCTGCCTGGGGTGAAAAGCCCGCTGCTCAATGGTGACCAGATCGACTGGGTGGTGGTGCGGGAAAACTCCGAAGGTGAGTACTCCGGCAACGGCGGTCGTGTGCACCGGGGACTGCCGGAAGAGGTTGCCACTGAAGTGTCGGTATTCACCCGTGCCGGGGTGGAACGTATTCACCGCTTTGCCTTCGAACTGGCGCAAAGCCGCCCACGCAAACACCTGACCATGGTCACCAAGTCCAACGCCCAACGTCATGGCATGGTGTTGTGGGACGAAATTTTCTACGAAGTGGCCAAGGATTTCCCGGACGTCAAAATTGACAAGGAACTGGTCGACGCGGTGACTACGCGCATGGTGCTCAAACCCTCCACGCTGGATGTGATCGTCGCCACCAACCTGCACGCTGACATTCTGTCCGATCTGGCAGCCGCGTTATCCGGCAGCCTGGGCATCGCACCGACCGCCAACCTGAACCCGTCGCGCAAATTCCCCTCGATGTTCGAACCGATCCACGGCTCGGCTTTCGACATCACCGGCAAAGGTGTGGCCAACCCGATTGCTACGTTCTGGACGGCGGCGATGATGCTCGAACACCTGGGCGAAGCCGCTGCGGCGAAACAGCTGATGTCAGCCATCGAAGCGGTGACCGAAAGCGGTGTGCATACCCCTGATTTGGGTGGTACAGCCACCACCCGCCAGATCACGGATGCGGTCATCGCATTGATCAACCGCTGATATTTTCCAGCGATTCAAAGTAGTACTGCGGCACAACTCCAAGGGGCAGATCGCTGGATCTGACTCCTTGGCATTTCCTGACAACAATAAAAAATCAGGGCCCTGTCATGAAAAGAATATTCGGCAAACTCTATGTGCAAGTGCTGATCGCCGTGATCATCGGCGCCATCGTCGGCGTGTTCGTTCCCGAAACCGGCGCTGCGCTCAAACCCTTGGGCGATGCCTTCATCAAATTGATCAAGATGCTCCTCGCTCCGGTGATCTTCCTGACCGTAGTCACGGGGATCGCCCGCATGGAAAACATGAAGGAACTAGGTCGAGTCGGTTTTCGCGCCTTGCTCTATTTCGAAGTCGTGTCGACGCTGGCGCTGGTGGTCGGCCTGGTGGTGGTCGATGTGTTCAAACCCGGCGCCGGCATGAACATCGATGTTGCTACCCTCGACACTTCCAGCCTGGCCACCTACACCTCGGCCGTGAAACATGCATCGTTCATGGACTTCGTCATGAACATCATTCCCGACACCATCGTGGATGCCTTCGCCAAGGGCAATGTGCTGCAAATCCTGCTGTTTTCCATCCTGTTGGGAATCGCCTTGGCTCATGTGGGGCCACGCGGCAAAGCGTTCGTCGATACGCTGGATAGCCTGATGCAAGGCATGTTTCGTATCGTCAACATGGTCATGCGCCTGGCGCCGATCGGTGCATTCGGTGCCATCGCCTTCACCATCGGCAAGTATGGCTTCGGCTCGCTGTTCTCTCTGGGCAAGCTGATGGCCTGCGTTTACCTGACCTGCGCCGTGTTCGTGATCTTTGTGCTAGGGCCGATCTGCCGCTACAGCGGTTTCAGCCTTTGGAAGTTTTTGAAATTCATCAAGGAAGAGCTGTTCACCGTACTGGGCACCAGCTCTTCGGAGTCAGTACTGCCGCAGATGATCTCGAAGATGGAAAAGGCCGGGGTGTCCAAGCCCGTCGCCGGGATGATCATTCCGTCCGGATTGACCTTCAACCCCGACGGGCAGGCGATCTACTACACCATCGCCGCGATTTTCATCGCCCAAGCGACCAACACGCCGCTGACCCTGACCGATCAGTTGATCGTACTGGCGGTGTTGATGTTCACCTCCAAAGGTTCGGCAGGTGTCACCGGTTCGGGGTTCATCATTTTGGCCGCCACCTTATCTTCCCTGGGCACCATCCCGGTGGCCGGCATGGTGTTGCTGCTGGGTGTCGACCGGTTCATGTCGGAAGCGCGGGCCATTACCAACACCATCGGTAATGGTGTCGGCACCATGGCCATCGCCAAATGGGTAGGGGCGCTGGATACGGTGAAAATGCACAAGGCGCTCAATGGTGAGATCGAAGAACAAAAGCCTGAAATTGTGCAGGCGGAGACTATCTATGTCCCTTCACCGGTGACGGGCAGTCCCTTGCCGTCCAGCCTCAAAAAGGCCTCTCGGGCGTAAGTATGTGGCGTTGAAATTAACACCATGCTTGATCGAGTATTTCGCTCAGAGAGATATGCCGCATTTAAATCCGGCACGGCTTCACGCGTGGCTCAGCAACGCTCGAGTCTTGGCTGACCAAGTGATTTCGGCTGGAGTACAAAAGGGCCCTTCACAGGCTGTGTGAAAACACTCTGGCGAAGGCACCAACAAACGCCCCGACATGTTCGGGGCGTTTGTTTTTGTGCTGGAAAAAAACCTTTCAACCAAATTAACTGAATCTTATAGCGATGCCCTAACCACCAATGGACAATCAACTGGCTGGGCTCCCGAGACGTCGAGGGTCTCGATCAGGTGCCGGGCAGCCTTGCGACCGATCTCGTAGTACGGCAGTTGCACCGTGGTCAGCGGCGGGATGAACAGCTCGGCAATACCGATCATGTTGTCGTAGCCGAGCACGGCGACATCGTCGGGAATTTTCAGGTCACGGCCCAACAACAGCTGATAGGCACAAAACGCGATGCGGTCGTTGCCACAGATCAGAATGTCGAATTGGGGACGACCCTCAATGATGTGCCGGTCGAGGATGGCTGCGGTTTCACCATAGGCGTCATGATCGGAAAGGTCGTATTGCAGGAGTGCGTCAGGCAACAGCCCGAATGCCTGACAGGCACGTTGCAGACCTTTTTGTCGCAGGTTCCAGGCCAGACTCTGTTTTGGCAGATTGATGCACAGAGGGCGCCGATAGCCCTGGCTCAACGCGTGATGTACGGCTCGATACTGCCCCGCTTCGTCGTCTGGCACATAACTCACCAGGCGACTGTCATCGGCCAGGCAATTGGCGAGTACCAGGGGTTTGCTCTTCAATCGCTCGGGAATGCTCACCTGGCGAAAACCCATGGCGCTGAAGATCAACCCGTCGGGGCGGTGCGACAACATCAGGTCGATGTTCTGGTCGGTGGGCGGGTTGCTCAACAGGTTAAGGATGAACACATTCCAGCCGGCTTGCTGCGCGGTCTGTTCGATGGACAGCAGCAACTCGACGGCGAACGGTGTGGTCGCGGTGTCCAGCGCGAACACACCGATGGTTCGCGACTGGAGGTTGTCGCCGCGCATCTTGCGCGCCGACAGGCTCGGTACGAATTGCAGTTCATCAATGGCGCGACGCACCCGTAGAAGGGTTTCGGGGCTCAGTTTTTCCGGATTATTGAGCGCTCGAGAAACCGTCATCAGGGACACGCCGGCCAGCTGTGCAACGTCTTTCACTGAAGTCATGCGAGGCGAGCCCGGTCAGGTTGACGCAGAATCATGACACAGGGCCCGGGCTTCTCGCGACTCGAATGACGTTGCTCATAACCATCCAGAATCGAGAGGCCATGCCTTGGGAATCGAGACACACCCGCCACTCCCGCTGGCAAACAGCTTCACGCCCAGACTGTCGGGCCGCGGATAGAGGCGACTGCTGAGGCTGAAGCGCCCGTTTTCGTCGAACACCTCGATGGACGAGCGATCGAGGAACACACGCAGTTCCAGTCGCTCTTGTGTCGGGTCTATCGACACGCTGCGCTGGCCTGTGACTTGCGCACCAGAGTGGCTGCGGTCAAGCACCAGACGCTGCAACGCCGCATCGTAGTAGAGCAGGGTTTGTTCATGGCCATCGTCGCTGCAGCGCAACGCGATTCCCAGGTGGCCATCGGTGCAGCCGAGTAAATCCAGGTGCACATGGATTTCGAGCATATCGCCATTCACTTCCGGCACCCACCGGGTTCCCGATTCATCCCACCAGGACGTGCCTGGCAATGGCGCTTTGCGCAGAGCGGTGAGCTCCCGTGCCGGATACACGCAAAGGCGATCGGCGCACAGTTCAAGTTCGCGTGGCAATCCGAGCATGCCGCACCAGTGATGGGCCTGGCTCGGCATCGGGCTTTCCCACATGTCGAGCCACGCCCACACAAGGCGCCGACCATCGGCGGCCAATAGCGTCTGCGCTGCATAGAAATCGTGGCCGTTATCCAACTCGATGAAAGGCCCGCCAGTGAAGTTCCACTCGTTGTCGAGTCGGCCCACTCGGTAACCAGTCTGGTACTTGTTAAGTCGTTCGTAACCTTTGGGTGGCATGCCTTGGGGGGAGTACAGCAGCACATCGCGTCCGTTCAGTCGAAACAGATCCGGGCACTCCCACATATAGCCATCACCCTCCCTGCCGCCGGACACATAGTTAAGGAACTCCCAGACGTGCAGATCCGTGGAACGGTACAGCGGGAGCAGCGGCATATCGCCCAGACGTGCGCCGGCAATGAGGTACCAATAGTCATCCTCCTTCCATACCTTGGGGTCACGAAAGTGCATGATAGTGTCTTGCGGCGCGGTCTCGATGACTGCGCCGTGTTTGACGAACCGGATGCCGTCGCTGCTGGTGGCCAGGCACTGGACTTGACGGATCGAGCGTTCGTCACCCACTTCCCCCAGCCAGGTGTGTCCGGTGTAGATCAGTGCCAAGGTATCTCCACACACCACTGCGCTACCGGAAAAACATCCGTCACGGTCGAAGTCATCGCCGGGTGCCAGCGCAATGGGCAGGTGCTGCCAATGAACCAGATCGGCACTCTTGGCGTGGCCCCAATACATCGGGCCCCATTTCGCGTCGAAGGGGTAATGCTGATAGAACACGTGATACTCGCCACGAAAGTACACGACCCCGTTAGGGTCGTTCATCCAGCCCACTTGGGGGGCAATATGATAGCCGGGTCGATAATCCTGGATGACGCGAGACAGGCCGTCACTTAGCGCACGCTGCGCAAGGTCAAGGGAAGAAGGCATTGGATCGCTCAGGGTATTCAAAGACAAGGTCATAGGGCGCGTGCTCGTGCCGGGCTTAGAGAGACACCATCCGGCAGGGTTTCAATGGCGTGTGGGTGGCGCTTCAAGGCCGTGCCGTCGGCGTCGAACAGGTGCAGATTGCCGAACTCCAGCTGCAGCTCGACCTGATCGCCCACTTGCCATCCGGCGTTGACCTCACAACGACAGATCAGTGGCTCGTCCTGACCTGTATCGAGGTGCACATAGGTTTCACTGCCCAGGTATTCGACCCCGGTCACGACGACGCCGGCAGTTCCCTGCGCCGCCTTGAGCGACACGTGTTCCGGGCGAATCCCCAGGCTCAGTGGGGCGTCCACCGCCAGGTTCGAGCTGTCGAAGGGCAGGGCGGTCATACCCAGGACGGGAGTATCGACCAGGCTGGTTTCACCCGGTACATGCAGGCGTGCCGCCAGAAAGTTCATTCTGGGCGAACCGAGAAAACCGGCGACAAAGCGGCTCGCCGGGCGCTCATAGAGTTCGCGCGGTGAGCCGACCTGCTCTACGCGACCGCCATTGAGCACGACAATTTTGTCGGCCAGGGTCATCGCTTCCACTTGATCGTGAGTGACGTAGATCATGGTCGAGCCCAGTCGATCATGCAGCCGGGCGATTTCGTTGCGCATCTGCACCCGCAAGGATGCATCCAGATTGGAGAGCGGCTCATCGAACAGCAAAATGTCCGGTTCCCGCGCCATGGCCCTGCCCATGGCCACACGCTGACGCTGCCCTCCAGACAGTTCCTTTGGCTTGCGTTGCAGCAGTTTGTCCAATTGCAGGATTTGCGCCGTTTTCAGCACGCGCTCGCGCAGGCTGGTCTTTTCAGTCTTGGCCAGTTTGAGACCAAAACTGATGTTGTCGTAGACACTCATGTGCGGGTACAGCGCATAAGACTGAAACACCATGCCGACGCCACGCTCGCGCGGTTCCAGGTCGTTGACCCGACGCCCGTCGATCAGCAGGTCGCCGCCGCAGATCGAATCCAGTCCGGCGATCAGTCGTAGCAGGGTCGATTTTCCGCAGCCCGAAGGGCCAACGAACACCACGAATTCACCCGCCGCGATTTCCAGGCTGACGTCGCGAAGAATCCGTGCGCCGCCCAATTGTTTGTTCACGTTGTCCAGTTTCAATTTGATCACGATGCTGTTCCTTGTCTTTGTTGGGCATCAACCCTTTAACGCGCCGGCAGTGAGGCCGGAAACGATTCGGCGCTGGAAGATCAGCACCAGAATCACCAGTGGGACGGTGACCAGCACCGAGGCGGCCATCAACAATCCCCAAGGCAACTCATGGGGGCTGCCGCCGGAAATCAAGGCGATGGCGACCGGCACCGTGCGTTGCGTGTCGGTGAGGGTGAAGGTCAGGGCAAACAGGAACTCGTTCCAGGCTGCGATGAAGGCCAACAAGCCAGTGGTGACCAGTGCGGGCCAGAGCAGGGGCAACAGCACCCGGGTCAGCGTGACCCAGGGCGAGGCGCCATCCATGATTGCCGCTTCTTCCAGTTCATGAGGCAATTGCCCCATGAACGTGGTCAGCACCCAGACGGTGAAGGGCAGGGTGAAAATCGTGTAGCTCAGAATCAACGCCCAGGACGTGTTGTACAGGCCCAGGGCGCGGATCACTTCGAACAGCCCCGACAGCACGGCAACCTGGGGAAACATCGACACGCCAAGGACCATCATCAAGACCGTGCCACGCCCACGGAATTTCACCCGGCCCAAGGCATAGGCGGCGGTCACACTGAGGAACAGCGCCAGCGTTACCACGCACAGCGCAACCACCAGCGAGTTACCGATAGCCCGCAGGAATGAGGCTTGATGGAGTACCGCTGCGTAATTGGAGAAGTCGGGGTTATCGATCCAGTAGCTCACCTCGAACAAGGCGCTGGACGGCTTCAGCGAAGTCACGATGGCGTAGTAGAAAGGGAAGACCGCATACAGCAGCAATACCCCGATCAGACACCAGAACCCGAGGCGCAACAGCGCTTTTTTCAGTAGACGCGGGCTCATGACCGGACCTCCAGTTGACGGCGTCCGAGGTAGAGATAAAGCATGGCGATGACCGCAACCACCAGAAACAGCAGCGTCGAGGCCGCGCTGCCGTAACCGACGTCCTGGAACTCAACCAGGTGCTGGCGGGCATACACCGACATGCTCATGGTGCTCGACGAGTTAGAAGTCAGCACATAGATCACGTCGAACACCCGCAGCGAGTCGAGGATGCGGAAGATCGCCGCCACCAACAGTGCAGGCATCAATAGGGGAAGGGTGACACGCCAGAACACTTTCAGCGGATGAATGCCATCGACCCTCGCGGCTTCGTAGCAATCGCTCGGCAACATCTGCAAGGCCGCCAGCATCAGTAGCGTGACAAAAGGGACGGTCTTCCAGACATCGACGATGATCACCGCCCACATCGACAGATCCGCATCGGCCGTCCAGGCCAGGGGCGCGTCAATCAGGCCGACGCTCAGCATCATGTGATTGATGATGCCGAACTGGTCGTTAAGCATCCATGACCAGATCTTCGCCGAGACAATCGTCGGAATCGCCCAGGGAATCAGAATCAACGCACGCACCAAAGAGCGTCCGGTGAACTTGATGTTCAGCAGCAACGCCACCAGCAGTCCCAGTACGACTTCCAGTCCTACCGACACCACGGTGAAATGCAAGGTGTTGCGCACAGCGTTCCACCATTGAGGATCGACCAGGATGCCCGACCAGCTGGAACCGTTGTGGAACAGATAATTGCTCAAGCCGACGAAGGCTCCGCCACTCGTATCCGACAGGCTGGCGTCGGTCAGACTGAACCAGAATGTGCGCAGCAGCGGCCAGGCTGCCACCAGGGCCAGACACAACAGCATCGGTGTCAAAAACAGCCAGGCAGCGCGTACTCGGCGACGTTGTACGGGCGTTTCCCTGGTGAGCAGAAGCTCCTCACAGGGGACATGGGTAGAAGAGACAGACATGGTGATTTCCTTCCTTGTGGCTTACCAGTTCCGGCGTTTGATGCGCGTGAGTTCGCTTTCCAGTTCGGCCAGCGCCTGATCGACAGGCAACTCGCCCGCCAGCACGCCATGCACTCGATCGAAGAACGCATTGGAGACCCTTGGATAGCGATCGGCAGTGATTGAGGCGGGGCGCATGACCCCATCGTTGAGAATACTGTGCAGCTGAGCGTAATAAGGCATTGCCGCGAGCAATTCGGGATCTTGATACAGCGACTCGATAACCGGGTTATAGGCGCCTATCAGGGCACGACGTTTCTGCTCTTGGGCACGGGTCAGGTAGCTCACCAGCTCGGCGGCAAGTTTTGGATGGGCGCTGTAACGCGATACCGCCAGACCCCAGCCACCGAGGGTGGATGCATGGCTGCCGGTCTCGCCGCCGCGGGGCAGGGGGGCGACCCCAACCTTATCCTTTACTGCACTGTCCTGGCTTTGCACCAGGGCCCAGACATAAGGCCAGTTACGCATGAACAGCGCATTTCCCGACTGGAACACGCCACGGCCTTCTTCCTCGGTGTAATTGAGTACCCCACGCGGGGAGATGTCTCCCACCCAGCTTTTCGCCAGGGTCAAAGCCGTTCTTGAGGCCTGACTGTTGACCACGATGTCGCCTCGTGGATTGACCAGTCCACCTTCCGGTTGGCTGCTGATCCACTCCAGCGCATTACACGTCAGGCCTTCGTAAGCGCGCCCTTGAAAGATGTAACCCCATGCATTGGGGTTCCCGGCAGTGCGCTCGGCCTGTTGAATATTCCTGGCGGTAGCGGTCATTTCCTCCCACGTCTGGGGAACCTGCTGGTTGTATTTCTCGAGCAAGTCCTTGCGGTAATACAGCAGGCCCGAGTCGGTGAACCACGGCATCGTCACCAGCCGTCCGTTCACCGTGGCGTTATCCACCTGTGCCTGGAAGTAGCCCTGGGTCGCATTGGCAGGAAGCACCTCGCGCAGATCCATCAGATGTTTGGCCAGCATCCCCGGCCACACCATGTCGATTTGAATGATGTCGATGTCGCTGGACTGCGCACTGAGGATCTGTTGGTAGAACGACAACCTCTCGGTTGCCGAGTTAGGTGTTGAGACCACCTCGACGTGGTTGCCGGTCTGTTTCGACCACGCCTCGACAGCCTCCTTGCAGAGTTGTAACTCCGCACCCACCGCGCCGCAGGAGATCGTCAAATCAGCTGCGTTCGAGAGGGATGGAAGCCCGGCACAAAGGGTGAGCAGTGCTGCTGGAAGAAGAGATTTAAGCTGTTTCATAAAGCCCTCTTTATTTTTGTTTTTAGAAAAGTTAACGTTAACATCGCCAAATGTAGCAGCGTATTAGCGATGAGGCATCCTTTTTTTCGTCGATTGCGACAATTCGCAACTCACGAAAAATGGCCGGTCGCGGAAACTAGACAATAAAAACAAAACAGGAAATCCACATGCAGAAAGCATCAAGCTGGCTACTCGCAGGCGTGCTCGGCACCTCGGCGGTAACCTCTCAGGCCGCGACTCTGGAAGAACGCATGGCCGCGTTTGAAGCCCGTACCAGCGCAGCGGAGAAGCGTGCGGCCGCAGCCGAACAGCAAACCCAGGCACTTGCCAGGGAATTGCAGCAGATCAAACTCGCCACTGCTCCCTTGCCGCCCGCCGCGTCTACTGCGGCAGTAATTTCGGCGCCCGCTTTGGATACCCGAGTGGCAAAACTCGAGGCCCGTCAGCAAAGCCTGGAGAAAGAGGGCAGTACCGGACACCTCACTGATGGGTTCAGCTTCAACGGCTACGCCCGCTCCGGATTGCTGATCAACGATCGGCTGGGTGGTGGTCGTGGTGGCCCTTATGAAACTCCTGCCGGTTCAGTCGGTGGTGCAGTCGGGCGACTCGGTAACGAGGACGACACCTACATGCGTATAGACCTGTCGAAAGAAATCTATGCGCAAAACGGCACCCGTTCCAAATTCACGGTCTCCATCGCCGATGGTGTGGAAAGTTCCAATGACTGGACGGCCGACGAAAGCAAACTGAACGTGCGCCAGGTATTCACAGCGCTTGACCATGTCGCTGCGTTCAAGGGCAATTCAGTGTTCGAGAACGCCACCCTGTGGGCAGGCAAGCGATTCGATAGAGATAATTTCGATATCCACTGGCTGGACTCGGACGTTGTCTATCTGGCCGGCACCGGGGGTGGAATCTACGATATGCAGATGAACAAGAATTGGCGTTCGAACTACTCTTTGATCGGGCGTAACTACGGGGATTTCAGTCAAGGCGATCTTAGTGCCGATGTGGAAAGCTACATCCTGACCTCCAACCAGTTCTTCGAGGATGGTCAGTGGCAGTGGATGTTCAATGCCATCGGCGCAAAGAAAAACGATTTCGCTACCCGAACCAATGCAGCGGGTTTGACGCCTGCGGATTCCGGCTTGCACAGCATGCTGGCCAATCACCAGAAAAACTTTTTCGGCAGAGAAGGCTTCTTCAAAACGGCGCTGCTCTATGGGCAAGGTCTGGGAGCTGAGGTCAAGAACGTCGGCTCGGATGGTGAACTGATTGATGATGCCCGCGCTCTGCGTCTGGCACTTTACGGTGAGACACCCCTTGCGCCTGACTGGCGTATCGGCCCCAGCTTGCTGGCAGAACAGAGCAAGGATAGATACGTCAAGGGTGACGACTACCGCTGGCTGACCCTGAACGTGCGTTTGGCCAATAAAATCAACAGCAATTTCGAGATGGCCTACGAAATAAGCTGGCAAACCATGAACCTCGACCCGAAGGACTATCTACAACGTAATGCGGTCGACGGTAACTTTTGGAAGTTCACTGTCGCCCCGACATTCAAACCTGAGGTTGGAGATCTTCTCACACGTCCCGAATTGCGAGTGTTCGCAAGCTTCATGAACTGGTCTTCGGATCTGGACAAATTCAGTACCACAGACTCCTTTGGCATGACGGACTTCAAAGCCGGAGGTGTATGGCAATACGGTATACAGATGGAAACCTGGTTTTAATATTTGAACGGGTCCGGCCAACACGCCTTCAGCGCACCTGTCGGCAGTTCCCTACGACAAAATATTGAGGAAATGACGATGGTATTGCCTCGCGCAGTAGTGTTTGGCGAAGCCCTGACCGATCTTGTCCAAGGCACTCCTGGACAGTGGAAGGGTTACCCGGGTGGTGCTCCCTGGAACGTTGCACGAGCGCTAAGTCGCTTGGGTGTCAGCAGCGCTTTTGCTGGGTCGGTGAGCATGGATTCTCTGGGTGACGAGATAGTTTCGCAGTCGGAAGCGGCAGCATTGGATATGAGGTTTATCCAACGGGTAGACCGAGATCCTTTGGTCGCCATCGTTCCATCGAGCCGTCCTCCAAGATACTTTTTTGCTGGAGATGCCGATCTGTTTTTTGATCCGGATCTGATGCCCGAAGGATGGATCAACCAAGCAGAGCTGTGTCATTTCAGCTGCATCAGTTTGGCCCGACAGCCACTCGCAGACAAGCTGGTTAAAATTGCTCAGCAGGCCAAAAAAGCCGGTAAACGGATTAGCTATGATCCGAACTGGCGCAATTTAATGGATAGCCATTATCGGGAGCAGACCTTCCCTACGATGACCACCCTTGCTGACATGATCAAGCTTTCCGATGAAGACCTTCGGCAAATTTATCCAGGGCTGACAGAACACCAGGCAATGGATGAGCTTCGCGCTCTTAATCCTCAGGCGCAGATCCTTTTTACCCGAGGAGAACACGGGATGATTCTCCACACCCCGGACAGCCAACTCGATCAGCCGGCGATTGCCGTGAAGGTGGAAGACACGGTTGGAGCAGGAGACGCTTGTATGGCTGGTTGGCTGGCTGCGCAGTTGTTGGGGATCGCGGACTTGAGAGAACGCCTGCAATTTTCAGCGGCTTGCGCATCCATATCTTGCCGCCATGCCGGAGCCCATGCTCCAGCGCTAGCTGATGTGGAAGGTTTGCTGCAGCTGCTGAAACATACTTGACCATGGTTGCCGGCGCCGAGGAGTTGTCTAAGTAAAAAGACGCGGCACCGCCCCTGACCATAAGCGTTGCTGGCTCGGGGTTCTGGGGCTCAATGATTACGCACGAGCGAAAGTTGCTCGGTATGTGCGTTGAGATCATTGCGCAGGTTGGCGAGCATACTCTCTATTGCACGATTGCTGTTGAGCTCGGAACAGGAGATGCCGGTAGAGAAAAGATCTATCCGGCCTGTCTCTGGACTGTAGATACGAACAGTAAGACAGTTGTCAGATGAAACTGAGCATGCGCAATACATCGGGAGAAAGCTTCTCTCGACCAGGTATCGAAGCTCTAGACTGGAAAGCATGGTGGCTACCCTCAACAGGAGCCAACCAAGAGACTCATGCTATAGCGCGTAAAATCAGGAGCGTGTAACGATTACACGCTAGATCACCTTACCCTTGACCTTGGCGAAGAAGGTTACTTTTCAGTCTATGCTTTATCCGGCACCGACCGTTAGATCGTTTGGCAGCAGCCTGCAATCGGCTAGACAGAATCATCAGGGGGTGCAATATGCGCCTGATCATACCCTCGCCGGGCTGTTCATATATGCCCTGTCACACCCTTGTCACATCCACCCAGCATAGTGCGGTCAGCCAAAGGGATTTGGCCCATCTACAGAGAGCCCGGCCGACGCCGGGCTTTTTCGTATCTGCGACATGCTTTTCACGAAACGCTCACGGAATGGAGTGCAGATTGAACGAACAAAAGGATTTGACCCCGTACAGAAAGCCCGCCACTGAGCGGGCTTTTTGCTGCCTGCTACGCTTTTCGTCACACAAAGGAGGCGTCAGCAAGTTGAACAAGGTGCGCTCGCCATTGCCACTGCGCAAAACCGGTTATCCCGCGTGAATCGAATCATGGTCTGGAGGCTAAGCCAGTCCCGCGGAACTAGCTTGTGCGTTCCTGAGTTGAATACCTGACGCGACGCTCGCTCAACATCAACGTCGC
This sequence comes from Pseudomonas sp. P4_B3, assembly GCF_056402295.1. Taxonomy (NCBI): domain Bacteria; kingdom Pseudomonadati; phylum Pseudomonadota; class Gammaproteobacteria; order Pseudomonadales; family Pseudomonadaceae; genus Pseudomonas; species Pseudomonas sp. P4_B3. The sequence goes on from NZ_JBFUHR010000004.1 coordinate 243,294, forward strand.
TATGGCAACCAGCACAGGTACAAAGGCAAGCGCACAGATAACGGTCCAACCGTATCGATTCAATATACCTCCCGATGCAAACGAGCCGAGTACCATGGCGCCAAAGACAATGAAATCATTGAGCGCCTGGACACTGTTTCTTTCGCTTGTTTTATGGCACTGAAGGACGAGCGCAGAGGCGCCGACAAAACCGAAATTCCAGCCAATCCCTAGAAGCACCAAACATAGATAAAAGTGGTAGGACTGCACGCCGGCAAGCCCGACAGCAACAGACGCGCCGGTTAACATCAACCCCATCAACACAACGCGGTTTGCCCCAAAACGGTGGATCAGCTTTCCAGTGAAAAAACTGGGTGCGTACATTGCAATTACGTGCCACTGCAATGCCAGATTCGATGATTCCAGTGAAAGATCCTCATGCTTCATTGCTAGTGGGGCCGAAGTCATCAGGAAATTCATCAAGGTGTAAATAATGACACCACAGAGCATGGCGTTGATGAGTCGAGGCTGCCGAACAATCACCGCAAGCGGGCGACCTGGAGTACGAACAGCCGCCTCATGGCGTGGCAAATCGACACCTAGCAGCACCGCCGCCGAAACCACTGCCATTAATGCGGCTGCAACGTAAGTAGCGATAAACAGGTGTGACTCCCATAGGTCCATCGTATAGGTGACCGTCTGTGGACCTAGTACACCCGCCACTAGCCCGGCAGCCATGACGATTGAAAGCGCCCAGGGCTGCCTGTTTTCTGGAACGCATTCTGCGGTGGCGAAACGAAACGTCAGCACCACAGCGGCATAAGCGCCACCAAACAGCATCGCAGCACAGAAGATGAAAAAGGAGGACCAATAAATGCCAATCGCAGCCAGCACTCCCATCAGGATGCCGCACAACGCTCCCAGCATAAACACGGGACTGCGCCCATAGCGCTGCGCAATGGCACCGGCAGGTAGCGTGCAGCTCGCCATGCCCACGACAAAAATGGAGATAGGCAGCGTCGCCAATGCTTTATCCGGTGCAAGCATGTCTCCCACGATAGCGCCGGTTGCGTAGACGATGACTGAGTTACCACCCGCCAATGCCTGGGCGGTTGCCAGGCGAAAAATGTTGCTGTTTCCAGATGTGGCTGACACGACTTCTCTCCCTTGAATGAATCGTCCCTTAATGCAGCTGCAGCGTGCCGATTATCAATGAAAACTAATGGCCGCGCTGCTCCTTTCGATATCCAGGCGCCGGTACCGCGCAGGTCATCGACAAGGGCCTCCCGACAGCGGGTCTGCTAGCCCACGTCATGATGGCCAGGTTCGCCGACCATCTGCCGCTGTATCGCCAAGACGGTTTACTCGGATGACGATGAAAGCGGTGCTGCATTTGGCAGGCATCTCTGCCGACCAGTTGGCGCCTCTTACACACCATCGTACTGATACACGGTCGCACTCCAGTACTGACTGCCGTTACGTTTTTGGCGAGCCCATCCGTCGGCCACCAGTTGATTGGCGATCATTCGATTCATAAAGCCATGGCCGAGCAGCAGAACCGGTCCATCGCTGGCAAGGGACTGCAATCGTTTGGCTGCCGTGCTGGCGCGGATCCTCGCAGTGCCGGCGGATTCGACGTTGCGTGAGTAACCGCACAGCCATAAGACTCGAAGGATAAATGCCCAGGTAAACGGCGATAGCCGTGGCAGTTTCCAATGACCACAAGGTAGTTGTGCTTCGCAGAAAAGTGCGTCAACCAGTGCAGGCTTCAGGCCGAGCGCCTGGAGGGAGGTCAGCGCACGAGGCGCGCTGCTTGAAACAATCACCGTGGCGGTTGCGGCAAGTTGCATGCTGGCATGCGGGACCGGGTGGTGGGTAATTTCGGATCGGTCGTATTGCTCGATCCAGTCTTTCATCTCGAGCGCTGAGATTTTGTCGGTTGCGGCCAGTTTTGGCTGGCCGTGACGCATCAGGATTATTTCCCTGTTCACAAATTTACGTCCTTGTTCTTGCGTGTGGTAAATGACCAGGAAGTGCGGTTTCGGGAACTCCAGGTACGCCTCGCGTGCCAGCATCAAACCGCACAATGAGGCTCGAGACTATCGGCTTTGGGGCTAGACGGTAAACCCGTTTCCGAAAGTCAGTTGTCGACCATGACGGATGAGCTTTTTTTCTTCGAGGCACGCGCACTGTGCTTTTCAAACCAGCCGTGATCGCGGTACCAAGCCACGGTATCAGTGATTGTCAGCTCTAGCGCCCGGAAACTCAGGCCAAGCTCCTGTTCACTCTTGCGGTGGTTGAAACAGGTGCGGTCCTTCTCTCGTACCAAAAGGCGCAACGTGGCCATGCTCAGCAGAATGGGCTTGCCGGTAAGGCGCGCATAGATCTCCTGCACAGCCGCCAAGGTGTATAGAAAGGGGAGCGGTAGTTGTCGAACGGGTGTCTTTACGCCCGCTATACGTCCTAGAACAGGGACCAGCTGACGCATCGTCATATGCCGGCCCGCCGCGAGATAGCGCTCACCTCGTCGGCCCTGTTTGGCGGCAGCAATCAGCGCCCATGCCACATCACGGGCATCGACAACGGAGAAGCTGCCAGGGATCAGCCCGGGCAACTTGCCGTTCACGACATCGTTGACCAATTGTCCCGAGGAGGTCGGGCCAATGTCGGCAGGACCCCACATCCAGCCGGGCAGGACCATGCAGGCATGCATCTCGGGATGTGCTTCCAGGAACGACAAGACGACACGGTCGGCGAGGATCTTGCTGCGGTAGTAGTCATCCGCGTCGGCATCGGCCCGCAGACATGTCTCATCGATGGACGAGCCAGGTGCGCCGTCGAGCACGGCAATGGAAGACGTATGGACGAACCGTCGTATACCGGCGCGGTAGGCCTGGTTAAGCAGGCGCCGCGTACCAGACACATTGATCTTTTCGAGTTCTTTCCAGTGGCTGCCGCCCTTGTAGTTGTCGCGAAAGAACGCCGCGGTGTGAAACACCGTATCGCAGCCTTGCAGCGATGCTGCGAATGCGTCGACATCGGCCATGTCACCCACGACCAGCTCCACACCCGGCAGATTGTTGAACTGCTGTTCACCTTTGGCTCTTGAGCGGACCAGGCCTTTGACCGTATAGCCACGAGCGACCAATTCACGCACCAGGTTGTTGCCCAGCAAGCCGGTTGCTCCAGTAACAAATGCGCTGCGCATGGCTCAACCCTCACCCTGTTCGGCTGACGGCATCAACACCGCACTGTCGAAGAAGACCTCTTCACGGATGGCCAGCCCGTTTCTGAAGGTGAAGTGTGCGGCGTAGCGCACGGTAATATGGCGTCCATGGGGTGCAATCACCCGGTCTGGCAGCACCAAGGGTGCGGCGAAGGTGCCGGTCAGTAAGGCAGTCAGCGCCAAACGATCGTCAGCGACCATGAATGGGGTGAAGGTCACTTGGGCATCGGGGAACGCTTCGAACAGCGCAGTCTCTCGTTTGCGCATGGCGTCGCGACCGGTTTGAATCCCCATACCATCGAGGTAGATGAAGTCTTCGCAAACCAATGCAAGCATCGCCTCCACATCACGGCGATTGAAGGCTCTTGAGGCGCGTTCCGCATAGTCGTTGGGGCCAGTAGTCATTACAGTCCATTCCATTCGTGTCGAGGGTCTGTAGATATACCGTTGTGGCCTCTCCCGAAAAACAGCGACTACTGCATAATGGATTTGCACATATGCAGACCAGGGAGGACAGGACGCATGGCGTTGCAAGCAAATTGGGACGATCTTCGTCTGCTGTTGGCAGTCTCGCGGCGTGGCAGCTTCCTTCAAGCTGGCCAGTTGCTGGGTATCGCGGCGTCTACCGTGTCCCGCCGCCTGACCCAGCTTGAGGTCGCACTGGGCGAGCCACTCGTCGAGCGGGGCGTTGAAGGATGCTGGTTGACCTCGCGGGGCCAATCCCTCGTGGAAGTTGCCCTGGCTGCGGAAGCGGGCTTGAGGCGTCAAACCGCTGCTGGCATATCCGAGCTGCACACAGAGCTATCTGGCAGTGTCCTGGTCAGTGCGGGCGAGGGGTTCTCGTCTTGCGTGCTGGAGGCCGCGAGTCGCTTCACTTCTCTGCACCCGCGTTGCTCGGTGGAGCTGATGGTCACAGCCGACTTTCACAAGATCGTCCGCGGCGTGGCAGACATTGCGGTACGTACAGCTCATCTGGGTGAGCCGTCGCTGATTTATCGACCAATAGGCCGGCTCGCCTACGGTGTCTTCGCTGATGCAGGTTATCTGAAGCGGTTTCCAGGGGTGACCCCGGCCACTGCGGTCAATATTGCCTTGCTTCCCCCGCTGGACATGTTGCCGCAAATGCGTGCGGCAAAGGCCGGTGGTCTGGACCGCGCGCAGATCAGCGTGAATTCGTTCGCCGTGCAGCTCGAATCGGTGAGGCGAGGTATGGGGGTGGCCGTACTGCCCCGTATACTGGCGAAGGATCTGATCGGGTTGTTCCCGGATCTCCACCTTCCAGATATGGAAGTCTATCTGGTGACCCGGCCTCAGGCATTAAAGCAGGCCCACATCAAATGTTTTTTTGCCATCCTGGAGCAGGTGTTGCTCGAAGCCCTATCCATGGAAAATGTCGAAGGTTACCTCTTGGGGGGCGACCGGTGAGTATCGGAGCAATAACGATCTCTACCGCGTACGGGTCACCGTGCAATAGACTGGGTTTTGCGATGAGCGTGGAGCGCTTGTCAAATACCCACTCAAAGGATGAGCACATGAGCCGTACCGGCCATATCTGCCTGATGGCGACCTATAACAAATGGATGAACGAAAAGATCCATGGAGCGGCCAGGTGCTTGTCCGATGATGAGCTCTCAGCTGATAGAAAAGCGTTCTTCAGGTCGATTCTCGGGACGCTAAACCACGTGGCAGCCGGAGACACCGTGTGGCTAAAGCGATTCGCCAAACATCCAGCGAACCACTCGGCATTGGAGCCGGTGAGGCGACTTCCTGATCCGAAAAACCTTGACCAGGCGTTGTTCTCTACTATTCGAGAACTCTCAGTGTATCGAGAGAGGCTTGATCAGATAATCGTCGAATGGGCCAGCTCTATTACAGAGTCCGATCTGGACCACACCCTCCATTACGCCAGCTTGAAGGGTGTCGTGTCCGACAAGGACTTTTACGGTCTGGTGATGCATTTCTTCAACCATCAGACCCATCACCGTGGCCAGGTTACTACGCTGCTTTCACAGGCTGATGTCGACATAGGCGATACAGATTTAGTCGTCCTCATCCCATCCCGATCCGGCGTATGAAGAAAAGCGGGATACCGGTATTGAGAATTCACCGCCAAAAGGGGTAATTCGATTCGGATCGCACTGATTGCATAGCTGTCGCCCTGGCTTGATCCATGACGAACACCTCGCACCGCTGGTGGTGAACGTGCGGTGTCCCACCGCATCGTTGCCTACCTGATAGCTAATCCCGGGGGTAGGGTGACCTTGCGACACAAGCGTCTGGCAAAGCCATCTGGTCATCGCCCAGAAACCAAGGCACGGGATTGACTCCGGTGGCTGGGCCGATGATGGTGCAGTAAGTGGCCCTCATGCGACACTCCCCGCCCTACAAATCAGGGAGCGTGTTGACATGGTGCGTTTGCTTGCGGTTTCAGGGAGTCTTCGTGAGGCCTCCTCCAACTCAGTGCTGTTGCGTGCAGCTGAGGTTCTCTGTCCCAAAGGGCTGTCGATAGCGCATTATCACGAGGTTGGCCAGTTACCTCATTTCAACCCGGATTTCACGGAAAATCCTCCTGAATCCATCATGGGCTTACGCTTGAGTATCGCCCACGCGGACGGCGTTCTGATCTCTTGCCCTGAGTACGCTCGCGGAATTCCCGGCTCATTCAAGAATATGCTGGACTGGCTCGTTAGCTCTGAGGAGTTCCCAGGTAAACCCGTTGCTCTTTTCAACGCTTCACCTCGGGCTTCGCACGCGCAGGCGGCACTGCGGCTGGTTCTGGAAACAATGTCGGCTTGTATCGTGGAGCAAGCATCAATATCCGTAAATTTGCTTTCCACGCAATTGAGTGCAGAGACTATCGCAAATGATCCAACGATCCGCCCACTGATCGTTTCGGCACTTGAAGCATTCAAGCAGCAAATCGATGGAAAAAAAGCGGGCTGATACACGTACGGATCATGGCCATTGAGCCTTGCAGACTGGATCAAACTCATGATCGCCGCCGCCCGTTTTCCGCTGCGTAGAGATCCTGCAAAGAGCCAGTTCTTGCGTCCAGGAGCCCATGGTCGGATCTGATTCTCGGCCCAATTGTTGCCAATGGGAACGGCCCCGTCATCAAGGTAGCGCGATAGCGCTGCCCAGCGTTTCAGGCTGTAATCCAGTACTCTGCTGATAGCCGAAACCGTCATGCACCAGAACTTTCATACGAGTAGCGCGCCGGTTGGCGAACAGATAAGCACAGTGCGGCTTAGCCGCGCCGAATACCGCGATCACCCTGGCCAACGCAGTCTCGGTGCCTGCACGCATGTCCATCGGCTCGGTGGCGAGCCAGATGGAATCGATGCGGATCATCGCAGCAGATCTCGCAGAAAAGTCGCGCAGGCAGCAGCACTTTCGGTTGGCCAGTTCACTTTTGCGAAATTGCACTCCACTTGACCACCCGGTTGCATTCGTTCTGACCACCAATTGCATCGGATTTGACCAGCTTGCTTCGTGGCCATGACCGGCAGAAATCGGCCATAAACGGTCATTCACAGCTTGTGTCCCCCCCCCTCAAAAAATGTCGAGGCCAATCACTGCGAAAGGGGTAAATTCTGAGAGTCCTTGCGCGAATCATGTCTATAATTTTCCAGATATCGGCCCCATTGGTCAGTGAATACAAATGCCCGCAGATAACGATTCGCTACCCGGTTCTGACGTTCTCTTCGACGAGGCTGACTGTGGTTTACTGCTTACCGCAGAAAATGGCGAGATCGCACAGGTCAACCTCACATTCTGCCGTTGGTTAGGCTACCGGCGAGAAGAGCTGCTCGGTCGTCACATCCAGGACTTGATGAGCCTCGAGGGAAGGACGTTCCACAAGATGTACTGGGCGCCCCTAATGCAGATACAGGGCGTCGTGGCTGACGTGAAGTTCGATCTGGTTCACTACAACGGACATTCCATTCCATTGATGCTTAGCGCCATCAGCTGTGAGCATTCTGCTGGCGTATTTCATGAAATGACCCTGTTCAAAGCCGCGGATAGCCAAAGGTACGAGCGCGAACTGCTCAATGCCCGAATGCTTGCCGAAAGGCATTTGGCGAAGCACCTCAAGGACCAACGCGCACTGGATATGACCCAGGACAAGTTGCGCATCACGTACGCTGCAGCTGAGGACAGGGCTCTGTTCGCCGAGCAGCTTATCGGGATTGTCAGTCATGACCTGCGCAACCCATTGTCGGCGATAAAAATGGCGGCAGAACTGCTGGGCCGTAGGGCGATGGATGCTAAACAAGCACAAATACTTGGCCACATCACCCACTCGGTAGAGCGCGCACAGCGTCTGGTGGCCGATCTGTTGGATTTCACCTTGACGCAAGTTGGGCGAGGTATCGCAGTCCTGCCCAAACCAGTCGATCTACACGAACTGGTCGCCGATTGCCTGGATGAGCTAGGCTTGGCTTTCCCCGGACATGAGTTGATCCACTTGCGTTATGGGCAAGGTGACTTTACTGCCGACAGTGATCGGTTGTATCAGCTCATCGGCAACCTGGTCGCCAATGCAGTAGCCTACGGTGCTGCCGATAGCGACGTCACCGTTTCTTCGTGCTTCGAAGATCACGCGGTCATTATTACAGTGCACAACTTCGGTACTCCCATACCACTGGAATTGCTCAAGGACTTGTTCGAACCGATGATCCGTGGCAGTCATGACAATGCTGAACTTAGAAGTGTCGGGCTAGGCCTGTTCATTGTTCGTGAGATCGCAAGGGCGCACTATGGCGAAGTGGCGGTAACGTCTTCTCTAATGAGCGGAACGACATTCACTGCCACCTTTCCTCGCATCTTAAATTAGCTTGGATTGCCCCTGACTCACTCAATCCCCCTCCGTTACTAGCCGACGATAACCTGGCGTGACTGGCCGCTGTGGGTTGGTTTCAGCCGGTTGTGGAAGGCAGAAATCGGCCAAAAAGGACGTCCACCCCTGTTTACAGAACCGCCGTCAACCACAGCAACAAAAAAGGCCCTGCTTGGGCCGTTTTTGTATTCAAAACAAAATCATTTGGTCAACCAAGACTCGACAGTCGTGGAGCCGTACTCAGCCTTCCAGTTTTTAAGCGTTTTGTGATTACCACTTTTGGTATGTACGAAAATGCCAGTGTGCGGATTTTTGTAGACCTTCATTTGGTGAGGTTTACGAGTACCGGCTTTGTGCTCGGGAGCACGTTCACGTCGACCAGCCTGTGGATCAAGAAGTTTGATCACGTTTGGCAAGCTGTAGCCGTACTCAGCTAGCAGAGAGCGGAGCTTCGCTTCGAACTCAATTTCTTTCTCTAGACCAGCATCTCCTTTCAGCGCCTCGAGTGCTTGTAGCTGCTCGGCGAGGTTCTTTTCAAGCTGACGGATCTCTGCGAGTCTGGACATAGCAGATCTCTTTAGATAGTTTCCTAGCCGTGACTGAAAATCGGTTGACGCAATAGATATAGATGGTGAATAGCGTCAACGCTATGAACCGTCCCTGATTTCGTAGGCGTTTCTGGCCGTCAAGTTTTGGCCCTATTTGCGCACTATCTCCAGTGACAGTTTTTGCTGGTTTCTGCTTTGCTGACCGACAGCAAAGGGTCGTTCTCTGCCGGTCATGGCCACGAAGCATGCTGGTCAAATCCGATGCAAATGACTGGTCAAGTCGAATGCAAATGGGGGGGGGCAAGTCTGTGAAACTACCTAACTTTGACGGTGCCGCGCGGGTGCTTGATTTCAACGCAGATATTCGATGATGCTGCGTGCGAATTTGCTACGGCCAGCTGCATGGGTAACGGAATGAATGCAGGTTGCAGCGCTGTGCTTTTCTGCGCTTGCACCCGAATCCATTTGTGTACGAGGTTCGCGTTGAGGCTATGGCTGAGTGCGATGCTGGCAATCGAAGCGCCGGGGCGGGCACACGCTTGAATGACCTGGGCCTTGAAGGACTTGGAGTAGGAACGGCGTTGTGGCTGCATGAAAATACCCGCTTAAAAGGCTATAACTGGTGCCCACTTGAATTTAAGTGCACACCATGTCCTGGCCTTGCGGGGCTGGGTAGATGGCTTGGCCGGACGGATACCTTGCGACGATCCTCCAGCGCGCCCGATGTGCCAACCGCAAACAGTCCGGTTTAGCGTCACCCTTCGACGGTCATGCGCATGGCCAAGCCCGCGAGGACCGTCCCCATCAGCCAGCGTTGCACGGTCTGCCACACGGGCCTGCTGGCGAGGAATGTCGCAATGGAGCCAGCCATGATGGCAATCAGGGCGTTGACGCTCACGCTAATGACGATCTGCGTAAAGCCAAGCACGATGGATTGCGCCAGCACGCTGCCGTGGCCGGCGGGGTCGATGAACTGGGGCAGCAGCGACAAATACATGACCGCGACTTTGGGATTCAGCAGGTTGGTGACAAACCCCATCATAAACAGCTTGCGCGGGTTGTCCTTGGGCAGCTCGCGCACCTGGAACGGAGAACGGCCGCCGGGCTTGACCGCTTGCCAGGCCAGGTAGAGCAGATAGAGCGCGCCGCCGAGTCGCAGGGCGTCATACGCATAGGGAACCGCCAGGACCAGGGCTGTGATGCCCAGTGCGGCGCAAAACATATAAACGACGAAACCCAACGCCACGCCACCCAGGGAAATCAGTCCGGCCATTCGTCCCTGGCAGATCGATCGCGAGATGAGATAGATCATGTTCGGGCCGGGAGTCAGCACCATGCCGAGTGAAATCAGGCCGTAGGCAAGCAGGTTGGACAGTTCGGGCATGGCGTAACTCCTGAAGGAAGAGATAACGAATTGAAGCTCCGCTAAATCTGTATAAAACGGTTTTCGCGATCGCTGAGGTATGCACCTGGATGGCGCGGACGATAGTAGGGCGACCAAAGGGAGAACGTTAGATACAGATTGACTGACAAAACGTCATACAGCGGTCGCAGCACTTGATGTCGGTGGCTCGCGCCAACCGAGCGATGGCCGCCGCGCGCGGCCATGGTCCGGTTCACGCTGGACAACCGGTATTGCGCGGTGGCGATGGCGAGCTCACCGGCAGGGTGCCAGCGGCCGTCTGGCGACCGACCTTGAACCATGCAGCGTACAACGCCGGGACGAAGAAAATCGTCAGCAGCGTCGCCACGGTAAGGCCGCCCATGATCGCAATTGCCATCGGCCCCCAGAACACACTGCGCGTTAGCGGGATCATTGCGAGCACAGTGGCCAGCGCCGTCAGCATCACCGGACGGGCCCGGTGAATGGCGGCATCCAGCACGGCATTCCACGGGTCGCGCCCTTCGGCGATCTCGATCTGAACCTGATCGATCAGGATCACCGCGTTGCGCATGATCATGCCGCCCAGTGCGATGATGCCCAGGATCGCGACGAAGCCCAGTGGCGACTGGAACACCAATAGCGCCGGCACCACACCGATCAGGCCCAGCGGTGCTGTCAGCATCACCATCCACATGCGGGAGAAGTTCTGCAGTTGCAGCATGAGTAACAGCAGGATGGTGATCAGCATCAGCGGGGCCACCGCGAGTAGCGCCTTGTTCGCCTTGTCACTTTCCTCCACCGCGCCGCCCACGTCGATGCGGTAGCCCGACGGCAACTTCGCTTCGATATCCTTGAGCAACGGCTGGATTTCCTGCGTCACCGATACACCCTGCTCTCCATCCTTCACGTCGGCACGCACCGTGATCGCCATGTCGCGGTTACGGCGCCACAGCACTGGCTCTTCCAGTTCAGAGCGCACCTGTGCGACCTGCGACAGTGGCACCACCGTGCCCTGGCGCGTGTAGAGGTTGATGTCTTTCAGTGTGTCGAGGTTCAAGCGTTCCTCTGGTACGGCACGGGCCACGATGTCGATCAGGTCCTCGCGCTCACGCAGCTGCGACAGGGTCGCGCCGTTCATCACGGTCTGGGTCGCCAACGATACGTCGGCCGGTGTAAGGCCAAGCGCGCTCGCCTTGTCCTGATCAAGCTCCACTTTCAGCGTACGCACCGGGTCGTTCCAGTCGAGCTGCAGGTCACGCACCTTTTGGTTGGACGCAACCACCTTCTCCACGTCGCGGGCGATCTTGCGCACCACTTGGGTATCGGGGCCTACGACGCGGAACTGCACCGGGTAGCCGACAGGTGGTCCCAACTCGAGCCGTGTCACGCGCACCCACGCCTGTGGGAATTGTTGGTCAGCCGAGGCCACCAGCCGCGCACGTACTCGCTCGCGTGCATCCAGATCCTTGGTCATCACAACGAACTGGGCAAAGCCCGGATTCGGCAGCTCGGGGTTGAGCGAGAGATAGAAGCGCGGGGCGCCGGCGCCGGTGTAGGCGGTATAGAAACGCACGTCTTCGTCCTTCGCCAGGATCTCCTCCATGTGCTTGACCTGCTCGGTCGTCGCGGCGAACGAGGAGCCTTCCTTGACGCGCAGATCAATGACCAGTTCAGGACGCGAACTGTTGGGGAAGAATTGCTGCGGCACTAGCTTGATACAGGCCAGGGCAAGCGCCAAAGCGCCAACCGTCGCACCGATGACCACCCAGCGGCGCTCGATGGCGGCGTCGATCAGGCGGCGCAGGCTGCGGTAGAACTTCGTGTCGTACAGATCACCATGCTGGTGCTTGCCCAAGTCGTCAGGCAGCATCTTGACCGCCAGGTACGGCGTGAAGATGCCGGAGCAGATCCACGAGAACAGCACCGCGGCGCCGACGATCCAGAAAATGCCACCCGCGTACTCGCCGGTGGTGGACTTCGAGAGGCCGATCGGCAGGAAGCCCACGACGGTGATCAGCGCGCCGGTCAGGCGCGGCATGGCGGTGGACTGATAGGAGAAGGCGGCCGCCTTCACGCGGTCCATGCCGGTTTCCATCTTCGCCACCATCATCTCGATGGCGATGATGGCGTCATCCACCAGCAGTCCCAACGCGATAATCAGCGAGCCGAGCGAGATACGCTCAAGGTTCCAGCCCATCGCCAGCATCACCAGCGCCACGCCGCCCAGCACCAGCGGCACCGTGGTCGCGACCACGAGGCCGGCGCGCCAGCCCAGGCTGGCCAGGCTCACCACGATCACGATGATCAGCGCCTCGACCAGCGCGTGTGCGAAGTCATGGATAGCATCCTTCACCGTAGTGGGTTGGTCGGCCACGAGCTCCAGCTCCACGCCGTGAGCAAGTTCCGACTGGATCTTGGCGACTGCCGTGTCCATCGCCTTGCCAAGGTCCACGATGTTGCCGTCGCTGGTCATTGTGATGCCGAGCATCAGCACTGGCTGGCCGTTGTGACGAACCGTGTAGGTGGGCGGATCCTCGAAACCGCGCGTGACGGTCGCAATGTCGCCGAGTTTGATCTGCCGGCCGCCCGCGGCGATGGGTACGTTGCGGATAGCCTCTTCGCTGGCGAATTGGCCACTCACACGCACCATGACGCGGTCGCCGCGGGTGTCGATCTGGCCGGCGGGCAACAGGGCGTTCTGGCTCTTGAGGCTTTCGGCGATGGCCAGCGGTGTAATGCCCAGCGCTGCCAGGCGCTCGTGCGAGAACTCGACGTAGACACGCTTGGCCTGCTTGCCGATGACATCGATCTTCTTGACCATCGGCACCTTCAGCATCTGGCGCTTGATGTCCTCGGCCGCGTCCGACAGGTCGGCGTGGCCAACGCCGTCGCCCTTGACCGCGTACATCAGGCCATACACGTCGCCGTACTCGTCGTTCAGGATCGGGCCGATCACGCCGTCAGGCATCTCCAGGCTCAGGTCGTTGAGTTTCTTGCGCGCCTGGTACCAGGCCTCACGCTGGTCAGCCTTGGAGGTGCCGCCACGCACGGTAAGCGTCATGCCCGCGTAGCCCTGCCGCGCGTAGGTGACCACCTTTTCGAAGTTGTCGATCTGCTCGAATTTCTTCTCCATACGATTGAGGACCTGGTCCTGCAATTGCTGGGCGGTGGCGCCCGGCCAAATGACCATGGCGGTCATGGAGGGCACGGAAAAGTTCGGATCTTCGAGCTGACCGAGCCGGGTAAAGCTGAAGGCGCCGGCCGCCGCGACAATGAGGAGCATGAACAGGACAATGGCGCGATGGCGCAGCGCCCAGTCGGTGAGGTTGAAGTTGTTCATCGGGTGGCCTGCTGCGTGGTGTTCGCGTCAACAATCGCCGCGCCGGGAAGCGCGACCTTCAATCCGGACGTCATCTTCTGGATCCCGGCGGTAACGACCAATGCGCCGGCCTGCGGCCCGGAGACGAGCACTTCGTCATTGCGGTAGCCCCACACCGCCACACGCTCCAGTTCGACGATGCCTACCGGATCCTTGCCCGCGGGCGTGACTACCCAAAGCGCCGGCTGGCCGTCGCTTTGGGTCAGTGCCGTCGCCGGCACCGCCGCCACCGAGACACTTGCCATCATGCGCTTGGCCATTACAGTGGCGGTGGCGCCCAGCGGCAGCGCCTGCATTGGCTTAAGCCGCGCGCGATAGGTGCGCGTCTGCGCCGCAGCCTGCGGCGACAGCTCGCGCAGCGTGACATCGAAGGTCTCGTTCGGCGCACTGGCCAGCGAGGCCTTGAACTGCGCGTCCTTGAAGACGGACAACTGATCCTCGGGCACGTCGATGACGATCTCGGATTCATCCGGATTCGCAACCGAGACGACCGGTTGACCCTCCGCCACGACCTGGCCTGCCTCGAAGCGCACAGCCGTGACAACACCGCTACGGGAGGCGCGCAGCACGGTGTACTTGAGCCGGTTGCGCGCGAGTTCGAGCTTTCGCGCCTCGGCCTCGGCAGTCGCATGAGCAGTCTGGGCATTTGTATGTGCGCGCTCGTCGTCGGCCGCACTGACCGAGCCGTCAGCCTTTAGCGCGGTAAGGCGTTGGTGGTCCGAATCGGCCTGACGAGTCTGCTCGACGGCAACTGCCCACTGCTGTCGCGACGCTTGCTCAGCGAGGCGGTAGTCGCTGTCGTCCAGCACAGCCAGTACGTCGCCTTCGCGCACAATCTGACCTGCATCGACCTTGCGCTGGGCTACCTTGCCGCCCACGCGGAAGGCTTGATCGACTTCATGCCGTGACTGCACGGTGCCCACGTAGCGATTGCTTTCGCGGGCATTGTCGTAGCTGATTTCAACGGTGCGTACCGGTCGTGGGGCCTGCACGGACGGCTGATCCGGGCTGCACGCGCAAAGCATGGCAGCGACGGCCAAAACGCCGGCCGTAGTAAGGGGATTCTTCAAGACGGTTCCTCTTTGGAAAACGACAGATTCTCAGGAAAGTGGTGGCCGGTCGGCTTCGGCGGATGCAGTTGGGTTGGAGGGTTGTTCGAACACCTGCCAGCCCCCGCCCAGTGCCTTGTAGAGCTGCACGCTGTCGAGCAGCAGTCGGGTGTTGCTTTCGTTGGAGTTCAAGCGTGCCGCCAGGCGCGCTCGCTGCGAATCCAGCAGTGGCAACAGGTCGATCTGCCCGCGGTTATAGAGTGACTGGGCACGGTTCTGCGCAGCCTCGGAGGACGCGGCGGCCAATTGCAGCGACCCGGAGCGGCGGCGTTCCTGCGCAAGCGTGACGAGGGCGTTTTCCACATCCTCGAGCGCCCGTACGATGCCGTCTTCGGCGCGCAGCAGCGCCTCTTGTTGAGCACTTTCGGCAGCCTCGTTGATCGCTTGCGTGCGCCCGGCGTTGAAGAGCGGCATAGCCAGCAGGCCCGCCACGTTGGTGAAGCGCGCAACGCCGAGATCGGCACCGTTCAGGTTCAGACCCTGGCGGCCGAAGGACGCGCCGAGGAAGAGTTGTGGGAACCACTCAGCTTTCGCTTGCTGGCGACGAGCATTGGCGGCATCGAGCTGTGCCATCAGCGCCAGTACGTCAGGTCGGCGTTGCAGCAACTCGGCGGGCTGGCCGGGCTTGGCCTCGGGCACGTCGATCAAATCACCGCTTGAAGGCTGGATGTTTATGGTGTTGAAAGACTGGTCTGCGATCAGCACTGCGATACGGTGACGTGCCACCGCCACTTGGGTTTCCAGAGGCGGAATCTGCGCCCGCGCCGACAAGGCGTCGGTCTGCGCGCGTTCGACGTCGAAGGCGGATGCCAGCCCGACCTGTTGACGCGCGGTGACCAGACGCAGCGTCTCGTCCTGCATCGCCGAGATTGCGCGAAGCGTCGCGACCTGACGCTGCGCGCCGACCAGTGTGAAGTAGTTGCTGACGACGTCGCTCATCACCAGCAGGCGTACGCCGCGCATGCTGTGCTCCGCGGCCAGCGCATCGGCGTCTGCCGCTGCCGCGCCGGCGCGCAGGCGGCCGCTCAGGTCGAGTTCCCACGACACGTCCAGACCCACACTGGCGGTCTTGGTATCCGGATAGCCCTGTTTTACGGCTGAGTTGAAGCCGCTACTGCGGTCGCTGCCGGAGACGGATGCTCCGACGCCAGGAAGCAGCCAGGACTGGCTGACCGTTTCTCCGGCACGCGCGGCACGCAGGCGCTCGGCGGCAATCTTGACGTCGCGGTTCTCACGCGCGGCTCGGCGCACCAAATCCGTCAGCACCGGGTCGTGGTAGACCTCCCACCACGCCGCCTCGGGCTCCATTTCGGAGGCCGTGCTCGCGGCGAAGTTGCTCGGCAGGTCGACCGACGGCTTGACGACCGGCGTGGAGCAACCGGCCAGGGCGAGGGCGATCGAAGTGGCAAGGGCGGCCGCAACGACGAGCCCGGCCGGGCGCTCGGCCCGTTTCAAGGTTGTCCGAGCGGTGTGAAGGGGCAGTGGAAAGGAAACTGGTAGTCGCGGCATCGCATTGGACTCGTGTGGATTCGAGATGGCATCAGCGTAAGGCCCGGTGTGCACGAAGTCGTCAGCAAAGCGTCGCCGTTCGGTCGCCATATCGAGCGCACATTCATGTGGGAGACGTCACTCGCCGTCGGCATCTGCCGCGTGCTCGCGGGCTGCCAACGCGAGGTCCGAGGCAATCGACTCCAGCAGCTCTTCGGCTGACGAAAACTCGCGCTGTCGTCCGGTGACCAGGTTTTCGAGGCGGCCCACCAGGGCCCCCGGCATGGCATCGCTACGCAGCTTCACTACGTACGAGCGGCGGCTCGGGTATTTGGATTCAGGGTTCAGGATCATCGCGGACCAGGGGGGCAAGAAAGTTCGACGACAGCGTAAGCTGCCCCCTGGGTCGAGTCGTAAGCGAAAGGTCAGACTTCGGTCGGGACAGCACCCGCACCGCACAGAAATCGTGTCGCTTCAAGCCGACTTGGCAGCGTGAATCAGCGAGCGCGCACGTTTCACCAGCTCGGTTCCATCCGCTTCGGGCAACTGGTCAACCAGCGTCGCCAATGCCTGGTGGTCCTCGGCCACGGCGTCGTGGTGCTCGCACAGTTCGACCAGCGCTTGCAGCTCCAGCCATGGCGCTTCCTGGGCGCGAGCCTCCTCAACCGCGCGCCGCACCGCAACGCTGCCGGCGTCGGGCCGACCCTGTGCTCGCGAGATCGCTGCCTCCAGCAGCAATAGCTGTGGCAGGTATACGCGCTCGCCCAGTTCCTCGCCCACCCGAAATGCTTCCAGCAGCTCGACTTGCGCTGCGGTGCAATCACCTGCGAGCAGCAGCGCCTCGGTGGCGTAGCCGAGCACCTCACTGGCACCGGAGCGCATTCCAAGCCCGGTGTGTTCTTCATAGGCCTCACGGATGCGACGGTAGCCGTCGCGCGGTGCACCGTTGCGCGCGTCGGCCCAGCCGCGCCACCAGCGACAAGCCGTTCGCCCCAGTGCGAGCGAATACTCATCGACCAACTTCTGCATGTCGTCAGCCAGCGCGGCTACCCGCAGATGGTTCCCCAGCCGCACCTCGATCAGCACCTCCTGCCAGGCAGCGACCAGCCACGTCATAGGCTGGCGAAGCGCTTGCGCGCGGGTCCGCGCCCGCTGCATGTGGGCCCGGCCTTGCTCAACCAGGCCAGAGCGCACGAGTTCTATGGCCAGCATACCGTGCAGCATGACTTGAGGATCGACCGCAAAGATCTCGTTCGTCCCGATGTCCAGCGGCTCGGCGATCGCGAGGGCGCGCTCTAGCCAACTGCGGGTTGTCTGTGTGCGACCCTGGAGATGGTGCACCTCGCCCTGCACGATGCACGCCACCAGCATGAGCACTGGATCGTTCGCCTCGCACGAGAGGGCTTCGGCGCGTTCTGCCACCTCCAGCGCCAGCGCATAGTCGCCGCGCAGACCGAGCAGATAGCCGAATCCGTGCAGCAGGCGACCGCGCATTGGATGCTCGGGTACATTCGTTAGCAGCGTGTACGCGCGTTCGAACGCGTTCCTGGCTTCGCTGCCGACACCGAACGTGTGGAAAGCCGACACCCCCTGCAGTGTGGCCAAGGTAATTTCGAGTGCATCGCGCTCTATCCCTTCTGGTGCCTGCCGCAGCAGGACCAATGCGCGCTCAGTGAGACCGATGCACAAGGCCGGGCTGAAGTGCAGCAGCGCGGCTTCTGCGGCCTCGGCGTAATAGCTCAGCGCGGTCATCGGCTGCCGGGCCCGGTCGAAGTGCGTTGCCAGCTCCGAGGCAGCAACCGGCACTCCGGCCATGCGCTCGCGTTCGAGGGCATTGCCAACCTGGCGATGGAGGTGGGTGCGCAATGAGCGCGGCGTGCGGTCGTACAGTACCTGGCGGAAGAGGGCATGCCGAAACGAGTAGGGTTGCTCCACCGTCTCCTCGGGTTCGGCGGCCCGCGACCGCGTGAGCCACACCTGCTCGCGCACCAGTTCCTCGCAGGTGTGGGCCACAGTAGCGAGGTCGCGTTCGAGGGCCAGCGAAACCGTTTCAACCCGGAATTCGACTCCGCATACCGCTGCCGCCGAGAGCAGCGCAAGCTGCTCCGGCCCGAGCCTGGTGATGTAGTGATCAATGATGGCCGCGAGGTTCTCGGGAACCGCCATCCCCGTCAGCCGGGCCTCGATGGTGGCATCGTCGTCCGTTGGGTCCATCACTTCACTGATGACTGACGATACGAACAACGGCACACCGTCAGTGCGCTCGTGCAGGGCACGCACGAAGGCTTCATCGCGCGCCAGCGAGGCCGAACTCAGCGCAACATAGTCAGCGACCTCGGTTTCCGAGAACGGATCGAGCACCAA
Source organism: Pseudomonas sp. P4_B3 (assembly GCF_056402295.1). Lineage (NCBI taxonomy): Bacteria > Pseudomonadati > Pseudomonadota > Gammaproteobacteria > Pseudomonadales > Pseudomonadaceae > Pseudomonas > Pseudomonas sp. P4_B3. Next base: position 261,611 of record NZ_JBFUHR010000004.1, read on the forward strand.
TTCCTCGCACAGACGTTGCAGGCGCAGTTCGTGGCGCAACGAGCTGAGTGGATGATCGAGCGCAACCACCTCGGCGAGGCGGAAGCTCGACAGCCACATCAGCCGCGTGTGGCCACGTCGCCGCGCCACATAATTGATGAGCTGGACCGTCGCCCGATCGCTCCAATGCAGGTCTTCGGTTATCAGCAACAGCGGCCGCTGCTCCGTGTATCGGTCCAGCAGTTCGCCCATTTCCCGGAGCATGCGGTCCGGCCCGATGCCGGCAAGCTCGCGGCGCAACGCGTCTCGCTCTTGTGCGGTACTCAGCCACGGCAGTTGCAGCAGCCAGGTCGGCGCCACGTCGCGCAACAACGCCGGCAGAGTCGGGTCACTGCGGCACAGATCGGCCAACGCCTCCAGCACCGGCAGGTACGGTTCGCCGGTGCCGTAGTGCTCCACGCAATGGCCGCGTGCGCAGGTGATGCCGCCAAGGCTGGCGAGGAAATTTTCGATCAGCGTGGTCTTGCCAATCCCCGGTTCTCCAGCGAGCCAGACCACGGCCCGCTGGCCGCCATCCGCCCGTTCCCACGCCCGTTGCAGTCTTGAGATCTCGTCGGTGCGACCGATGAATGGCGGTGACGGATGCGCGCCGGCCGCCGGCACCGTTGCGGATGCAGGCGGTATCGAAGGTGCAGGGGAGGGCGCGGCGATGAAGCGATAGCCGCGCCTCGACACAGTCTCGATATAGCGGGGCTGCCTGGGGTCGTCGCCCAGCACCTTGCGCAGATCGCTGATGGCCGTCTTCAGCACCGAATCGCTGACGAACCGATGCCCCCACACGGCATCAAGCAAGGCATCCTTGGTCACCAGCGATCCCGGCTGGCGTGCAAGGACGCACAGCAGTGTGAAGGGAGTTGGCGCCAACGCCACGGCTTCTCCGTTGCGTGACAAGCAGGCGTTGGCTTCGTCGAGTTCGAACTCGACGAAGCGGAGCTGGACTGGGTTCGGTTGGGGCTGCGGACGCGCCACGTTGGATTCCTGAAGACTAAAACATGGGTGTGCCCTCGTGAGGCATGGCACGTGGTCACTCCAATAACAACGCTGATCGACTCAGAAGCCAAGCCTCACCGGTCGGAAACTGGCCCTCGGCATAGCTCACATGGCCTCATCACGGTGCGCTAATGATCCCGGAATATTAATGACAAAAATATCAATATTGAAATATTCCTCAATATTACTTACCTTCACCTTGCCTGACGATGAGATCTCTACGTCTCACGACTTCAATCACAACAAGGGCTCGAGATGAACAACAACAAGAAAGCTACCGAACTGCCTCCCACCGCTGTCGATGTGCTGGTCGTCGGTAACGGTCCGGTAGGGGCGACAATCGCGGCGCTGCTCGGCCGCTACGGGGTAAAGACACTGGTACTGGACAAGACCCATGAGGTCCTGCTCATGCCCCGCGCCATTGCTCTGGATAACGAGGCGCTTCGCATCCTGCAACTCGCCGGATTGTCTGAAGACGCTTTCGAGAAGATCGCTATCCCTGAGGTGAGGATGCACTCCCCGGTCCTCGGGCAATTCGGTCGGGCCAATACCGCAGGATGCATCGACGGCCATCCCAAACTGGTGACTTTCTATCAACCCGACCTCGAACACGCGATGCGCAGCCAGGTTTCCCGGCTGAAGACAGTGACCAGCCTGGGAGGATTCGAGCTCGAGAACCTGGTCGAGGAATCAGATTGTGTCGTCGCCACAGTACGGGGCGATGATGGCCAGACGTATCCCGTTCGCGCCCAATACCTGGTAGGTGCGGATGGCGCAAGCTCCAGGGTCAGGGCACTGATTGGCCAGGAATTCGAAGGACAGACCTATGGTGAGGATTGGCTGATAGTCGATGCCAGGAACCGGCATAAGTCAGCCATTGATCACATCGAGTTTATCTGTGATCCACGACGCCCAACGCCGCACATGCCCGCACCCGGCGGAAGGGAGCGTTGGGAGTTCATGCTGCAACCAGGTGAATCCCGGGAAGAGCTGGAAAGCCCGGAAAGCATAGCCCGGTTAATCGCGCCATGGATCAATCCGCAGGAGCTGGAAATCGAGCGCAAGGCGGTGTATCGGTTCCACGCGCGCTGCTGCAACAGATTCAGCAAGGGGCGCATTTTTCTCGCGGGAGATGCAGCCCACATCACCCCCCCTTTTGTCGGGCAAGGTCTCGTAGCGGGACTGCGCGATGCAGCCAATCTTGCCTGGAAACTGGCCTGGGTCCTTCGCGGCCAAGCCGCGCCTTCAGTACTTGAAACCTATGACGTAGAGCGTCGCCCCCATGCCCAGGCGATGATCAATCTGGCGAAACTCATGGGCCGCCTGGTGATGCCGAGAAACAAGGTCGCAGCTTTCTTCATCCACGGCCTGATGCGCACGCTGGCGTTGACTCCCGCTACCAGAAAGTACTTCGAGCAGCTGGACATCAAGCCAAAGAACATCTTCAAACAGGGGCTGTTCGTGCAGCATCGTCGTGGCGACAAGCTGGTTCGTGGCAGTCTGTTTCCCCAAGCCTGGGTTCGCAACATGCAACAGCAGGTCCAACTGAGCGACGATGCTCTTGGAGCCAACCTGACCCTGGTTGGATTCGGTGTTGATCCGTTGTCACTGCTGACCGCTGCTCAGGTCGTTTCCTGGGACAAAATGGGAGGCCACTTCTTGCAGATCGGACCCTGCGGCCAGCGCTCTGGCGGCGGTTGCGACTTCATCGAAGACCTGAACCATGGCATCCTGCCGCTGGCTGCCAAAGGCACGCTGGTTGCGGTTCGCCCCGACCGTATCATCATGCACCACGCCCCAGGCGCAGATGCATGCAGTCTCATTCGAGACTGCATGGGCCTGTTGGCTAGCGCCGACGCCACAGCCGATAGCGTTTCCATTACCATTAACGAGCCCCCTCGATTAAGAGCCTGAAGATGCCTTCCCCCACTTTTCCTTCAGAAGCAACTGAGCAAGAGCCTCTCACTCGGGGGCACAAGAAGCGTGAACGCACCCGTCGCGGCCTGGTGGACGCGGCATTGCGTCTTGTCGCACGTAAGGAGGTGGGGGAGATCGCACTGCTCGATGTCGCCTCGGAGGCCGCGGTATCCAACGGCACCATCTACAACTATTTTCGAACGCGCGACGAAGTACTCGAGGCGGTTGGCATCGCCATGGCGAGCGAGTTCTCCGATGCCATTTCCGCCCTGAGTTCGGATGTGCACTGCGGTGCACAGCGGCTTTCGATTGGTGTGCGCATGTTCGTATGCCGGGCCGCGTACGACCATCAATGGGCCAATGCACTGCTGCGCATCATCCATTCCGATCAGACCATGCGCTCGCGCCTGGCTGCCCATGTGTTGGGCGACCTGCGTGAAGGTTTGAGCGCGGGCATTTTCGCTTACGAGGACGAAGGGATCGCCCTGGACATGGTCGTATCGTGCACAACCGGCGCCATGCGCTCGGTTGTCGAAGGGCGTGTGGTGGCGGAACACGACCAGCGGGTCGCCGAGATGATTCTCAAGGCTCTGGGCGTAACACCTGCCAGAGCCAAGAGAATCGCCGGTAAGCCGCTACCCTGATGTCATCCTCGACCCGCCAGGCCCCGGCCAATCCATTGCCGATAGGTCTTCGCCTGGCGACGAGACTTCAGCTGATTGCCGATCAATGCCATGAGTGGCGACGTCCTGGGTTTTGTCCGTTTTCCTTGGCTCAGCAAACCGAGCTGCTTCTTGATCACCGACGCCACTGCAAGCGATGCCAGCGCCTTGTTCTTCCAGCGGACGACGATGGGCTCCACTTCGGTGTCCTGACCTGCCATCCACTGACTTGGCAGGGTCGGCTCGATTGCCAACGCGGTGGCAAGCCCCACCATCGACACCGAGCCGCTCACCACTCGCTCCGCCACCTCCTTTCTACGCACGCCGCCGGTAACCATCAGCGGCATGCGCGCTATTTCTCCTATTTTCTCCGCGCACTCGAGGAAATAGGCTTCTCGAGCCAAGCGGCTGCCATCGCGTGTTTGCCCCTGCATCGCCGGGCTTTCGTAGCTGCCGCCGGACAACTCGACCAGGTCGACCGCCTTGGCGTTGAGCATTTCCACCACCCGGGCCGCATCCTCGGCATCGAAGCCACCGCGCTGAAAGTCCGCGGAATTGAGCTTCACAGCGACGCAAAAGATCGGTGCCACTCGCTGACGTATTGCGTCGATGGTTCGCAGGAGAATTTGCGCACGATTTTCCAGGCTGCCACCCCAACAGTCGCTACGCTGGTTGGTCAAGGGCGAAAGGAATTGGCTGAACAGGTAGCCATGCGCTGCATGAATCTCCACGCCGGTGAATCCGGCACGCTCAGCCAGCACTGCAGCCTGGGTATAGCGCTCAATCAGTTCTTCGATCTCCTGCTCATTCAAAGCCCTGGGCGGCACAAAAGCTTTTGAAAGTCCGGGAATGTCGACAGCAACCGCGGAGGGACCCCGTGCCGATTGCCCCATGGAAGCCAATAGCTGCCGTCCGGGATGATTGATTTGCATCCAGGCCTGGGCTCCACGACTGCGGCAAGCATCGGCCCATAGCCTGAATTGGCCCAGGTTTCGATCGTCCTCAAGCACCACGCCAGCGGGGCCGGTCAAGGCGTGGCGGTCAACCATGACGTTGCCAGTGATGATCAGGCCTGCTCCACCGTCCGCCCAACGCCGATAAAGCTTGACCAGCGCCTCCCCTGGAGCGTGATCCTCGTTGGCAAGATTCTCCTCCATGGCAGCCTTGGCGATCCGGTTTGGAATCACCGTGCCGTTAGGCAAACGAAGCGGTTTGAAGAGCTTTGAGTCGGTCATGTTCTGTCCTTCAGCTGATAAAAAGTCGACCAGCCCGCGCAGGGCTTGATGTGCCGGAAAGGCAAGCCTGAAATACAACACAATTGAACATGCGTGTTCAATTGTGTCAATGACTCAGGACTTTAATTGACCCGGCTTCAGGTCGATTTTCAGACAGGAAGCCTACATCTTGAAAAATATGGTTGACGGAAAATGAACACGAGTGTTCAATCGGTCCATGAGGTAATCCTGGAGAGAGAACCGTGGAATCCCTGAATCCAACACAGCGCCGCATTCATCAAGCCGCCTTTCGCCTGTTCGCTGAAAGAGGCACCTCACAAGTGAACATTCTCGACCTCGCACAAGAGGCAGGCGTGGCGCGCGGAACGGTCTATAGCAACATCGACAGCATGGAAAGCCTGTTCGAGGCGGTCGCCAGTCATCTTGCGAGGGAGATGCACGAGCGCGTCAACAAGAGCTTCAATTCCCTCTCGGATCCGGCAAATCGCCTTGCCAATGGCATTCGATTCTTCATTCGTAGAGCGCATGAGGACTCCCAGTGGGGCGCATTCATCCATAAATTCGCCATGAGCAATTCTTCGTTGCGCGAAATGTTCAGCAGCCAAGCGACTACGGATCTTCTGAGCGGGCTTTCCACTGGGCGCTACACGTTTGCGCAGGAGCAATTGCTCTCAGTACTGACGTTGATATCGAGCAGCGTCCTGGGCTCGATTTTCCTGGTACTGGAAGGTCACAGAACGTGGCGAGAATCGGGCTCTGACACCGCCGAACTGGTACTGCGAGCATTGGGTGTGCCACCAGAGGAGGCTCGTGCGCTGGCGACCAAAGAGTTGCCGGCACTTCCGTCTCTCGACTGAGCTCCTAACTGACTCAACCAGACAACACCCCTGGCTTTTCAGGGGTGCGGGACAGCTTTGCCCTAAAAACCCGGAAAACAACAATGAACAACAAAAACGAATTGCACCGGTTGGCGACACCACACCCCGCGCGGCATCCGCAGCCGACGGTAAAGGCCCAGGATCTGACTCACCTGATTTTCCAACGGCCGGACTTGAAGGAGGCGGCGCGTTTCCTGACCGACTTCGGCCTGACGGTAAGTCGTCAGGACGCCGATACGCTCTACCTGCGCGCCACCGAGCCCACTTCATACTGTTACCGTATCCATCTTGCAGAACAGGCGCGTTTTATCGGATTCGGGCTGGCAGTGCAGTCTCGTGAGGATCTGGAAAAACTCACCCGAATCCCGGGTGCGTCACCGGTCGCGAAATCGGACCATCCGGGCGGCGGGTACTACGTCAGACTGACCGATCCTTCCGGCTTCACGGTGGAAGCTGTCTGCGACCAGACTCCAGGTGAAACGCTGGCACACCGGGCTCCGCTTGCCTGGAATCTGGCGCACGAGCAACCGCGAATCAACGCCACGCAGCGCCCGCCGATTGCTCCCCCTGAAGTACTCAGGCTTGGCCACATCGTGATCGAGGTGGCCGACTACCAGGCGACCTGTGCCTGGTATACGCAGCATTTCGGGTTTATTCCCAGCGATGTGCAGGTACTCCCCGATGGCACTCCCATAGTCGCCTTCATGCGCCTTGACCTCGGTGACATTCCCGCGGCTCACCATACGCTCGCCATTGCCCAAGGGTTCATGGCGACCTATAGCCATAGCGCCTATGAGGTCGTCGATGCCGACGCGGTGGGCATGGGGCAGCGGGTCCTGCGAGAGCGGGGTTGGGAGCACTCATGGGGAATCGGTCGGCACATCCTGGGCAGTCAGATCTTCGATTACTGGCAAGACCCATGGGGCGATAAGCACGAGCATTACTGCGACGGGGATATTTTCACGGCCAGTCGGCCTACGGGCATTCATCCGGTTAGCCCAGAGGCAATGGCGCAGTGGGGTCAGCGCATGCCCAAGAGTTTTACAAAGCCCAAGATGAGTTCAAGCAGTCTGCGTGCGCTGATCCGCAACCTGCGACGCAGCCCGGACCTGACAATTCGCAAGCTGATAACGCTTATGCGGATGTTCGGGTAGATCCGTCAGCCCCCCTCAGAACAACACCACAGTTCTCGCGCCACCGAGCACGGGACAAACACTGCTCCAGGAGTACCTTCAATGTCTGCTGTACACGTAGTCCGCTTTGAATTTGAGAACGGTATCCACTGGGGCGTGCTGCGCCAAGGCCGTATCACGCTGGTCCCCGGTGCTTTTGAAACCACCGGTGAATTCATTCGCCAGAACAGTATCGACGACCTCGCTCAACTCAAAGGTACGGAGCTTGCGGAGGGCGAAGTAAAACTGCTGTCGCCGGTGACCCGTAACCAGCAGTTCGTCTGCCAGGGCGCCAACTATCGGCAGCACATGATCGAGTCGGGCATGGACCCGGATGCGAAGAAATTCAACATGATCTTCACCAAGGCGACGAGTTGCCTGGTAGCGGCTGACAGTGACCTGATCAAGCCGCGCAGCGTGCGCTTCCTCGACTACGAGATTGAACTGGGACTGGTGATGAAACGCGCGATCACCGGCGCTATTGCTGTCACCGACGCCAATCTGCATGAGTTCATTGCAGGCGTCGTCATCGTCAATGACTACTCGGCTCGTGACATTCAGATTCCCCAAATGCAGTTCTACAAGGGCAAGAGCTTCCGCACTTTTGGCCCGGTCGGTCCCTACCTCTGTCTTCTGGGTGCCAAGGACATGCATTACCTCAAAGCACTGCAACTGCGCCTGACAGTCAACGACCAGGTGCGACAGAGCGACAGCACGGCCAACCTGGTTTACGGTCCGGCTGAAACCCTTACCGAACTTTCCGGCTTACAAGATCTCGCCGTTGGCGACCTGATCGCCACCGGTACGCCTGCCGGCTGTGCCCTGACGATCCCTTCGCCTGCCAAAATGCGCATTGCAGCCCTGCTGCCCGAAGCCACCAAGTGGAAGCTTTTCCTCAAGGCGCAGGAAGGCCGGACGCAGTATCTCAAGGTAGGTGACGTGGTCGAGGCGCGTATTCGCAGCGCCGATGGCGTGGTCGACCTCGGCGTGCAACGCAACCGAGTCGTGGGGGAAGCCTGATGGTTGTGCAGACCCTGAACGACATCGAAAGTCTCGAACGAGTCCCCTTGTCGGAGCGTGGCCTGGCTTGCAGCACTTATGAAGCGCTGCGACAGGCGGCCGAGTACTTCCCTCAGGCACCGGCGCTAAGTTTCTTCGCCGATGCCGCCGATTTCAAGCGCACCTGCGAGTGGAACTACTCCCAGCTCTTCGCGGATATCACCCGCGCGGCAAATGCCTTCCATGACCTGGGCATAAAACCGGGTGAGGTGCTTGCCTTCATCCTGCCCAACCTGCCGGAAACCCATTTCACGATATGGGGCGGGGAGGCAGCAGGCATCGTCATGGCGATCAATCCTCTGCTCGAGGCCAGGCAGATGGCTGGCTTGCTGAATGCCGCGAAGGCATCCGTGGTGGTGACGCTCGCGCCGACGGCGGGCAGCGATCTGTGGCCCAAACTGGCTTCGCAGCTGGATCAGTTAACCACGGTCAAGTCTGTCGTTTGGGTCAGCATGGAGCCCTATGTCGCCGAACCCGTGCGTGGGGCCTTGAAAGCAGCGGCACTGAAGGAGCGAGACGTACACCGGGATATCGCGATCCACGATTGGCAATCGCTGATGAGTACTCAGCCGCACACACACCTGAAGAGTGGTCGGCAAATCCGCCAGGATGAGTGTTCCTCCTATATCTGTACGGGCGGCACCACCGGGCTCCCCAAGATCGCCGCGCGTACCCATGGCTCGGAAGTATTCAATGCATGGGCCATGGCTGCTCATATGCAGCCACGCAGCGTTGGCCAGGTTATCTTTTGTGGTCTGCCGCTGTTTCATGTCAATGGACAACTGGTGACGGGACTGATGCCTTGGACTCAAGGCGACCATGTGATCCTCGGGACGCCTCATGGGTATCGTGGCGAGGGGGTGATCCCGCGATTCTGGGAGATGGTCGAGCACTTCGGTATCAACTTCTTTTCCGGCGTGCCAACGGTCTATGCCGCACTTCTGCAAAATGAATGCGAGGGCCGTGACCTGTCCAGTCTTCGCTATGCGATGTGTGGCGCCGCACCCATGCCGGCTGAGCTTTTCCGGGAGTTCGAGCGCCGGACCGGGCTAAAGATCCTTGAGGGTTACGGTCTTACCGAGGGCGCCTGCGTTTCCTCAGTCAATCCGCCTCATGGCGAGCGCCGTATCGGCTCCATCGGGATACGGATCGCCTACCAGAATATGCGCGCGGTCGTGCTCAATGAGTCTGGAGAGTACCTGCGCGACGCCAACGTGGATGAGATCGGCCTCATCACGATCAGTGGTCCGAACCTCTTCGATGGCTATCTGGAGGAGCGTCATAACCAGGGCCTTTGGATCGATATCGACGGTCAGCGCTGGCTGAATACGGGCGATCTGGGGCGTCAGGATGCGCAGGGTTACTTCTGGCTGACCGGACGCAAGAAGGAGTTGATCATCCGCGGCGGTCACAATATCGATCCCAAGCAAATCGAGGAGGCGCTGCAGGCGCATCCCGCCGTCGCCCTGGCCGCTGCGATCGGCAGCCCCGACGCCTATTCGGGCGAGGTGCCGGTCGCCTACGTTCAACTGCGCCCCGGGTACACCTGCAACGCTGAAGAACTTGAGTCGTTCGCTCAACTCAACATCAGCGAGCGGGCTGCAGTTCCCAAGCGCATTGAAATCCTCGAAACGCTGCCACTGACTGCCGTGGGCAAGATATTCAAGCCCGCCTTGCAGCAGCGCGAGATTGCCAGGGTAGTCCAGCTGGAAGTGGAGCACCTGTGTCTGCGGGAGATTGCGGTGGACGTGGTACAGGACGGTCGTCGCGGGCTAGTCGCATGCATACGGGCCGGGGCCGATGAGGAGAACCTGGCCCGCCTTCTGGGTCGCTACAGCTTTCAAGTGGAGTGGCTTGAATGAGCGCGAATTTGCCACCGTAAGCCCGGCAAACATGCCTTGGTGCTGTTCCGCCAGGGCCTTTACACAACTTCGGTCAACTTCAACTGGCACTGACAAGTGCACAGGAAGGCGAAGCCTTGCCTGCGTGCAATCAAAAAAATAATAAAGAGGTGGAAAATGAAACTGAATAGCCGTGCGATTCCTTATTTCTCCGCTCCGCGAGCAAGTGCTGCCTGGATTAAGTTTACCGGCGCCATCGCAATACTCACCGCCTCAACAACCGCGGGCGCCAATGGCATTGCCCTTAATGAACAGAGTGCAAGCAGTGCGGGAACGGCGTATGCGGGAAGGTCGTCTTCGGCGCTGGACGCCAGTACCATCTTTGGAAATCCTGCGGGCTTGACCAAGTTGAAGCGTAGTGAGATTTCCGGCGGAGCCGCGGTCGTCTCGGTGAGCGACGACATCAGTGATGCGCAGAGCAGTGCCTCAGGAACGAATAAAGGGGACTCGGTACCTTTGGGGGTCGTGCCCTTCGCCTATATGTCGACGCCGCTTGACGATCGTTTTTCGATAGGTCTGGGTCTTTATGCTCCGAGTGGCCTGATCAATGACTACGAGAGCAGTTTTCAGGGTCGCTACCATGGTTCCTATAGCACGACCAAGGAAATAACCCTGCAGCCCACCATTGCCTATCGGATCAATGATTACGTGTCCATTGGTGGCGGACCGACCATAAACCATTTCAATGCCAAGCTTCAGAATGACCTGGCCACCGGCGCCCTGAACAACGGCGAGGACACACGGGTCACCATCAAAGGCGATGACACGGCATTTGGATACAACATCGGCGTCTTGTTTGATTTGAGTGATGCGACCCGTTGGGGGATTAACTATCACTCGAAGGTGAGCTATGAACTCAAAGGGCATACTGAGGTTTCCGGCTCCCCGAGCGTTATCCCGCTGGACGGAAACTATGACAACAAGATAGACATCACTATGCCCGAATCCGTGGACACGTCCATCACCCATCATTTCAACAGTCGCTGGACGGGATACCTGGGGACCACCTGGAAACGTTGGAGCCGGATCAAGAAGGTCGAGGCAGTCAACAGCGGTCTTTCCCCCCTGGGCCAGGCGGCTGGCCTGGGAAGTGTGACCGAAGAAATGAACTGGCACGACACGTGGTCCACCGCAGTCGGCGCCTCCTGGCAATTGAACCAACAATGGCTGCTGCGCGCAGGTTACGCCTATGATCCGTCGCCCATTGGAAATGCCGATCGCAGCGTGCGCGTTCCGGTTGGGAATCGCCAGGCCGTGACCTTGGGCGGTGCTTATTCGCCGAATGCCGATCTGACGATAGACTTTGCTTATGGTTATCTCTGGGATTCCAAAGTATCAGTAAAACAGTCGAACAACTCCGGTCTTCAACCGGAATACAGTGCCGACTACGAAAATAGTGCGAATGGGATTTCAGTGCAGGCAACCTATCGGTACTAATCGATGCGACTCAATTCTTGATAGAGTCCATTTTTGCGAGCCTTTCCGAAGATTCACCTTTAATCGTTAATCAACTATCCAACTGGGGTGTGAGCAGTTCTGTCTGTTAATCAGCACCCACTGCCGTGAATACTTTCGCGGTAGTGGGTGGGTAGTCATTGCAATACGTCTAATCCATCGAGTTTGCCACGTGAACCTTCTCAATCAGTCCAGATTATCGATCAGGCTTTTGACCTCGTTCGTCATCTGCGCCCTGATCCCCATGGCCGTGGGTGGATTGGGAATGGTGGGCATCCAGAGGGTTTAGCAATCCCGCGATTGAGTATCTATCTGGGTCGAAAGCCCTTGCCATGATTTATTCATTAGTCACGCCGCAATGGAAAGTAGGGCAGCAATCGTTCGGTTTCTCTTCTAACCACGGCGTAGCATTCGCAACTCAGCTCCTCGAGCCTGGCCCTGTCCAGGATCCTGATGTGCCCCCGACTGTATTCGATAACACCCAGGCGCTGTAGCTTGCCGGCGGCGTCGGTCACGCCTTCGCGGCGTACACCCAGCATGTTGGCGATCAACTCCTGGGTCATGGTCAGTTCATTGCCTTGCAGGCGATCGAGGGACAACAGCAACCAGCGGCACAGCTGCTGGTCGATGGAGTGGTGGCGGTTGCACACCGCCGTCTGGGCCATTTGCGTGATCAGTGCCTGGGTGTAGCGCAACATCAGCAGCAGCATCTCTTCATGGCGGTTGAACTCGTCCTTGAGCTGCTGGCCGGGTAACCGGTAAGCATGCCCGGCACTTTGCACAACGGCGCGGCTGGGCGTGCTTTCGCCGCCCATGAAGACTGCAACACCGATCAGGCCTTCATTGCCGACAACCGAAATTTCGGCCGAGGCGCCGTTCTCCATCACATACAACAGCGACACGATGGCGTCGGTGGGGAAGTAGACATGCCGCAGAGCGCCGCCGGACTCATAGAGCACTTTGCCCAGTGGCAGCTCGACCGGTTCGAGGTGGGGGAGCAGGCGATCCAGCGCATGCGCCGGAAGCGCCGCCAGCAGGTAGTTCTGTTGTGGCTTGGGTACAGCAAACATATCAGCCACCGTTCAAGGGCGAATACCCTGATCGGGACAGGTTACTCCAAAGCGCACTATGCGGGGCAACGCACCGAAGCAAGCCCGGCAATCTGCGATGCTCAAGGGTACGACGCTGCATCTGCAGCGCCAAACGTTGGAGGTTGTCATGAGCAAGCACATTGACCCGAATCTTCGCCAGGGTCCCGGCAAGCCCACTGCGAAACAGCCACAGAACATGCCGATCCCCCTTCATTACAAGCCTGGCCAGTCTGCCAACCAGCCGGTACACACCAAGCTGGGTGAGGCCGTGCAGCCGCACCACCAGGGCCCGAGTTTTCCTGTCTGAATCCAGGCCTGCCAAGAGCGCTGTATCTCAGCGCTCAAGATCGGCTTCGACGGTTCTATCCCACCCTGGGGTTTCGGGTTGGTGCGCTTTTACCGGGCATGTCACCAGGACCTGGTGTTCTCTGCCGTCGTCGAGCAATTCCAGCGTGTCATTGCCCAGCAGCTCGCCGTCCAGCGTGATCGAAGCTGTAGTGCTTGTGCCGGGGCGTACATTGATTTGGTAATGCGTCGCTCCATAGCGGTAGCGCAGCGTGTAGCCAGGCCAGCCCTGCGCAAGCAGCGGTACGATATGCAATGCAGTCCCGACTCGCTGCACGCCGAGCAATGACTCCACGATGAACCGGTACGTCCAGCCGGCCGACCCGGTGTACCAGGTCCAACCCCCACGGCCCGCATGGGGCGGCGTGCCGTAGACGTCGGCAGCCATGACATAGGGCTCGACCTTGTAGGTTTCGATCCGGCTGGCGATTTCATGGCCCGCGGGGTTGATCATGTTGAGCAACCGCCAGGCCCTGACGTTGTCGCCAAGCTCGGCGAACGCCATGCCGGCCCAGACTGCGGCATGGGTGTACTGGCCGCCATTTTCCCGTACGCCCGGCACATAGCCCTTGATATAGCCGGGCTCGAGCGACCCTGTGTCGAAGGGCGGATCGAGCAGCAGTACCGCGCCTGTGTCGGGCCGTACCAAGTGCTGCTCGAATGAAGCCATGGCAGTGCGGCACCGCGTTTGCGAGGCGGCCCCCGACAGTACCGACCAGCTTTGCGAGATCGAGTCGATGCGGCACTCGTCATTGTTGGCCGAACCCAGGACCTGACCGTCGTCAAACCAGGCGCGCCGGTACCATGAACCGTCCCAGGCATGCTCCTCCAGACTGGCCTGCAGCATGGCGGCCTGCTGGGTACAACGCTGTGCGAAAACAGGGTCGCCATGCAATTGGGCGGTGATGGTGAACTGCTGGAGAACATCAAAGCCGAAGAAGCCCAGCCACACGCTTTCCCCTTGGCCCAGATGGCCGACCCGGTTCATCCCGTCGTTCCAGTCGCCCGTGCCGATCAAGGGCAAGCCGTGGCTGCCACGCTGCAGGCCGTGTTCGATGGCGCGTACACAATGCTGATAGAGGCTTTCTTCAAGGTGCGACTTGCCCGGCAGGTCGTAATAGGACTCCTCCCCGGCATTGAGCGGGCGGCCTTCAAGGTAACCCACGGGTTCGGCCAGCACGCTGAGGTCTGCGGTGACGCTGACATAGTGGCTGGTCGCCAGCGCCAGCCACAGATAATCGTCCGAACAGCCACTGCGCACACCCCGATCGAGCGGCGGGTGCCACCAGTGTTGAACGTCGCCTTCGGCATATTGATGGGCTGCACACAGCAACAAATGGCTACGCACGCTGGCGGGATCGGCATGGATCATCGCCATGCTGTCTTGCAGTTGATCGCGAAAGCCGATGGCCCCGCCGGACTGATAGTAGCCACTGCGGGCCTGGAAGCGACAGGCGATCACCTGGTACATCAGCCAGCCATTGACCATGACATCGATGCTCGGGTCGGGGGTCTGGACCTGAATCACGCCCAGCTGCGAACGCCAATGCTCGCGTACCGCCTCGAGTTGCGCGGTTGCCGCCCCCAGGCCCCGGTACTGCTGAACCAGGCGCAGGGCTGACGCGGTATCCCTGGCTGCACCGAGCCGGAAAACCACGTCCTGGTCATCACCGTTGTCGAGGTCGAGGGCAACCTGTATCGCCGCACAGGGATCCAAGCCACCACCGGTACGGCCCGACAGCCGTGCCTGCTGTAATCCGGCAGGAGCCTTGAGGCTGCCGTTGCGACCGATGAATTCACTGCGATCGCCGCTGATGCTGGTGTCGGTCGAATCGGTATCGAGGAACGCCACCCGTTCGCAAAACTCGATCGAATAGGCGTTCCTGGCGAAAAATGCGCCGCTGCTGGGGTCGGCTTCCGTCACCACATGCATCGCTGATTTGCTGCGCAAGTCGCCCAGCACCCACTCGACATAGCAGGTTGTCGACAGACGTCGGGCGCGGCCTGAGCGATTGCGAATCTGCAAATGCGAGAATTTGATCGAAGCATCCAGCGCCACATACACCCACAACTCGGTGTGGATACCGTCTTCATCGTGCTCGAAGACGCTGTAGCCGAAGCCGTGCCGAGTACGGTACTCACCGGTACCGGGACAAGGCTGTGGCGTCACCGACCAGAAATGCCCGGTTTCTTCATCGCGCACATAGATCGCCTCGCCGCTGGCGTCGGTGATCGGGTCGTTATGCCAGGGGCTCAGGCGAAATTCGTGAGCATTTTCCATCCAGGTGTAAGCGCCACCACTTTCGGACATCACCGTGCCGAAATGCGGGTTGGCCAACACGTTGGCCCATGGCGCCGGCGTCGGCCTGCCAGGCTGCAAGGTCATGACGTACTCGCTGCCATCGGCACTGAAGCCGCCATAGGCGTTGCCCAGGAGCAAACCTTCGATAGCGGACAGGGGAGCGGCCGCCGTTGCTTTTGCCTGGCGCTTGAGTGTGGGGACCAGCGCCGGGTACACCGGGCTGGCGTGACGCCGATGAACTTGCTCGGCAATGCCGCCGTTGCCTTCGCTCAGTACCAGGCGCGCCACCGACAGGATCAGCGTCCGGTCCTCGTTCGACAACTGCTGTGCCGGACGCACGAAAATGCCCCCGGGATGGTCGATCAACGAGGCTTCGCTGCCGGACGTCACCACACCCATGATCAGGTCCTGGAGTTGCTGGCGATAGCCGGCCTGGTCTTCGTTCCAGATGACCAGGTCCACCACCAGCCCCTTTTGCCGCCAGTAGGCATGGGCCTTGACCATCTGCTGCACCAGCTCGATGTTCTCGACGGTGGCGATCTGCAGCAGAACGATGGGCAGGTCGCCGGAGATCGCCTGGCCCCAGAGGCTCGATTGATTACGTCGATTGGCCATCAATACGCTGTTTTCCGCGCGCATCGAGGCATTGGCGTAGAGGATCGAAGCGGCCATCTGTTCAAACAGGCGGGCATCTTCCGGCGCTACATTGAGTTGGCGCAGCAACACCTGGCTGTGGGTCCAGGCCAGGTCGAAGACGCGATCGGCGAGGTGCCGGTCGCGGTATTTATTGATCAGGTACAGGCAACCCTCACGGCTGTCCGCGACGCCGGTCACCAGGTCGATGGTCGCCGTTTGCCCGGGTTCCAGGGCAATGCGGCAGCGGATCGCCACGATCGGGTCCAGCACCGAGCCGGCGGTGCCGGAAAGCTGCTGGACATGGCCATCGAGCGCCGCCGGTGCTGCAACGTCGCGCCCTCGGCCGATGAATCGCGCTCGATCGGTCTCGTAGGAAATGGCGTCGATGTCCACGCCATGGGCAGCCAGCAGATGGCACATCCAGGGCACGGCTTCCTCACTGGAGCGCCGCCTGCGGGTGCAGACGATGGCCTGCAGCGCCGGCAACAGTTCGGTCTGCACGAACAGGTTGCTGAAGGCCGGGTGCATGGCATCACTGATGGCCGGCGCCAGGACCACCTCGGCGTAGGTGGTGATCTCCACGCTACGCCGTACGCGGCCGCGGTTGGTGATGTGCAGCCTGCGCAACTCGATATCGTCTTCGGGAGACACGACGATCTCGGTGTGCGTATCGAAATCGAGCTCGCGAACACGAAACTCGGCCCGGGCATCGCTGAAAATCGCTTCATGGCTTTCTGGCCGGTGCAGGGTCGGCTGGTGCGCCGAGGACCAGAACACGCCGCTGCTGACATCGCGCAGGTAGCAGAACATGCCCCAGTTGTCGCGGGTCGCGTCTTCATGCCAGCGGGTTACGGCGATGTCGTTGCAACGGCTGTAACCGCCGCCGGCACTGCTGAGCATGACGTGATAACGGCCGTTGGAGAGTAGCTGGACGGCGGGGCGCTTGCGCCCGGGATCGGCGAACACGCGAAGCCTGGTTTCCTGCATCCCTGCGTTGTCTCCCGTGGCAGGCGCCTGGGTCGCATGCAGGTAGGGCGCGGCGGTTTTCGGTACGCGTTCCTGCAGCAACAAGAGGGTGGCCTGGAAGGCCGGGATCGACTCGAAACGTCGCTGCATGGGTCGGTCCAGCAGCAGGCTGGTCAAGGCCAGCAGGCTCATGCCCTGATGGTGCGCCATGAACGAGCGCACGACCGCATAGCGCTGGCCGCGTGGCAGGCGTGCCTCGGTGTAGTCGACCGCTTCGTACAGGCCATAGCGACCGGCCGACCCCTGGGCAGCCAGGCGTTGCAGGTTGCGACAGGCTGCTTGCGGTTCGACCATCAGCGCCAGGGCGCTGGCGTACGGCGCAATCACGGTATCCTCGGCCAGCCCGCGCTTGAGGCCAAGGCCTGGCACACCGAACGCCCGATACTGATAATTGAAGTGGGCATCCAGGGTGTTGTAGCCCGACTCGGACACGCCCCAGGGGATGCCCAACTGGTGGCCATGCTCGATCTGCAAGGCGACGGCCGCGCGGCATGTCTGCTCCAGCAGCGTGCCTTCATAGCTGGGCATGACCAGGTTGGGCATCAGGTACTCGAACATCGATCCGGACCAGGAAAGCAGTACCGGCACCCCGCGATTGTTGCTGAGCAAGCGTCCGAGGGTGAACCAGGCCTGTTGCGGCAACTGGCCCTGGGCGATGACCACGAAATTGGTCAGGCGCACCTCTGAAGCGAGCAGGTCGTAATAGCCGTTGTCCAGCCGGCGTTCGTCGGCGTTGTAGCCTATCGAGAACAGGTCACGCTGGGCATCGTAAAGGAAGGTGAAGTCCATGCTCGCCAGTGACGCGGACAATTCGGCCAGGCGCTCCAGCTGGCTGATTCGTGCGCGGGCCAGATGTTGTACCGCCTGCACTTGCGCCTGATCGGTGGGCAGCCACAGCGCGCAATCGAGCTCGGCCATGTGTCGCAGGGTGAGTGCTGGCGACTTGGCCCGGGCGGGTGCCTGCGGCAGCTCGAAGCGCAGTCGTTCTGCCCGCAGATCCGCACACTGCGCCTGCAATGCCTGCAACCAGTAGTGTGCTTCTTCAGCAGAGCTGGTCGGACTGTCGATTGCCAAGGTCTGCGCCAGATCGAGTAATTGCAGGAGGTTGTCCGGGGTGTCGTGGACAATCGCCGACTCCACCTTCGCGCGCAGTTCAAGCACGGCAACGTCATCGAGGTCCGCGTCCTGTAACGCCTGCTGCAGTACATTGAGGGTGTCGCCCAAACCGCCAAGGCTGCGTCGGTCGAACAGGGGCGTGTCGACCAACCCCAGCAGCCCCGGCCGCAGGGTGAGCAACAGGCCCGCCAGGTTGCCGCTGTCCACGGTGGACACATACCGAGGCGCCAGCGGCTGCAGTGTCTGGGTGTCGTACCAGTTGTAGAAGTGCCCATGGTGTCGCTCAAGGCCGGCCATGCACTCAAGGGTTGCTGTTATGCGTTCAAGCAAGCGCCCGGTACTCAGATAACCGAAATCGTGGGCCGCCAGGTGAGAGAGCAAGGCCATGCCCATGTTGGTCGGTGAGGTGCGATGGGCAATGGTCGGCTTGGGTATTTCCTGGACGTTGTCCGGCGGTAACCAGTTGTCCTCAGGGCCCATATAGCGATCGAAGAACGCCCAGGTCTGGCGTGACAGCATGCGCAGGAATCGCAGGTCTTGCGCTGACGGACTGAACCCCGTCGGTGTTGTCGGCAGGCTGATCCACCAGGCAATCGCCGGGCTCGCCAGCCACACCAGCAGCAAGGGCGCCGCCAGTGCGAGTACATAGAGAGAGGGGA
The DNA here is from genome assembly GCF_056402295.1 of Pseudomonas sp. P4_B3. Lineage (NCBI taxonomy): Bacteria > Pseudomonadati > Pseudomonadota > Gammaproteobacteria > Pseudomonadales > Pseudomonadaceae > Pseudomonas > Pseudomonas sp. P4_B3. The sequence goes on from NZ_JBFUHR010000004.1 coordinate 280,094, forward strand.
GCAGGGCCGCGAATAGCAGCAGCGCCAGCGCAGGGGCAATCCACATGCTTTTATACATGCCGGACAGATCGTTGCCACTGGAGCGCTCCACCTCACGGGAAGGTTGCCATTGCAGCAGGCGGCGTTTGCTGACCAGCATGCGCCACAGTGAGCGGCCAATCGCATCGAAGCTCAACAACGCATCGGAGGGCAACCAGACAATCGACAACAGCGCTCGCATGAAATGCTGGCCCGAGGTCCGCAATGCCGCGCTCAGGTGTTGCCCCAATGGAATATCGGCAGCTTTCTGTACCAGCGCGAGTACCGACTGCAGTACCGGTTGGAGAAATACCAGGCCGAGCACTCCCAATGTCCAGGAGACGGCCTCGCTCGAACCCAACCAGCCCCATGCCAGCATGGCCAGGAAGGCGCCTGGCTCCAGGCTGCGGCGCAGATTGTCAAAAATCTTCCAGCGGGCAAGGTTGCTCAGAAGGTTGGGCGCGAATCCTCCCTGGGGTTTCGGTGCCCAAGGCAAGGCCCAGTACAGCACTTGCCAGTCTCCGCGAATCCAGCGGTGTCGGCGTTTGGCATCGGCGCTGTAGCGAGACGGGTATTCCTCATACAGTTGTACATCGCTGAGCAGCCCGCAGCGGGCGTAGCACCCTTCGATCAAGTCATGGCTGAGGATGCGGTTGTCGGGCAGGCAGCCTTCGAGTGCCTGTTCGAAGGCGTCGACGGCATAGATGCCCTTGCCGATGAAGGAACCGTTGTAGAACAGGTCTTGATAAACATCGGAGACGGCGCGGGTATAGGGGTCGATACCTGCATCGCTGCCAAACAGGCGGGCGTAGGTCGAGCGTGCCGTGCTGGGCAGGCTGATCCCCACGCGTGGCTGGAGGATGGCGTAACCGCTGACGATCTTGCCGCTCTGTTCATCGAATACCGGATGGTTCAGCGGGTGCATCATGGTACCGATGCACTGACGCGCGACATCCCGTGGCAGCAAGGTATCGGTGTCCAGGGTGATGACGAAGCGTACGGCACTCAGTGGCGCGACATCACCGACGATCAATGCAAAGCGCTGTTTTCCTTTACCAGGCAGTCCTTTGTCACGCAGCAATGCGTTGAGCTCGGCGAGTTTGCCACGCTTGCGCTCATGCCCCATCCATACCCGCTCGGTAGAGCTCCAGTGCCTGGGCCTGTGCAGCAGGAAGAACCGGTCGACCTGGCCATCGGCATATTTGTGGTTGAGCGCCTCGATCAGTTGGCGCGCCAGTGCGAGCAATTCGGCATCCTCGGGCATCACCTCGGCAGGGGCGTCCATGAAGTCACTGAGCAGCGCAAAATGCAGGTTGGCATCGCGATTGGCCAGGAATCGCACTTCCAGGCCTTCCGCCAGGGCCTCGATGTCGCCAGCGTTGGCAAACATCGTAGGCACCGCCACCAGCGTACGCGCCTCGGCCGGTATGCCCTTGCTGTAGTCCAGGCGGGGCAGTAGCGACGGGGCTACCGTGAGGGTCACCAGCCAGTTGACCAGCCCGATCGCCAGACGGCTGGTCATCAATAGCGCGGGCACGGCGAGCAGGACCAGGCACCAGGTTGGCGTGCCGCTGCGATAAGCACTGCTGAGAAATGGCCAGGCCAACAGCAGTGTCAGCAGCAGTGCAGGGTACAGGTAGAACTTCAACGGGGCGCTCTGGAGCAGGCGCTTCCATCGTTCGAGCAGCGGCACGCTGGCGTGCAGCGCCTGCTCCAGGCTGAGCAACCCGTCAGCCACCAGGTAATAGCCCACGTGCGAGGTTACACGGGCCGTGGGCTGTGTGGTGCTGGCCAGTTCGATGGCGGCTTGTGCCACCTTGGTTTCAGACTGCACACAATGCCGGGCGAGGCGTTCGACCACATGGCGGTAACGATCGCGGGTAGCAAAATCCATGTTCGCGTAGACATCCGCCGGGTCCGTGCACAATACCTGTTCGACATGACTGAGCAGCTCGACGAACTCGCGCCAGTCGGTCGCCGCCAGCAACCGCAGGCTGGCGATGCTGTTGCTGATGGACACCTGGTCACCGGATTGCTGCTGGGCATCCATCTGCACCAGGCGTTCGACGGTAAGGCCGGACTCACCGAGCGTTTGTTCTATCCACGCCATGGGCAATATCAGCGCGGCGCTTTGCCCGTGCAGGCGGCGCGCCAGCTCTGCAACGAATGAAGGCGTCATCGGCGGTGCCGACCGCGCCATGTCGGCAACGGTCAATACCACGCTCTTGGCGTCGCGCTCGGCCATTTCGATCAATCGATCGGCCCAGTCATCGGCAAGGTTACGGTCATCCCGGTTGGCCATTACCCGGGACGCCACGCGCCGTAGGTTCTCGATCAGCGCCAGGCGCAGCATGATCGGGATTGCCCATAGCTCGCCCAAGGCCAGCGGCGTGATGGTCTGATAAGAGGCGATGAAACAATCCAGGCTTGGCGCGTCGACCCGGCCATCGCCATGAGCGATGGTTTCCAGGGCGATGTCGTAGACCCGCGGCAGGCCTGCCGAAGGACCTTCGGCCAGGCGTGGCAACTCGCGACTGTAGCCGTCGGGCAGGTGGGTCCTGGCGGTACGGATGTTTTCTTCGATGAGGTAGAAGTTGTCCAGCAGCCATTCCGCCGCTGGGGTGGCGCGCCGGCTGGACAGTTGTACGGTCTTGAGCGCTGCGCAACTACGCTCCAGAAGCAGTTGGTTGTCAGTCAGGCGGCCCAGCAAGGCGTCCTTTCTTGAAAGACGCCCGAGCACATGTTGGCGTGCCAGTACGATACCGTGGTCTGCCATCTGCTGCGCATTGAACAGGTCGGAACGCAGGATGGGCTCGTACTCGAACTTGTGCCGCGCTGCACTCCACCTGAGCCAGATGGCCGGTGAGCGCCAAAGGCTGGACAGCGTGCGAGTCAGGATATTTTGCATGAAATCCTTCGTACGACCCGCGCAGGGCAGGTCGCATGTGGAATGAAGGCGGTTCTACGCCAGGCTAGGTGTGCGGGCGTTGCGCCGCCGGGCGCAGCATTCCGCCGATGAGTGTGGGTTATTCATCGGGGCGAAGTCTGTTCGCTAGCGAACATAGACAATGCCAGCCGCGGGGGCTGTGTGATTAGCGAACGATCCAGGCGGCCGCTTTTGGTCCAGGCTGTGTGAAAACGCATGCGCCGTATTGAGGTCTGCATTGTTACGTAAAATCTGCCAGTGTTTGGTTAATCAGCGATTGAAAGTTTGCGTAGAAACGCGAGATCCCAAGCTCCGGTAGCGAGATCTTCCAGTCCCATCTCGGCTTGCAGACTTCCTGCTCCCGCGTGCCGGTGTTCACCTTGAACAGCGCCATCGTTTGCAAGTTAGCCGGCAACTCTCCGAAAAGGATCTATGCCTGAATTCCTGTCTCACCCTGTGCAGCTTGTAACGCTCGCTCCTCGGTCAGCGGCATGAAAATCGGCTGTGTATTGCTGGCGTGCTGGTAAAGAAAGTAGTGCCCGGAATCGTCTAACAATATCCGGTACAGTTCTGATGGCCGAAAGTTGTTGCCGATAAAAATACTTTCCTTGAGGATCTCGAAAGACTTGATCCCATGCTGTCGCATTGTGGTTTCAAAGGCTTGGTAAAGACCTTCTCGGCGGCGTCGATTGTTTTGAGCATTAAGCTTGAAAAAAAGCACCATCAGCACCGCATAACTGATAAGGAGAATCACAAGGGCGCTAGTGCGCATGCGTGGAGCTCCATGTCCGCTCAATCGTTGTGCATTTCAGTGTAGGCGCGCTCCTGGTGTTCTTCGTCGAATGGCAAGTGTCGCGACACGTTTCGCGTATCAGCAAATTGTGTCGCGACATTGGAGTCAGCATGGCGAACATGAATGCGGCACAGATAAATCAAGGTTTTGAGTACTCAAGATAGAGTTTCTCAAGCGCTTCCTGGTACTTATCTCCGGATAGTGTTTCTTTCAATATCGCCACGGCTTCGAGAGCCTTGACTGCGGCCATGGCTTCGTTTTCTCCCCGGTAGCTGGCGCGAAGCCTGGCTGCTGCGTACACAGCCTCTTCAGTCGTTGGCATTGCTTTGCCCTCGAAGGATTCGGATTCACTGATCAGCACCGCGGCGTGGTTCATGGCGGAACACGCGCCCGACTTGATCCAGCGCATGCTCAATGAAATTAACAACAGCCAATCGCCAAAGCTGCTCTTCTACAGGCGTTGCGATCTTCATACAAACGCCAGAGTTTTGATGCAAATACCGATCAACCACAGCATTCGCCGATACCAAGAGGATGATTCGCTTTTTTTACCGGGCTCGTCAGAGCGCTCCAAGTGTCAACTCCATCGCCATTGCAGCGGACAACGCCAGCATAATCAGCAGCGCGATAAACATTAGGCACAACTGAGCGACCTGCTTATAAAGGGTTATCGGCCTTTTCGTGATACGAGCAATTGATTTATTAGAGGATGCCATCACCAGTTCTCACTTTTCCGCGGAACATTAATAGCTCCAGAAGGTGTACATCAGGATCACCTGCAGGATGAACAGCGCGCCGATCAGGGCGAGCATAAACGGCCCGCGCGGCCTTGAGGGCGGCCAGCGGGTTGGTAAACGCCGAGGGGGCTATCGGTGGTGGCGGGCCGAAATCATCCAGCGGCACGGCGTTGGCGGTGGTCAGGGTAAGGAGCATCGCACAGGGCGGGCTTGACCTGAGCAGCAAGGTGATGGAGCTGCATGGCGATGTCGCGCGTTTCATTTTTCACCCCTCGCCTCATGCCGAATCTGGCTAGCCCCGCCGTCTCCATGATGTCCGGGACGACAGCTGTTGCGGGTACCAGGGGGGGCTGCAACTAATGAGCCATTTCAATAGGGCGAAGAAAAAGCTCAAATTAATTAACGGGCTGTTTTTGAGTGTTCCAAGCGAGAGAAAGGGTGAGGGGGGAATATTCCTCAAATTAGGTGGTAACCGCCCGGTTGGGTGGGTGTAATGCCCCATTTATGGCGATGGTAGCGGCCCTGTTTCACCGACCGCTTTTGGTAGGGGCTGCGAGCTCATCGCGGTTGTGGCTGTCAATGCGATAAGGCGTGCCGGCAATAGGCTTACCGCAGCGAGCGATAGGCAATGGGGTCGATGTAAGCCGACTGCAGGTCCCGCTCCGGGATCTCCCAGATGATGTGCTTTGGCGGCGTTTCTTTGGAGGCCGGGTTGTTGAGGTAGCTGTTGGCAGCACCAGAGAACGCTCCGCCGTCTTTGGCGAAGTTACCTACGGGGGCGCCCAGTGCCTGCTGCACAAACCCTGCGAAGTTGGAGTTGCGTGAGAATGAAGTGCCGATGAGCACGGTATTGGGGAGGTCGGCATCGCCAAAGAGGTCTGCCTCGGTGTCAGGGCTGGCGGCTGACGCAACGGGAAGTTCGTGGGTGCTGGTCTGGGCGACCATTTCGGGTGCGGGTTGCCATTTGAGCGGCAGCCAGTCGATGCCCGCCAGATGGACCAGGTCGCCAGGCCGCACCGCGAGCGAGGCATGACTTTCGTTGAACGACCTGCGTGGCGTTGCGCTGATGCCCAGGGTCTTCAGGCGCTGCGCGATGGCCTCGGCCGCTGCCTTCGCGCCAGATTCGCTCCAGTGCGTATCGGTGCGCAACCAGGCACTGGCCCCCAGTGGCGTCAGCGCACCGGTGAGGTCCAGATTCGACACACCACCCACATCCAGCTTCGAGGTCCAGGCCTGGATGCGCCCTTCGAGAGCGGCCGGGCGGTGCAGTGCGCAACGCTGCCCGGCAGCGATGCGGCTCTTGTCTGGAACGATGACCACCAGCAGGCTGATGTCACGTTGGGAGAGCTGCTGCTTCAGATCAATCACTGCCTGGACTTTGGCATCGGCATTGCGCTGTGCTTGATGATTGACCTTGAGCTCATCGGCCAAAAACAACCAGTCAGGACAACCCGAGCGAACCCTCGGCCCGGTGTCATTGAGGAGCAGCCAACTGGCACCGCGCTCCAGCTCGGCGAAGGTCGTGGGGAGGTAAGCGTTCGACAGTTCCTTGGCAATCCGGTGAGTGATATCGCCGTCAAAAATCTGCGGGGCCAGTACCTTATCGGGTAGCAGCGAGATCTGCCCTGAAACGATCAGACGGCCAGTGGACAGCAGCCCGACGACCAGGAATATCAGTAGCGCCACGCCTGCCAACCGACTGTTGCGTGTCGCCAGATCAGGCTGAGTGGAGGGCGGGGTGTGCTTGGGGATCGTCATCAGAATTGGAAGTACAGGAAGGGTACGGTTTCGCGACTGGCGATCAGTGCGAACGACAGCATGAAACCGGCGATGGGCCAAAGGGCGGCGGTGTAGAGCCAAAGGCCGCCCAGTTGTTTCTCACAGTAAGGTCGCAGCAGTGGTGCGACGGCACCGAACACTCCCAGCAAACCCGCAAGGCCGTGCACCGGGCGCAGGGTCGTGGACAGTTCGTCACCGAGGGCGATGCCCTGCAGGCCGAACTGTCCGGCATACAGGCTCAGCGCGCTATGAAAGTCGGGGGCGCGGAACAGTGTCCAGGCCAGGCACACGAACAGCAGTGTCAGGCCATGGGAAAGCACCGGCGGCACCGGGGGCAGGGAAGAGCTGTTCCAGGCACGATTCACACACAACGCAATGCCATGGGCGCTGCCCCACAGCAGATAATTCCAGCTATCGCCACCGTGCCAGAGGCCGGCGATGGCCATGATCAGGAACAGGTTGCGGTAGGTTTTCCAGGTGCCGTTGCGATTGCCACCCAGCGGAATATACAGATAGTCACGTAACCAGCTGGACAGCGACAGGTGCCAGCGACGCCAAAAGTCCTGGATGCTGTTGGCCAGATACGGACGGTCGAAGTTCTCGGGAAAGTGAAAACCCAGCATCAGCCCCAACCCGATGGCCATGGCACTGTAGCCGGCAAAGTCGAAGAACAGTTGCAGTGAATAGGCAAGGCAGCCAACCCAGGCGTCGGAGAAGCTGGGGTTCGGCACATTGAACGCCACATCGACTACCGGCGACAGGGTGTCGGCCACAAGGACCTTCATGCACATCCCGACCATGAACCTGCGTGTGCCCAGCGAGAAATTCTGCAGGTTGAAGTAACGTTGATTCAGCTCACGCCGAACCCAGTCATAGCGAATGATGGGGCCGGCGACCGAATGGCCGAACATCGAAATATAGGTGGCGTAGTTAATGAAGCTGCGTTCGACCGGCACGGTACGGCGATGCACATCCACCAGATAGGAAATCGCCTGCAAGACGATAAACGACAGCCCCGCCGGCATGATGACCCGCTGCCAGTCCGGGGGCATGGCGCCGTACCCGGTGATGGTATCGATCAAGGTGCCGGCAACAATGTTGGCGTACTTGTACCAGCACAGCACCGCCGTGTTGAGCACGATCAGCGTCGCGAGTAGCCGCACGCGACCCTTGCCTTCTTCCCGCAAGGCGTCAATCAGCAAGCCGCCGATCCACGCCGTGATCGTCAGCACCACATGCACCGCGAGGAACCGTGGGCTCAACCAGCCATAGAACAGCCAGCTGCCGATCAGTAACGTGACGTTGCGCCAGGCGGCTGGGCACACGGCATAGGCCGCCAGGAACAGCGGCAGGAACAACGTCAGAAACTCGAGCGAGGCAAAAACCATGGTGGTGGTGCGATCCGGTCAGTGGGCCAGGACGTCAGTCGCGAGCAACAGGTAAGGGCCATTTGCGCCCGGCAGCAGCACAACGCTGTAGCGCTCGCCAGCCTTGAGCTGGCCCAGGTCCAGCGGGGCACCGACGTTGGTTTGGGCGCAGACCAATTGCACCGACAGGTTGACCGGGTTGATCGCTCGGCGTTGCACGCTGCCGTCGGCCACCTCCTTGAACAGGTCGGCGTTCTTCTCCGCAGCGCGCAAGCCGGCCTGGGTGCACGCTGGATCGGCGCTGATAAACGCCAGCGAGGCTCTCAGGCTATTGAAGTCGTCGGGTTGCTCACGGATGACGACCTGGCGGATACCTTGAGTGCTGTCTGGCATGGCGATCACGCTGGCGAACTCACCCGCCGCCACCTGGATGTCCAGTGGCTGGCTTTTGCCGTTGCGTTCCAGGGTGCCCTTGATCGGCTGGTTGGCGGGCACGGGCAGGTAGTCGGACACGGCATTCGGGCCTTCCAGTTTGAGGCTTGTCCGAGAGCCTTCGGTCAGCAGCTGCAAGGGTCGGTCGGCAGCGTTGATAAAACGCAGGAAGGCCGAATCCTGATCCGGGCCCGTCGGGTACAGGGCAATGTCGGCGGCCTGGGCGTGCAGGCTCAGCATCAAAGGCGCGAACAGCGCCCAGCCACGTACTGATTGGGTCATCGGGCGGTTCCTGTGCTGCTGACGCGGTCAGCGGGCAGTTTGGCCAATGCACCACCGATGGCAGTGCCCCAGGATTGATAACCGGCGACGGTAAAGTGCTGGCCATCGATGGTGATCCACTGCCCGGGTTTGGAGAACGTCAGCGAATCGATGTAGGTGCAAGGCGCCACGTTCGCGGCCAGAAACTGCGACATCAACTGGGTGCGGGCATCATTCTTCTGGTACATGCCACCGGCTTTGCCCCAGGCCGGGCCCACCCAGGCGCAACGGGTCCCGGTGGCGGCGATGGCCTCGGCCAGGCTGGTGACGCTTTGCCATGCCCAGGCCTTTGGAAACACCGGCTTGTCATAGGACGCCATGGTGTCGCCAATGACCAGTACCACCAGGTCGGGCTTGTCGGCGGCGATCAGGTCCTGGATCGGTGTGGTGGTTGCCTCGCGCCCCTTGATCACTATCTTGTCGATGCCTTTGCGCTCGGCGCCGCAGTCGACCTTTTTGCTGATCAGCCAGTCGCCGGCACCGGCACCGCAGGCGCCGATGGAGTGGACCTGGGCGCCTTGTTGGGTCAGGTTGTCGTGCAGTGGCTTCAGCAAGCTGTCGGGGAGGCTCATGTGGCTCTCCCCAAGGACAAGAAGCGTCAGGCCGGCAAGGGCAGAAGTGGGCATCGAAAGCTCCAGAATGATCAGTTGGAATAAGGCGAGGCGTACGGGCTGATCGGCAGGCTCATGGGGCCGCTGATCTCCTCGAACTGGTAGCGCAAGGACAGGGCGCCGCTGAGTTGTTGGTAGTCGCGGGCGTTGTCCAGGCCCAGATTGGCGCCCAGCAGGAAGTTCGAAGCGACCTTGTATTCAGCCGCCGCGGCGACGCTGTAGCCGATCCCGGTTTTGTTTTGCCCTGCGTAACGCAGGCCCGAGGCCGCCTGCTGGGCTTTGTCGGTCGGGAAATAGTCGACGCTGTCCTGCTCGAAATGCTGCACGCCGACCGAGCCCTTGACTTGATACGTCAAGCGCCCGGTGCGTTGTGCCCAGGTCACCGGAATGCCCAGGGCGAAGAACGTCTGCGGGCTGAAATAGCCGCCGTGGCCGTAGGTGAAAAAGTCCTGGTTGTTGGCGTAGCTGATGCCGGTCATGCTCAGGCCAACGGTCAGTTTGCTGTCCGTTGCATTTTGCAGGTACCAGTACACACCGCTGCCCAGTTCACTGCGGCTGTTGGACTCGACATGGTCGCCCAATAACTGGTGCCAGGAGGCGTAGCCATAAGCGCCGACTTCGTTGTCGTCAAAGCTCAACTGACCACGCCCGCCGTTGGCGGTTACGCCGCCCCAGGACTGCCCGCTGCGTTTGTCCGTGGTGCCGGCAAACGAGGTGAGGCTGTCAGTCACCGGACGCCGTGAAACGCTCACGCCATAACGGACATTAGAGGTGTCGCTCACTGGGCGATCAACACTGATGCCGCCCGTGGCGGTGGTGTATTTGAAACCGAGCGGAGTGGTGCCGAGATCGGCTTTGAGCCCATCTGCGGGCCGTTGAACGGCGACGGAAAGGCCGACGCCCTCGGCTTTCTGCGAACCGACGCTGCCGCTCTGCGCACCGTTGCCAAAACGCGCCAGCGCCTCGCTGCTGGCACTGCCGGCGTTCAGCGAGACCGGCGTCACGCGCAGCGCAACGCGGCTCTCATCCAGCGGAATATTGATTTCCAGCGGTGTTTCAATGTCGGTGAGTTTGCTCAGTCCCGACTCACTGTTGTTGCTGCGAATGCTCACGCCCTGGGTGACGTAGGCACTGCGCACCTGAAGGATTTTATTGAGCGCCAGTTCCGCGGGGCTGATGTCCTCGCTCACCAGTGCTGCGCGCGGCAGTTGCGACTCGAATGGATTGCTCGCCTGCTGTGGCCTTGGCGGGGCGTCGATGGCAAAAGGGGCGCTGCCTGGCATCTGCTGAGCCGGTGGCGGGATGGCTGCCAGCAAGGTGTCGCGACTGACTTCATTACGTGAACCCGACACCCCGGCAAAAGGGTTGGACGCCACCGTCGAGCCGGCCAGTTGGCCGCCCTGGCTTCTGCGTTGCTCGCTCTGTTCGATGGCCACGGCTTTGCGCAGCAGATCGGTCGCCGTGCCGGTCTTGCCCATGTTCTGGTAGAGACGTGCGGCCTCGGTCAGCGTTTGAGGGTTACCGGGTTCGGTCTTGAGCAGCTGTTGCAGCGCCTGTTCGGCAAAGGCCGTGTCATGTGCCAGCACCGCCGCGTCGGCGGCGCCCAGCAGCAGTTGCGGGTCGTTTGGCTGGCGCTGTAACAGCGGTTTGTAGAGTTCGAGGGCTTTTACCGTGTCGCCGTTGGCCGCGTACATCCGCGCCAGGGCCGCGACGGCAGCGCTGTCACCGGGACGTTGCGCCAGTGCGGGCGCCAGCGTGTCATAGGCGTTGGCCAGATCGCCGCGTTCACGCAGCTGGTCAGCCTGGCGGATGCGATAGAGATAGAGCAGGTCGTCGAATCGCTTGCGAGCTGGCGCGTTCAGGGGCTTGTTCTGAAGGTCGCGCAGAATCTGGTTGACCTGCGTGTCTTCTCCGGTTTTAAGCAGGACAGCGGCGTATTGCAGGATGAAGTCCGCCGAGGGCGCTGTAGTCTGTTGCAACCGGCCGCGCATGAGGGCCAGCGCACGGCTCGGCTCGCCGATGTCGACATAGGCCGAGGCCAGGCTCGCCGTGCGGTCTGGACTGTTGTTGGCCATCGGCTGAATACGCTCGAGCAAGGTCAGGGCTTCCTGGCGCTGTCCGCGCTTGCCGAGCTCAATCGCCTGGCTGAGTTGCAGGTTGAGGCTGACGTCAGCGGCCAGCGCTTGCATGTCTGGGGTGCGCTGGTCGGGGCGCAAGCGTGCCAAGGTCGTCTGGGCGGCTTTCCACTCACCCATCTGGACCGACAGCAAGGCGCTGACGTAAAGCGCATCGGCATTGTCGGGATGGGCCTGGAGCATGGCATTGATCAGGTCACGCGCCTTCTGGGGTTCGCCCATCGCCAGGTTCAGGCGGGCCAGGGCGAAACGCGTCCAGATGTTGTCCGGCTCAACGCGCAGCGCGTCTTGCAAGGCGTTGCGTGCAGCGGGCAGGTCGTTGCGTTGTTCGGCGAGGGCGGCCAGTTGCGTCGCACGCAAGGCTTGCAGGCGTGCGGACTGGCCGATCTTTGCCTGGCCGGTGGCCGGCAGGCTGTTGATCAGTTGCAGGGCTTCATCGTTCTTGCCGCTCTTGAGCAGCACGTTGACCAGCCCTTCCTGTGCTTGAGGGTCGTCACGGCGCAGGCTCAGTACCTGGCGATAGTTGCGCTGTGCGTCATCGAACTGGCCCGCGCTGGCCTGAATATCCGCGAGGGCGAGGCGAGCGTCGACCCCGTTTTGGGTCTGGCTCAGCGCCTGGTTCACCAAGGCCAGTGCCTGGGCTGTCTGGCCTTTGGCCAGGGCGTCGCGGGCCTGCTGCAACGCAGACCAGTAGCGAACGTCGTCCAGTGCTGCTTGCCAGTGGCTGCCGTCGCGTTGTCGCGTGGCCTGACCCAGGAGCTTTTCCGCTTCGGCCAATCGGTGTTGCTGCTGGCGAATAACCCCAAGGCCACCCAGCGCGTCAGCATCATCGGGTTGGGCATTCAAGCGTGTCTGGAAGGCCTGTTCGGCGGTGGCCTGATCGCCTTCTTTCAGCGCCTTCAAGCCGCGCGCGACTTCGGCTGGCGGTTGCCATTCCTTGCTGCCCGTCGTTGCCACCTGTTGCTTGCCCTTGTTCATCTGCGCCCGTATCTCGCCATCATCCGGATGAGTCTTGAGGTACGTCTCGAACAACGGCACTTGTGCGGCATTGGGCGGGCCGATCCAGGTCAGCGCCAGGCGCCAGCTTTCGTCGGCATCACCGGCGATGTCGGTACGTTGGGTCAACCCGGCCAGGGCGCGGATGCCCTCGGCACGGCTGTCTTCATGGCGGACCAGATGCTTGGCGTAAAGCAGCGCGACGATCGAGTCGTTGGGCATTTCGCGTTGCAGGCGCTGAAATCCGCTTCGTGCTTCAGACCAGTCAGCCTGATTGAAGGCAAGGTTGTTGTAATACTCGCGGCCGATCGTGCCTTGAGGTGGCTGGCCATCGAACAGTGCGCGAAACACGGCGGTCGCCTTGTCGCGTTCGCCGGCATCGGCGAGGCGGCGAGCCTCTTCCAGACGCTGCTGGTTCTGCGGTTGTGCCAGGGCGATGTCCTGCGCCAATTGCAGTGCCTGCCGAGGCAGCGGCTGGATCGCCTGCAGGCGCGCGAGGTGTTGCTGCGCCTGTTGTGGCTTGCCCGACTGCACGCCGATCAAGCCCAGGCCATACAGTGCGTCAACCTGGACCGGGTCCAGCAACAGGACTTTCAGCCAGACTTCCGCAGCGCGTTGAGGATTTTTGTGCAACTGCCAGTACTGGCCTTGCTCGACGAGTAATGTCTGTGGATCAGGACTTTGAGCGTGGGCAGCAGAGGCCGTCCATACGCTCATGACGGCGATGGCTAGCGTGCGGTGGTGCGCGTGCATGCGGTCTCCCAGGAGAGTTTCAGCGTTCCGTCTTCCCGGAATCGATAATGTTTATCTGCCCAGCCGAGCGCGAACAGGCTGAGCATGATGTTGTAGTAGCGCGGCGGACCTGCGTTGGCATCCGGCCGGGCCAGCGCCTCTTGCAAGGCGTGCTCCACGCGGCGTCGTTGCTGATCGGCCAGCCCGGGTTGCCCCTTGGCCTGAAAGTACGGAATCAGTGCAGCCCAGAATCCGAAAGGGCTCTGACCCTGAACACTGCCGTTGAGAACCTGGACTGATTCCGGGGGAACACCCGTCGCCCCAGTGCTGCGGGCCATGCCGTCCAGCCGTTTGAGCAGGGGCGCTGCCAGCGGTTCGGTGGCCTCGCTCATGCCCAGCCAGAGGTACACGCGAATGGCGTCGTAGCTGCCCGTTTGGCCGTTGATCGGGTCGCTCACGAAGACACCCGATTGCGCTGAAGTGCCTTGATAACCGACCCAGTCCGCGACGAAGCCGCGTGGGCTGGATTGGGCAATCATCGTGGCGGTGTTGTTGGCAATCGCTTGCCAGGGCCCGGAGGGTGCTTCCTTGGCCAGCCGCCGTAACAGCGGCAGTGGCAGGTAGCTGGGGTTCAGGCGCCAGAGCGCATTCGGCTGAACGAAGCCCTCTGGTCCAGGTAATACCATCGGGCCCAGCCCGGGCAGCCTGACGACCAATTGCGCTTCAATCGTCGCCATCAGGCGCAGGGCGTCCTGGTGATAGTCCGGCCGATGCCACAGGCGTGCGGCTTCGAGCAGGGCGTAGGCGAACCACAGGTCGGCGTCGGCGGCCGAGTTGGCGTCTTGCAGGCGCCACTGACCGTCCGTGCCTTGCCCCCATAACCAGCCCGGCAGGCGTGTGGCGATGGCGGAGCCTGCGAGGTTGGCAGAGGTCCAGCGCCAGAGTGTGTCGAAGCGTGGCTGATCGTTGCCGATCAGTGCGAAGAGCATGCCGTAGGATTGCCCTTCAGAGGTGCTGCGATTGTTCTCCATACTGGATTCCAGAACCCGGCCGTCGGCCTGGACGAAGCGCGTGGCATAGGTTTGCCACAGTGGCCAGGCCGGCGGCTCACAGGGTTCTCCGGCCGCAATCGCAGGCGCCAACAGGGCGAGCGCAAGTACAGCGCTCAACCTGCGCGCGTTGCCGCGCAGGCACTGGCGAAGTGAAACACCCCGACTGCTCATGGACGACACAGGCATGCGCGGCTCATTGGCCAAGACGACGTTTGGTCCGTAAGCGCAGGGCCAGGTAGGCCATCGAGGCAAGCAGCAGGACCCCGAAGAGGGTGAACAGCATGAGCGCCATTACGTTTTGCGAGAGGTACCACTGCAGATAGCGCAATGGGCCCAAGCTCCCGACGTAGTAATCCTGCTCGGCGACCAGCGATTCGACATGCTTGCCCCTGACCACTACCAGACTGCCTTGCAACTCGTGGGCGTTTTCTTCGCTGCTGAGCAGGGCGTTGGTCACGTCGGCCAGGCCGCTGGGCCTTGCGCTGGCGATAAACACCACACTGCGCCCACTCTTGAGCGGCGATTCGAATCCGGTCAGATAAGCACTGCCGTCCTCAGCGCTAAACCTGAAGCTGCTGCGCGCTTCACGCAGATTGGTTTTCGTATCCGGGCTGATCCAGTTGCGCAGACGCAAGGGCAGGTCAGACAGTTCAAAGTACTGCACAGCATCTTCGCCCCTGGCCGGCAGAAGGTGCTGCCATTGATCCAGCAGCGGCTGATTGTTGCCCGAGGCGAGCACCAGCAAATCCCGGTCGCTTTGCTCGGCGAGTTGGTCGGCGTGGACCACCTTCACGCCGGTGGCCGGATAACCGGTGGAGTCGCCGAAGCGGCCCAGCAGGGTCAGATAGGTGCTCAGATCGGCCGGGCCTGGCTCGTTGGGCAGGATCACCGATGTTTCAGACAGGTCGGCCATGCGGGTGAACGGGAAGCCACTGTCCTTGAACACCCCGAGGTTGGGCATGGCCATGAAATGTTCGTATTGGCTGAGGTCCAGGGTCGAGTCCGGGTCGATCACACTGCGCACGTTGTCGATGATGATGTCGCGGCATTTGCCCTGTTTGATGTAGTCATACATGAAACGAAATTGCAGGCGTGACTGCAGCGCTACCGAATTGAGCGGCAACAGCATGCGCGACGTGCGGGCCAGGCTGTCGTCGGTTTTGAGCATCGCCAGCAGGCTGTCGCTGCTGCCGAGTTTCTCGATCGAAGGCAGATCGATCGACTTGATAAAGGTGTCGTTGAAGCTGATCAGCAACGAGGAATTGGTGGAGACCGGTTGCGGCGTATAGCGGTACTTCAGGTCAAGTTGCGCACCGGGCTCACGCCAGCTGAACAGGTCGGGTGGCAAGCGCAGGGCAACCGTCAGTTGTCCCGGGTTATAACCCGACACATTAAGTTCTGCGGGCTTCGCCAGTTCACCCAGGCGAACCGGGCGATCGGAGGGCAGCCAGTTGGGCGCGTCGTACGGCTGGCGTGGCTTGAGTGAGTCAATCCGGTCGACCACCACGCTCTGCCCGGAAAAGGCCGCGCCGCCGAGTGCCAGCGCTGTCGCGGCGACTTTGAGATCGGCGCCATCGCGCCCGGAGACGATCAACAGTTTGCCCTGAGCATCATTCGGGTTGCTCACGAGGGTCAATGTCGGCCCGGTGGCCTCTTTGATCGGCAAACCACTCAGGGTCGTTGACTCGCTGCCGCTGACAAACACCACCGCGTTTCCTTTGGCCGGCAGGCTGGTGAGGCTGGCGGGAAAGGTTGCGCCGCGGTAGCTGGCCAGTGCGCCGAACCAGGAAGACAGAATGCCGGCGGCCTCAAGCTCCGGACCGCTTGGGTGCGCGGCGAACACGAAGGGCAGCTTCAAGGGCGAGGCATCTCGACGATCGAACAAGGGCTGCGGCAGCGCGGACAGGTCGTTGGGCTGTTTAATCGAGGACACCTGGAGGCTCAGCTGGCTCTCGTTGCCGATTCTGGCCCACAGGCTGGAGTGCAAAGGGTCTTCACATTGCATCGTGTAGTGACCGATGAACTGCAGGCTGAGCCGGTTGAATTCGGTGATGGTCTGCGGCGGAATCTGCACGGTCCGGGTCTGCAATTTACCGGCCTCCTCCTTCGGGAGGGGCAGGGTGGCGGCCACTTGATCGTTGATCAGCACGTTGATTTGCGAAAGGTCGGCCAGCAGCGCCGGTGAGTAGCTGTACTGCAGCGTGACGTGCGCCGCGGTGACGACTTCATCGGCGCGCACATCGAAATTCACACTGTCCGTTGCCTCCACGCCCTTGAGGGTCATCGAGTAGCTTTTGCCCAGCTCCTTGAGGGTGCGGGTATAGCTGTTACTCGGGGCATCGGTTCCGGGCAACGGTGAGACCGGCATTGCCGCCGGCTCTGTGGTGCTGATTTGGGCCGCAGCACTCAAGGTCCATCCGCTCCAGGTCAGTAGTGAGCAGGCGATCAGCATGAGTGAGCGACGAGGAAGAAAGGTCCGGCGAGTGGAATGCTTCAAGGTCGTTGCGTGTCCGCGGTGGAGTCGATAGGTGATGGCGCGTCCTGGCGTTTGTGCAGCAGCGCTTGGCCGTCCTTTAGGGTTGCAACGAACAAGTCGAGGATGGCGCGTAAGGCAATGCTGCTGACTTCCCGCAATGCCACCATAGGCGCGTCGAGGCGGCCATTACCCCAGGTGTTGGCCCAGGTGTCGGCCCGTGAAAAGGTCAGTCGCACCAGTTCACTTTGCTGGCGCAGGGACAAGGCGTCGAATTGCACGCCCGCCACGTCGTCGTTGCTGAACATCGTTGTTGCGGGAAAGAGGCTGGAAGGGGGCGTGCGCAAAATGCAGAGCTGCAGCTTCTCATTGGCGCAGAGCTGAACCTGCGGTGGCAGTTTCAGGCCCACGCCGTTTTGTGAGAAATCCTGGGTTTGGCAATCGAACGAGGTGCCGTCTTCGCGATAGATGCGCATGGGCAGATCAGCGGGCACCCTGGGTTCGGAGCGCACCTGGGCGGACTCACTGGCCACCGCCACGGCGGTGCTGACGATGATGATGTTGTACAAGGTCCAGGCGAGGTTGATCAGCAGGGTCGTGACCTCGGCCGAATCACTCCCTGGCAGTTTCACCACGCCGATCACCAGACCGATCATGTTCAAGGTCAGCAGGACGATGTAAGGCCGCGCGAGTTTCCAGTCGAAATAGTCCTTTTCGATGGTGCCGCCCTTGTCGGTTACGTTGAATTTGCCCAGCGAAGGACTGATCAGGGCGAACAGTACCGGGCGCATGATGTACCAGGCCAACACTGACTCATACACTTCGTTCCAGAACGAATGGCGGAAGCGGCCCTGGATGCTGGAGGTGGTCAGGCTGGAATGCAAAATATGCGGCAATACATAGACCGTGACCATCAACGCCGAGGCGTGAAAAATCTGCGCGTCGAACATCAGGTAGGCCAAGGGCGCGGTCAAGAACACCAGGCGGGGCAGGCTGTAGAAAAAATGCATCATGGCGTTGAGGTAGCAGATGCGCTGCCCCAGGTTCAGTCCTTTGCCAAACAGTGGATTGTCGGTCCGAAAAATCTGCGCCATACCCCGAGCCCAGCGTGTGCGCTGACGGATGTGCCGGGAAAGGCTTTCCGTAGCGAGTCCTGCTGCTTGTGGAATGGCGAGGTAGGCGGTGTTGAGACCACGGCGATTGAGCTTGAGTGCCGTGTGCGCATCCTCCGTCACGGTTTCGGTGGCGATACCGCCCACTTCCAGCAAGTGAGTACGCCGGATGACCGCGCAGGAACCACAGAAAAACGTCGCGTTCCAGAGGTCGTTGCCGTCCTGCACCAGGCCGTAGAACAGCTCACCTTCATTGGGCACCGAGCGAAAGGTATCGAGGTTCTTTTCGAACGGATCGGGTGAATAGAAGAAGTGCGGCGTTTGCAGCAACGCCAGGTTCGGGTCCTTGATAAACCAGCCCATGGTGATCTGCAGGAAGGAGCGGGTGGGCACGTGGTCGGCGTCGAATATGGCGATGAACTCGCCATCGGTGACTTTGAGCGCCTCGTTGAGGTTGCCGGCCTTGGCATGTTGATTGTTGTCGCGGGTGATGTAGTTGACGCCGATTTGCTGGCAGAAAACCTTGAACTCGTCCCGACGTCCGTCGTCGAGCACGTGCACCCGCAGCTTGCCCTCGGGCCAGTCGATGGCCTGGGCCGCAAGCACCACCAGTTTGACGATGCCCAACGCTTCGTTGTAGGTGGGGATGAAGACATCTACCGTCGGCCATTCAGCGGGCGGTTGTTGCAGAAACTGCGGTGTGCGATGCAGCGGCCAGGCGGTCTGTACATAGCCGAAGACGAGGACGAGCAAGGCATACAGTTCGGCCAGCACCAATCCGTAGCCAAATACGGCATCCTGCCAGTTGTCGAAGCCCAGGGTGTCGGTCAGGCGCCAGTACATGTAGCGAAACGAAGCGATCAGCGAGAGGGTGACCAGGGTCAGGATCGCCAGACGCCCGGCTTGCTTGCGGATGATCAGGCTGGCGGCAAAACAGACGGCGGCAAACGCGGCCTGGGAATACAGGTTCAGCGGCGCAGTGAGGATACCCAGCACCAACAATGCAGCGATCAGCCCGGCCGAGATCTTCAGGCCTTGACGCCAACGCAGGGGCCAGCGACTGACGCTTGCCACGAAAGTATCCAGTAGCTCCTGCAACCACCACGTCTTTGCAGGTAGCTGATTGAGCCGGGCGGTCATGGCGTGCCCTGCTGGCTGCAAGCATCCGCAAAAAGCAGGGCATGGACCGCGCCTGACAGCGAATGAATGTCCTGACAGCCAATGCTCTCAGGTGCGTACTGCAACAGGTCCCGACCATAGGCCAGCGACTCGTTGAACTGGTGATCGAGACGAATCGTCCCGATCAGGTTAGCGCCGAGCCGCCGCCGAAACAGCACGCCCATGTCCCTGCTGAACGAACGCGAGTCATCCCGTTGGTTGAGTACATACCGGTGCCACTGCGCGCGTCGTCGGCTGGTTTCCAGCCACTGGGTCATGGTGTCCAGTGCCAGGTAGGAAGCCGCGTCGGCCACCGTCATCACCAGCACCAGATCGGCGGCATCGAGTGCCTGTTGCGAATAGACGGTCGCACCCGAAGGCGTGTCCAGGATCACGGTATCGTTTTCGCTGAGGTCCATTGACGCAAGGTGCTGATTCAACCAGTCAGAATCTTCAAGCATCAACTGCTTGAGCAATCGGCGATCGCTCACCTCGCCAGTGCCGAAGGGCAGGCACTCGCTGTCGCCAAAGCCCGGCAGGCGATGAGCGCCCCAGTCTGCGCCCTGCTCTTTGAGCTGGATCAGCCCGGGAACCTGCCTGGTGATACCCAAGTGGCAGGAAAGCGCGTTCTGAGGGTCCAGATCAATTGCGATGGTTCGCCCGCCAGGGCGCCGAAGTGTTTTTGCGAGGCCAGCGGCGACGGTGCTTTTACCCACCCCACCATTCGCCGAAACGATAGCAATGACCTTTGCCCTGGTCCGCTTGCGAGTCGTTTCTGGCAGACCGTCTCGACGAACCTGGTTGAGTTCACGTAACAAGTCGCTCAATCGCTGACGGTCACCCGTAGCAGAACTCGCAGGTGGCTTGGTCAGGAGAGGGGATATTGGCGAAGTTAGCGAGAGGGCAGCATTCTGCACAGGCTCGACCGGCGCGCCAATCAATAAAGAAGGCTGTGGCTCGTCCAGTAGAAACACAGGGGACATTGGCGTTGGTATTGGGGGAGGCAAGGCCACCGACGGTTCTGGCTCAGTCAGCGCAGGTGTAACCGGGTCGTCTTTGAAATCTTTATAGTTCGGTTGTATTTCCTGGTAGCTCTGCGCATTGGCGCCAAAATGTGTAAAAAGTTTCGTAATGTCGTCTACATATTTCATGCGTTGTACCAGGAATGAAATAGCTCAGAAACTCAGCATTCCATTAACTTGACAAAGTTGATGCGTCGTCGTGGTGTTGGCAGAGTGCCACTAATGTAGGGTGGCTGCGTCTTAGTGTCAACGAATGTTATAATAAGTCAGTGAGTTTTATTGGTGTTAGTCTGAGTGTTATCAGGGGTTATGTTATTCGTGGAAAGTGTAGGTGTTAGTGTGCGTCCAATAATTACTGTCCAGTGAGTTGTAATATGATGATAGGTAATGGATGTGTTTGTCGGGATAAATAACTTTCGGTGCGATGGGGTGTGAGTGTTGATCGCCTTCGATGGTTTTATGCCGGATTATTTATTAATGAAGTTGACTGCTGTATTTGAAGGAATAGTGGCGGTTTCCAGCTACCGGAAATGAGCTGGTACTGCTGGCCTGGCACAGCGAAGCCGTGGCACTCGCCACACATGACGCTTGCGAGCGGTGGGCGTGGGTTCCATTTGAAAATCGGACATGGCGATTCCTCGCCCGTCGTTCACCGGCAGGCTCAATGTTAATTTTGTTCAGGGTTGTCTTCGGGACACTTGGCGCTGCGCTGGGTAAAGTCATGACCGCTTGCCCGGCCTGGTGTGTTTCAGATGGATTACTGAATGGCCAGCAACTGGTCAGGGTGGGCACCAATTCAGACAAGGTGCAGGCGACAATCCAAGTCGTTCAGCTAACGTTCAATCGTTCGCCTCGCCAGTGGCGTTACACACACTCCCCCTGAGGTGACTGGCGGGGTGAACCCTTGGCGGCGTGGCCCCTTGTAGATGAGCCAGAGCATCTAGAACGGCGCTGCTATCACTAAGATGATCATGGGGGCACCGCCCCGAGCAGGCCTTGGGCATCCATTGCATGCGCCGCCCTCCGTGACTGGATGCGACGGAGGTAGTGGCATTTTGATTTCTTTTGAGCTATTTATCTCTATGGCCGGCATGGAGCCGGTTCAAGGAGATGAAATGGTCACTGATCGCGAAATTGCACTTGAGCAGGCCCTTGTAGCAATTATTGGAGAGGCCATCGCCAGCGGGCTTGATGTCAAAAGCCTGATGGACAACGCGGCAGCCGGCTTACTTGGAAGTGCTTCATACCGCTGGGTTGGGCATCCGCATGTGTCAAACGCCCTTCAGGTGATGATTGATGCTCATGCGCAGGCATTGGACGCCATGCCTGCGCATTAATTGAAGTTTCAGGTTTCAATACCCGCCCTGGCAACCGCTGCAAACTGTCACGATTGCTTTTCCGTAACGGCGATTTCAGGTCGCGACATGCTCGCAATGCGGGCGGACTCTTCGGCCGGCACCGTAGCGAGGGGGATCAGGAGCGTTGACACAGTCTCCTGCCATTCCGTGACCTGAAGCGACAGGTGGAGATTCCAGGTTTTGGTGTTCAGCTATGCTTTCAGCACTTTGTTCAAGAAATGGATTTCACTATGAGCAGCGTAAGAAAACCGACACAGCGAGAAATCTCCGATGCCTTGGAACTTAGCGAAAGCGAGGTCGCGTTGTACGTTGCAGACGTAGAGGAAAAGGCTGACGGCTCGGGGCACTGGATCTTCTTCAGCCCATTGACGCCTAACGACATACTGTTCTGGCTCAGGGTCGGTAACAACCTGAGGCTTGAAACAGATGCCATAAACCTCCTCTGGACAAAACAATCACCGAGTATCGCTCGGTAGGTTTGCGGGATCGCGCTTTAACTCCGCCAAGCTCGCTCCTGCAATTCCCTTAACTGAACAGCATTACATCCATGAGCTGGAGACTTAAAACTCATTCAGGATTTATTGTTTGGATAAGGCAGTAACCGCGACTTCTTACTGAACGGAGGAGGTTGTCGCCTTTGGTGAATTTCTTGAATTTCGCTTGCAGTCTACTGAGGCACATGGGCAATCCTTTGTAATTATGAGGGTCCTTATTTAACTTCATAAGGATGTCCTCGTTGCGGATAACGCGTTCCTCGCTGCTTGTTAGTAAGTCAAGCACTACGCATTCCATGCGAGTTAAATTGATAGTCGTTAGATTGTTAGAAAGCAGGCGTTGGGGTTTGTTGAACACCCAGGTATGTAACTTTGGCATATTGATGCGATCAGACACACACGTAGAGCCGCGGTGGTCGATCCAGGCCGCAACCTCATCGATAGTATGCCCGAGGGCAATAGAGTCTTCGTCGCAAGAATTGAGCGGGGTGGGGGCAAGATCTTCTGGCATCGCGCTTCCTCCATGCACAGGAAAAGCGTAGCACCCAGAGCTGCGCCCACTGTAAGTGGCGCGTGAAAAAACCGCATTGGCGGACTTAAAGGGGTCGAAGACCCCCTGAAGGATGCCAGTGATTGTCGAGCAAGGTCTTCAGCATTAGGTGAGTCACTGCTGCCGCCAACTCTGCCGACTGGCGTACAAACAAGTGGCTGACCGTCACCAGTTCAGGCCGTAGTACTGTCACGTCGCCGCTTACCTGCCTGGAAAAATCCAGAGTGAAACTCTCGAAGCTTTCAAGAAGTATGAAAAAGAAGATGGGGAGCCAGGGGGGGATCACTCCGTCCCGCCCCCTTTTTATTTTTGAGTGTTCGGCTGGCATCCTTGGCAGTCAGCGACTCGAGATCTTTGAAAAAATACCGCGTCGCGTTGAATCAGTTTCGCTGATCAGGACGGCTACTCCAAAAGCATTAGTTGGCCAACATCACCCGCTTGAATTTTGCTTTCGAAAGCTGCGACCCGTAACTTCTAAGTGGAGTTTCCACAAATTGGTAGGAAAACTCTGCAATCACTCCAGTTAGTACTAGTGCGATGAGGACGGCAAATATTTTATCGGTTTCAAGTGTGAGATCCGTATACCCTGACTGAAGGCATATTTCTCTTACAATTGCAAATATAGGGTTGTGAACAAGATAAATGGAGTAAGAGCGCGATCCGATGTGAATGGCGATCTTTCGGAGGCGGCCATTTGAGCCCGTAAGGTTTAGATTTCCCGAACACAGGAGCACAACCAGGCTTGAAGTGATTGCGACAAATCCCATGAAATAGGGGGACCAGCCGATTTTTGCTGTGATGATGGGTAAGGGAATACAAATCAATAATGCAAGTTGTAATGTTTTTTTGTTCTTGGTAGAGAAAATACTTGATATCCGCTGTGGGTAGTAATGCCAGGCCAGCGCGATGAGGGTGCCGTAAAGCAATGCGTCGCTTCGAATAAACCAAAGCAATGTACCCCACGGACGTATCTGTGTGGAATGGTAAATTGCCACTGCAAGAAAAGGGATGATCAATAATTTGCGATTAGGGATGAAGAACAAAATGATGGGGAGAATTACATAGAACTGTTCTTCTAGCGACAAGCTCCAGTAGTGCCATAGTGGAGTTGCGCTGTTTGAATTTTCAGTGTACCAGATGTATATATTTTGGATATTCAACATGCCGAATATCCAAGAGTTTACCATGTTCTCTTGTGAGCCAAATGTCCTGGAGACGTCAAAGGCAAATGAAATTGCCAACGTTATGGTCGACCAGAAAATCGCTGCGGGCCACAATCGAAACAACCGCCTTGTCCAAAAAGATCCAGCAAAACGCAGGAACTGATCTTGCTGGTTCGAAGCTTTTATCAATGATGTCGTTATAAGGAATCCGGAAATGCAGAAGAATAAATCTACCCCTCCACCCAGCCAGAAATAGGTAGTCCATTTAAACCAATCCGGATTTAAAAGACCGAGATGGGCAACGAAAGTAATAGCGATGGCATAGGCACGCAATACTTCGATGTCCAGATTCTTTGTTTCGCTAACGGAGGGTGTCATGCGCTACCTGCGAATCAAGAAAGTTTTATTTTTTTCGGCGCACGATTCTATAAGCTAAGCCATGCGCTGTCGATAAGTCGGTGGCCAGTCGTTTTTATTCAGGACGATCTACATTCGAAGCGATGCAGACATGAGCATCACACCGCAGCAATTGCTGCAAATCTTACCCCGTGGCCGGCGCCTGATCCGGCTTTTTACGCTCGCTCTAACCCCGCCTGTTCCCGATTTCAGCATGTTGGTGCCAGGCGCGTAGTCGTGCAGGCACCATGATATCAAGGAGTGCGCAGTGCTGTGGGGGCGACCCCCCCCCAAGAAATATCACTTTTTCGGCGATTTACTGCTGGAAGGAATATGCAGGTAAGACATCACGCTTTCGGTCAGCTCTGTCGCCAACTTGACGGCTTCTTTATTGCGGGCCATCACACCCGCCACTAATCCTTCGATCAAGGCGAGCACGGCGATGTTGGAGCTGGTCATGACCGGATGGTCGGCGGGGGCAAATAGCACGTGTTCGGCAATGCTGGTGAGAGGCGAGGCAGGTGAGTCGGTGATTGCCAGCACCGAGGCGCCGCGCTCATTGGCAAAACGCGCGAGTTGCAGGGTGTCGAGGGAATAGCGCGGCAGGGAAATCGCCAGCAATACATCCTGATCGGTGATTGCGGCCAGGCGGTAAGCGGCGTTTTCGTTGCCGCCTTCCATGCTGATGGCGGTGGCGTCCGCACAGAAGGGCATCAGGGTCGAGGCGGCCAGGCCTGCGAAGTAGACGCTGTTGCCAAAGCCGAGGATGTAGATTTTACGCGCCTCGGTCAGGCGGGTGACGAACGCTTCAAAGGCATCTTCATGGTTGTTGGTCGCCGCCGTGGCGAGGTTGCTGGTGGCGCTCTGGATTTGCTCATGCAGGCCAAATGCGCCACCCGGTCGATGCGCCAGTTCATTACGAAGCTTGTCGACCGGCGACACCATCTGCTGCAAAGTCGCCACCAGCTCGGCCTTCATGCCGGTGTAGCCACCCAGGTTCAGAGCCTTGGCCAAACGATTGACCGCGGCTGGCGAGGTGGATGTTTCATGAGCCATTTCTTCGATAGTCAACGTCGCAGCCCTTAGCGGGTGACGCAGGATGAAATCCGCCACTTTGCGCAGTGATGGCGGTAAATCGGTAACGATTTCCGTCAGTTTGCGCATCACCGGCGCGGCATAGACCGTGGTGTTTTTTGTGGGGGTCGGCATGTCCGGCTCTGCAGTTCCTGAGGGTTGGAGATGGGGCTGGGGCGGGCGCATAACTTGTGGGAGCGTGGCTTGCCCGCGAAGAACGATAACGCGCAATGCCTGAAAAATCGGACAGAAATTGCTGGAGACGCTCGGACTGTGGATTGACCAGCACTTCACGCGGATTGCCGCGCTCTTCGACCCGCCCCTTGTGCAGAAACACCAGTTGATTGGAAACCTCGCGGGCAAACCCCATTTCGTGGGTCACGACCACCATGGTGCGTCCTTCGAGTGCGAGATCCTGCATGACTTTAAGTACTTCGCCGACCAGCTCGGGGTCGAGTGCCGAAGTCGGTTCATCGAACAGCATCACTTCAGGTTCCATGGCCAGTGCACGGGCAATCGCCACGCGCTGCTGCTCACCACCGGACATATGCGCCGGCCAGGCGTCCATGCGGTGTGCCACGCCGACTTTGTTCAGGTAGTGTTCGGCTTTTTCCCGGGCTTCTTGCTTGTTCATGCCCAGCACATGCACCGGAGCTTCCATGACGTTTTCAAGGGCACTCATGTGCGACCAGAGGTTGAAGTGCTGAAACACCATCGATAGCCGCGAACGCATGCGCTGCAGCTGCCTGGGTTCGGCAGCCTTGAGCCCGCCGAGTTTATTGGTCACCAGCTTCAGCTGTTCGCCATTGAGCACGATGTTGCCAGCGTTGGGCTGCTCCAGCAGGTTGATGCAACGCAGGAAGGTGCTTTTACCAGATCCACTGGAGCCGATAATGCTGATGACGTCACCGGCTTTCGCTTCCAGAGACACGCCCTTGAGCACTTCGTGGGCGCCGTAGCTTTTGTGAAGATCCTGAATTTCAAGTTTGTACATGGTTTCAACTCTCTGGAATCAGTCGCTGAGCAAACGGCCTTGGCGAATAGGGGTGTTACCGGCCACTTTGGCCAACCACAAACCAGGCTGGGCAAAGCGCAGGCGTTCACGGGCATACAGGATGCCGTCGGTGCTGGCGTGCACCACGCTGTGCTGATCGGTCAGCGGATCGATCACTTCGAAGAGCGGATCGCCGACCTTGACGTGGGCACCCAACGGTTGCAGATAACTCACCACCCCCGGGTGCGGCGCATAGGCGTACTGCGCACCGGCGAACGGTGTCGCCTCACAACGGCTCGGTGGCACTGCAGGCCAGTCGCCGCTGATCAGGTCTTGCTCGGCGAGATAGCCGAGAATGGCCTGGGCACTGTCGACGCATTGCTCGCGCTCGGTGTCGGCCATGCCGCGCAATTCAATCGTGGTGGCCACGCACGCCAGCGGAATATTGGCTTCAGGAAAGCGCTCGGCCAGGTGCAGCCAGGGGATTGCGCAGGCTTCATCGAAGGCGTTGCCTCCCGCAGCCTCGGCGAGCAGGGCCACGCCGGCGCCGAGGCGGGCGGCCAATGAGCGCAAGCGTGACCAGTTTTGCGGCATGGCATACAGCAGCATGATCGACTCGAAGTCGCAGTGCAGGTCCAGCACCACATCGGCATCACAGGCATGCTGCAGCAACAGGCGCCGCAAGCCATCGAGTTCCGATGTCGGTGCCGGCATGTTGGTGAGGGCGTCGCCCATGGCGCGGCGGATCAGTGCGATGTTGGCGTTGGCATCGTCGCCCAGTTGACCGTCCAGTTGCCTTGTCACTGCCTCGGCGAGTTCCGGGAAGTCGCGATTGAAATTCTTCCCGCTGGAGAATTCAAAGCGCCCTTGATGGGTGGCCTGGAACATCTGTGCGATACCAATCGGATTGGCCATCGGCACCAGTTCGATCACCCCGTTCAACAGGCCTTGCTCTTCCAGTTCCAGCAGACGGCGCTTGAGCTCGACGGCGACGCGCATCCCCGGCAGTTCGTCGGCATGCAGGGAAGCCTGGATGTAGGCCTTGCGCGGCCCGCTGCCAAAACGAAACAGCGACAGCTTTCGCTCTGTGCCCGAGGCACTCCACGGCAAAAGGTATTGAATGTGCTTCATAACGCTCCTTAGTGCTTGCGTGGTGCCAGATAGGCCAGCCAGCGGCGCTCGGCCAGCTTGAACAGGCGAACCAGGATGAAGGTCAGGGCCAGGTAGATGAGACCGGCAGTGATGAATGCTTCGAACGGCAGGTAGAAGCGCGAACTGACGGTTCGCGCGGCTCCGGTGATATCCACCAACGTGACGATGGACGCCAGGCTGGTGGTCTGCAGCATCATCAGCACTTCGTTGCTGTACTGCGGCAGCGCCCGGCGCAAGGCCGACGGCAGGAGGATGCGGCGGTACAAGGTAAGACGCGACATGCCCATGGCTTTGGCGGCTTCGATCTCGCCGTGGGCCGTGGCCTTCAAACTGCCGGCCAGGAGTTCCGCGCTATAGGCGCTGGTATTGATTGCGAAGGCCAGGCAGGCACAAAAGGTTGCGCTGGACAGGTACGGCCAGAGCGCGCATTGACGTACCGCTTCGAACTGTGCCAACCCGTAGTAGATCAGGAACAATTGCACCAGCATCGGGGTGCCGCGGATCACGTAGGTGTAGAGCCAGGCCGGGAAGTTGATCAGCGGTGATCGGGATACGCGCATCAGCGCTACAGGAACCGCAAGCACCAGGCCAACGGCCAGGGAAATCAGCAGTACTTTCAGGGTCACCAAAGCGCCGTTGAAATACAGCGGCAGGTTTTCCCAAATCAGGTTGTAGTCGAGAATCATGGGGGGGCTCCCAGTCACAGTTCGGCGGCTTTGATGCCGACCGAGTAGTGTTTTTCCAGATAGCGCAGCACCAGCAATGACACGCTGGTCAGCATCAAGTAGAGCGCGGCAACCGCGAGGAAAAACGTGAACGGCTCATGGGTGGCGTCCGCTGCGTTTTTGGCTTTGAACATCATGTCCTGCAAACCGATTACCGAGATCAGTGCGGTGGATTTGGTCAGCACCAACCAGTTGTTGGTGAACCCGGGAATGGCGAAACGAATCATCTGCGGCACCAGAATCCGCCAGAACACCTGAACGCCACTCATGCCGTACGCCGCGCCGGCCTCTGCCTGACCTTTAGGGATCGCCATGAAGGCGCCACGAAAGGTCTCCGAGAGATAGGCACCGAAAATGAAGCCCATGGTGCAGACGCCGGCGATAAAGGGATTGATGTCGATGTACTGGGTGTAACCGAGAGCAAGGGCCATGCGGTTCATCAGATCCTGGCCGCCGTAGAAAATCAGCAGGATCAACACCAGGTCAGGAATACCGCGAATCAGGGTTGTATAACCTTCGCCCAGCACCGCCAGCCATTTGAACGGCGACAAACGAAAGGCCGCGCCGATCAGTCCCAGGGAAATGGCCATGGTCATGGAGGTCAGGGCCAGATTAATGGTCAGCCAGGCGCCATCGAGAATGCTCGATCCGTAGCCGTGGAGCATGATGAAGTTCCTCAAGCGAGCGCCGGGAGGCGCACGAGACAAGCCAAAAGCGGCGCCCGCATGGGGCCGGCGCCAGGGTTTCGGATGAAGGCCTATTCGCCGTAGATATCGAAGGCGAAGTACTTGCCCATCACTTGCTGGTACTTGCCATTGGCGCGGATCGCATCAATCGCTGCACTCAGGCGTGCAACGTTCGCGCTGTCGCCTTTACGCACCGCGATCCCGGCGCCTCTGCCGAAGTATTTCGGGTCGTTGATGTCCGGCCCTGCCAGTGCGAAACCCTTACCCAATGGTGTTTTGATAAAGCTTTCATCGGTGTTGACGATGTCTGCAAGCGTGGCGTCCAGGCGACCCGCTGCCAGATCGAGGAAGGCTTCATTTTGCGATGAGTAGCGCACCACCTCGACGCCGGCTTTCTCAAGCTGCTCGGTGGCGAAACGGTCATAGGTCGAGGAGCGTTGCACGCCGAGTTTCTTGCCTTTGAGATCGACCAGCGGGTCGTCGATCACGCTACCGGTCTTCATCGCGAACTTGCCCGGCGTGTGGTAGTACTTTTTGCTGAAATCGACCGACTTCATACGGTCTTCAGTGATCGACATCGACGACAGCACAGCATCGATCTTGCGCACTTTCAGCGACGGGATCATGCCGTCGAATTCCTGGATGACCCACTCGCATTTGACCTTCATCTCTTCGCACAGCGCGTTGCCAATGTCGTAATCGAAACCACTGACGTTGCCCTCTGGCGTCTTGAAGGAGAAGGGCGGGTAGGCGGCTTCGATACCGATACGCAGGCTGTCGTCGTCGGCGTGTGCCAGCAAGCTTGCGACGCACAGTGCCAGAGCGCCTAGAAGTTCTGTCTTGTACATATTGTTGACTCCTTGGATGGGGCGTTTGGGTGGTAGGGGGGGCTGCCGTCCGGTCTGGCAAGGTGGACTGTCCCGATGATTCACGAGGGTATAAATGACATAAAACATTTCATAAATCAACTTGGTGAAAAAAAACATATCAGCGCGAGGCGGCACACTGGGTGCTGGTGGGCAGAACCTCATCTGTGTCATCAATCCTTTGAACAAAAAACGGGCGCCGATAAGGCGCCCGTTTTTTCATTCCAGTATCAAGGTTTTTGCTCTGTCGGAAATTGAGCCAGTTCGCAGTACTACGCTGCCCTTAACGTCGATCCAGCCAAACCGTCTGTGCATTACAGAATTCGCGCACCCCGAAGTGCGAGAGCTCACGGCCAAAGCCACTCTTCTTCACGCCACCAAAACTGACACGCGGATCGCTGGCGCTATAGCCGTTGATGAACACTCCACCGGTTTCAAGTTCGCCGGCCATCTGCCGGGCGAGTTCGACATTGCGCGTGTAGAGGGTGGCGGTGAGGCCGAACTCGCTGTCATTGGCCAATTCCAGCGCATGGGCTGCGTCTCGGGCCGTGATGATTGAGGCCACAGGGCCAAACAACTCCTGTTTGAATGATGTCATCTGATCGGTCACGTCGCCGAGTACCGTAGGCTCATAGTAATTGCCGGGGCCTTCAGCCTTCTTTCCACCCAGCAGCAGCGTCGCGCCTTCTTCCAGTGTGTCGCGAACCTGTTGATCCAGTTCGTCGCGCAGATCGAAGCGAGCCATCGGGCCGATGTAAGTGTTGGTGGCGAGTGGATCACCGACGACCAGCTGCTGGGTGGCCTCGACGAACTTGCGGGTAAATTCCTCGACGATGCCTTGCTCGACAATCAGGCGTTTGGCGGCAGCGCAGACTTGTCCGGTGTTTTGATAGCGCCCGATCACCGCGGCTTTCACCGCCTCGTCGAGGTCTGCGTCGTCGAGCACGATAAACGGGTCGGAGCCGCCCAGTTCCAATACACACTTCTTCAGTGCCGCTCCAGCCTGAGCGCCGATGGCCATGCCTGCACGGACGCTGCCGGTGAGGGTGACAGCCGCGATACGTGGATCGGCGATCGCCCTGGATACACCTTCCGGGGTGACGTTGATGACCTCGAAAACACCTTCAGGAAAGTCCGCTTGCTGGAAGGCTTCCAGCAGCAGGTAGGCGCTGCCCATGACGTTTGGCGCGTGCTTGAGCACGTAGGTGTTGCCGGCGAGCAACGTGGGGACCGCGCCGCGCAGGACTTGCCAGATGGGGAAGTTCCACGGCATGACGGCGAGAATCGGGCCGAGCGGGCGATATTCAATGCGTGCCTTGTCGCCTTCAACCAGGGTCGTTTCTGAGCTCAGCATGGCGGGACCGTGTTCGGCGTACCACTGGCAGAGCTGCGCACATTTTTCAATTTCACCGCGGGCCTGGGCAATCGGCTTACCCATTTCCAGGGTGATCATGTTCGCCATGGCCTGCGCATTGTTGCGCAAGGCCTGGCCGAGGTTGATCAAAAGCTGTGCGCGCTGCTCAACCGGTTTGCGGCGCCAGGCGCGAAACCCGGTAGCGGCCCGCGTCAGCGCGGCCTGTAATGCCGAATCGGATTCGAAAGGGTAATGGCCGATCTGCTCGCCGGTGGTCGGGTTGATCGAAATGGCATGGGTGAGGCTGGAAACGTTGGTCATGGCACCGTCCTGCGGGGTGGGAATGTGCTCAGGTTATGGGGCTATATGTTTTATGGAAACTGAATAATACTGAGCATAACGTTCACGTTTGGAGAATGAATTGGATCTGGTTCAGCTCGAAATTTTCAAGGCTGTCGCCGAGCACGGCAGCATCAGCGTGGCCGCCCAGCATATCCACCGGGTGCCATCGAATCTCACGACCAGAATCAAGCAGCTTGAGCTGGACCTGGGGGTGGATCTGTTTATCCGCGAGAAGAGTCGCCTGCGCCTGTCGCCGGCCGGCTGGAGCTTTCTGGATTACGCTCGACGTATTCTCGACCTGGTTCAGGAGGCGCGCGCCACCGTGGCAGGTGAAGAACCGCAGGGAGCCTTCGCCCTGGGCTCGCTGGAAAGTACTGCAGCGGTACGTATTCCAGAGCTATTGGCCGCCTATAACCAGAAACACGCCAAGGTCGAACTGGACCTGTCCACCGGCCCCTCCGGGACCATGATCGATGGGGTGCTGTCAGGGCGGCTGGCCGCGGCATTTGTCGATGGTCCGGTGTTGCATCCGGCACTGGAGGGCGTGCCTGCTTTCGAAGAGGAAATGGTCCTGATCGCACCGCTCAACCATGAGCCGATTCATCGGGCCAAGGATGTGAATGGTGAAAACATCTATGCCTTCCGCTCTAACTGCTCCTATCGGCATCACTTCGAAAGCTGGTTCGCCAATGGCGCGGCGGTACCCGGCAAGATTTTCGAAATGGAGTCCTATCACGGCATGTTGGCCTGCGTCAGCGCCGGTGCCGGCCTGGCGCTGATGCCCCGCAGCATGCTCGAAAGCATGCCTGGATGCACGACGGTCAGCGTCTGGCCGTTGTCGGAGTCGTTCCGTTATCTGCGCACCTGGCTGGTTTGGCGTAGGGGGACGGTGTCGCAGAGCCTGACGATGTTTGTGCGCTTGCTTGAGGAGCGTGGGGTGGTGTTGGTCGAAAAATAGTGGAAAGTTAACGGTCTGTGCTGAAAAACCGGATAATGGCGGCCAAATCGTTTAGCTCGTTATTCTGGTAAGCACGCATGGAAATCAAGGTCAACTTTCTCGACAACCTTCGACTTGAGGCCAAGTTCGACGACTTCACGGTGATTGCCGATCAACCCATTCGCTACAAAGGCGATGGCTCGGCGCCGGGGCCGTTCGATTACTTCCTGGCTTCGTCGGCGTTGTGTGCGGCGTACTTCGTGAAGTTGTATTGCGAGACCCGCAATATCCCCACCGAAAATATCCGCCTGTCGCAGAACAACATTGTTGATCCGGAAAATCGCTACAACCAGATTTTCAAGATTCAGGTCGAATTGCCAGCGGACATCTCCGCCAAGGACCGTCAGGGGATCTTGCGCTCCATCGACCGTTGTACGGTAAAGAAGGTGGTGCAAACCGGGCCTGAGTTCGTGATTGAAGAGGTCGAAAACCTCGACGCCGATGCCCAGGCGTTGCTGATGCCGCATTCGACTGGCGAAGCGGGCACCTACATTGTGGGCAAGGACCTGCCGCTGGAACAAACCATCGCCAACATGTCGGGCATCCTGGCCGACCTGGGCATGAAGATTGAAATCGCTTCGTGGCGCAATATCGTGCCCAATGTGTGGTCGCTGCACATCCGCGATGCGCACTCGCCGATGTGTTTTACCAACGGCAAAGGCGCGACCAAGGAAGGTGCGCTGGCATCGGCACTGGGCGAGTTTATCGAGCGGCTCAACTGCAACTTCTTCTACAACGATCAGTTCTGGGGCGAGGACATCGCCAACGCGGCGTTTGTGCATTACCCGGACGAGCGCTGGTTCAAGCCGGGTCCGAAGGACGAACTGCCGACTGACATCCTCGACGAGTACTGCCTGAAGGTTTACGACCGGGACGGCGAGTTGCGTGGCTCGCATCTGTACGACACCAACTCCGGCAACACCCAGCGGGGTATTTGTTCACTGCCGTTTGTGCGCCAGTCGGACAATGAGGTGGTGTACTTCCCGTCCAACCTGATCGAAAACCTGTTCCTGAGCAATGGCATGAGCGCAGGAAACACGCTGGCCGAAGCCCAAGTGCAGTGCCTGTCGGAGATCTTCGAGCGCGCGGTCAAGCGCGAAATCCTCGAAGGCGAAATGGCCCTGCCGGATGTGCCGCAGGAAGTACTGGCGAAATACCCGGGCATCCTGGCCGGTATCCAGGCCCTGGAAGAGCAGGGCTTCCCGGTGTTGGTCAAGGATGCATCGCTGGGCGGGGAGTTCCCGGTGATGTGCGTCACCTTGATGAACCCGCGTACTGGCGGCGTGTTTGCCTCGTTCGGCGCGCACCCAAGCCTGGAAGTGGCGCTGGAGCGCAGCCTGACGGAACTGCTGCAAGGCCGCAGTTTCGAAGGCCTGAACGATCTGCCTCAGCCGACCTTCGAAGGTCAGGCGGTGACTGAGCCGAACAACTTCGTCGAGCACTTTATCGACTCCAGCGGTGTGGTCTCGTGGCGCTTCTTCAGTGCCAAGCCGGATTTCGAATTCGTTGAGTGGGATTTCTCCGGTCAAGGCGAAAACTCCAATGTCGAAGAGGCCGCGACCTTGTTCGGCATTCTCGAAGACATGGGCAAAGAAGTGTACATGGCGGTCTATGAGCACATTGGCGCCAAGGCCTGCCGCATTCTGGTGCCGGATTACTCGGAAATTTATCCGGTAGAAGATTTGATCTGGGATAACACCAACAAGGCGCTGCAGTTCCGCGCGGACATCCTGAATCTGCACGGCCTGAGCAAAGTCGGCCTGAGAACGCTGGCCAAGGGTCTGGAAAATAGCGAGCTGGACGATTACACCGACATCACCACCTTGATCGGCATCGAGTTCGACGACAACACGCCTTGGGGCAAGTTGACGATCCTGGAGCTGAGGCTGCTGATTTATCTCGCCTTGCAGAAGTTTGATCAGGCCAAGGATCTGGTGGAAGCCTTCTTGCAATACAACGACAACACCGTCGAGCGCGGCTTGTTTTATCAGGCCGTGAACGTCGTGCTGGAAATGCAGCTGGACGATGATCTGGAACTGAGCGACTACGAGGTCAACTTCCGCCGGATGTTCGGCAACGAGCGGATGGACGCGGCGATAGGGTCCGTGGATGGCAGCGTACGTTTCTACGGTCTGACGCCGACGAGCATGAAACTGGAAGGGCTCGACAGGCACCTTCGTCTGATCGACAGTTACAAGAAGCTGCACATGGCGCGGGCCAGGGTGGCGACTTTATTCATCTGACAGCGATAACAAAAAAGCACCTTGGGTGCTTTTTTGTTATTTGGCGGCCAGCCAACCGTCTGTATGTGGTGGGCTGATTTTTTGGCTATGACATGGGCTGTGGCTGCCCATGAGGAAGCTCTTCTATATAGAAGGGCGTTTTGGCTCCTCTATACAGGCTTGCTTTGGGGCGTTTTGCTGCATTCTGCAGGTTATTGATAGAAAACCTGAATCAGTGCTTGACGGCAGATTACAGGTGTCTATAATTCGCCCCACTTCCGGCGCAGTCGAAACGGAAAACTCCTTGGTAAACAATGAGTTATGCAGTTTTCGGCAGCAGGTTGCTTCAGGTCATCGAAGCCAAAAGGGAGTTGAAAAAGAGGTGTTGACAGCAGCGTGTAACGCTGTAGAATTCGCCTCCCGCTGACGAGAGATCTGAAGCGCAAGTGGTTGAAGTTGAAAAGGAAACTTTGAAAACTTCTGAAAAATACCACTTGACAGCAAATGAGGCTGCTGTAGAATGCGCGCCTCGGTTGAGACGAAAGATCTTAACCAACCGCTCTTTAACAACTGAATCAAGCAATTCGTGTGGGTGCTTGTGGAGTCAGACTGCTAGTCAACAGATTATCAGCATCACAAGTTACTCCGCGAGAAATCAAAGATGTAACCAACGATTGCTGAGCCAAGTTTAGGGT